>MPMT01000052.1 GCA_002238645.1 Alphaproteobacteria bacterium bin52 | reverse complement strand
TCCCTTTCCCAAACTGCTTATCGGCGGCGCCCTGCGGGAGGGTCGCAAGTTTCTGCACTACTACTACGACAACCCGGAAATCCAAGGTGACGAGGATACTGGCTCCCCCAAGTTCGGATATGCCGTTAGTTTCAACGCACCGAACTCTGACCAGAAGCTCGTCATCGGCTCGGGCATTTACCCTCAGGCTGCCGAGTAGGGGCGATTGGGCGCAAAGCGCGACAGGCGCATCAGACTGTTGATCGGCGCACAGGTTGGATGCCGATCGGCGCGGTAAGTCATTGAGATAACTTGATCCAGCGGGGCCCAGATTGCGCGCCGAACAACAAAGCTACCGAGGTTGGAATGTCTCCGGTGGCCGAACTGTGGAACGCAGTGAACGGAAAGCCGGCGCACGGATCGACGAGAGCTAGTCCCGCGGAATTTCGATGTCGTCTCCGGATCCGGGCCATGCGACGGTAAGTCCGGCGTGTTGAGCGATGCGGGGACCGTCGCCTCGGATTGCCCCATTTGGATCCGCAAGGTCGTCCTCGTAGATTGCGCGTGGGTTGAGTGAAATCGTCCTGACATATCGTCCTGACAAGGACGCCAGGGCCAGGTACATGTTGAGATCGCGCACTCGATGGACCCATTCGAGATCGGCAGGCTCGCGCAGCGGGACGATGCCGATCGGCCCCAGCGCTGCGGAGAAGCCCGCTTCGATGGGTTGGCCCCCGACAAGAAGGGGCAGCTCCGCGGCAATCGGTGCGGAGGCGTCGAGGCGTTCGGCGGCGTCGGGATGTCCGAGACCGGTGAGAATGTCGCTTGTGTCGCTCTGGTGAAGAAGTTTGGCGAGGTCCCGGTAATCGGCTTCGTCGAGCGGTTCCTCCTCCGGATCCCAGGCGAGAAGCGTGGGTTCGAAGCGGTTCTGTTCGTTTCCCCACCTTGATGCGACGGCCCAGCGTTTGGCTGGCAAAGGCGTGGTCGCCGAAGATCGAAATACGTTGGTTCTTTGGGTTTGTTCGATGGCTCTGTGCAGGATTTGCGGAATGGATGTTGGCCCCGACCATGTCGTGGTGCCCTTGTCGGACGAGCCTTTTGCTTCGGCGATGATGAGGTGACGGTCGTCGAGGCCGATCCAATCCGCTTCGAGTCCGGGTTCGCGTGGGGGGCTGTTCATGTGGAAACGGGAATTGCAAAGGGTGCGCCTCGCCGTGTCCACCGGCACGAGGAAGCGGACGCCTTCGTTGCCCGTGAGATATGCGCGGGCCATGTAGCGCCCGAGGAGGCTCGAGTAGGCCACGCGTGCGTCTCGTCCGGTACCGGGGCCACTCTCGCGCCATCGAAGCTCGTCCCCCGGTGCGAGCATGTTCTGGAATAGGTCGGTCCAGACACTCGCGAAGGGAAGGGTTGCGGTAAGAAAGGTCTCTCGAGCGGCGGCCACCCCGAGTGTGGGCAATGAGACGTAATGCAGGACGTTGGCCGGACACGCCGGGGGAGATCGGCGAAAACGGATCCGCCGTAGGGTTGTTCGCTGAATGGCGGATGTGGTGGCCACGAGCATGATCTGCAAAAGCCAAGTCTTGGTCTGACATCGCTGCCCTATTTGCCTTGGCGGGTGTCAGAGATGTGGCAGCTGTCGGTCGTCAAACTGCAGGTAGCAATTTCTCCCGTGCGAGATGTGCGGTGTCAAGGAAGGTCGCCAGACCTGATTTCACGCGCTCGCTGAGCAGGTCGCGCTCGAACTGCGCGATCCCGGCGAGCATCGTGGCCATCATCCGTCCGTGCGGCGTATCGAGCCTGTAGAGCGTGTCGATGAGGTCCTGCGTCGAACGTTCCCAGCGGGATACCTCGGTGACCAATATGGCGTCGATCATGCGCGCCTGTGCGAGTTCGAGGACCCGCTTTCGCCTGGCGCCCACCGGTCTCACCGCTCGCCTTCGTTCAGCACCGCAGCGCAGCGCGCCGCGCTGGCCATCAGCCCCGCCCGGTCGCAGGCGCTGGCAAGCCCGTCCATCGCCCGGCGCAGCCCGGGGTCGGCGTCGAGCATCTCGCTGGCACGGCGTTCCGAGTAGACCAGGGCGCTGTGATGGCGGTGTGAAAACTGCGCCGATATCTGCTCCTGCGAGAGGTGGGTCACGCGCCGCAGCAGGGACAGGGCATGGAGCCGGGCGAAATCCATCGGCCGGGTGCGCTCGCGCCCGCGCAGGTCACGCGCCGACACGCCGAACCACCGCGCCACGATCGCGAGAGCGGCGGCGACCGGCACAACCGTGCCGGGCGGCCGGGCCCGGAAGCTGCGCCGCCTCACGATCGACGGCGCGCCGGGCAGGCCATGCAGCGTCTCGTACAACATCTGCCGGTCAACGGGCCGCGATGGCGCCAGCCGGAACCTGTCATCGAGGAGCTCGATCAGGAGCAGGCGCTGGCGGCGCTCGACCTGGCTGCAGACATGCCCCAGCATGTGGCGCAGCGGATCTGCCGCGACCAGCACATCGCTCGCCGTGATCGGCCCATCGCTCGGCCGCAGCGCCAGCTTCCGGCCGAGGTTTTCCAAGTCCCAGGCGTGGCGCATGACGAGGCCCGGGTTCTCGACGAGACCCTCGGTAGATGGCCACGTAGAGGTCGTTTTTTCCTTGACTGACAGGCACTTACGTTGTACCCCCCCCCCCCCCCCCACACCCTCCGCCCCCTGACCAGCCACCGCGCCTCCCCCCCCCCCCCCCAGCATACGGCTCGAGCCTGAGCGCGAAGTCGGCCTCGGCCAGACCGAGGTGCCTTCCTGCGGCCTGTTTCAGCGCCGGCATGTGCTGCGCGCGCAGGTAGGCCGCGTGCACCGTGCGCGGCGTATGCACCGTCACCGTCCCGTTGACCGGTCCGGAGATCAGGAGCCGGCATCCCCCGAGGGTCGCCAGCACGAGTTCGGACACGCGGGCGTCGTCGATCCGGAACTCTTCCAGCTCACGTCGGATTCGAGCGGGCGGGTCGAAAGACTCGCACTGGTATCTGGGTTGGGACACGCTACTGCCCTCCCGATGTCCTGTCCTGCGCCTCCCCGATTTTCACGGTGGGCCCTGTAGAGTGTACCTGCATGACAGGCAGGCGGAAAACCCGGGGGGCATAGCGATGGATGCGGGCCGTTACACCGCCTTCGACGCGCGACTCGCGCAGATTTCCGGTACCCCGTGGAAACACGAGCGAGGTCCAGGCGCGACCCGCGAGCTCGTCAGCCGCTGCATGGCCGCCGTGCAGGCCCTGCCGCAGGCCGACGCCATTCCCGAGGACCGGGCAACGCGCTGGATCCTCAAGACCACCCAGGCCGAGGCGGGCCGTGTCCGCGGAACCGGTGGCGAAATCACCATGCCGGCGCTGCACGCGGCCGTGTCCTGGCACCTGCGCCGCGCGACCGGCATCGGAGGCTCCGACGCCGGCGCGGTCCTGGCCGAAAGCCGCGGCCAGGCGCCGACATTCACCACGGCGCGCAACCTCGCCGCCGAAAAGCTGCTGATCCTGCCGCCCCAGCCCGCCACCGGGCCCATGATGCGGGGCATCCGCGCCGAACCGTGGCTGCAAAGGATGTATCTCGAGCAGACCGGGCGCAGCTCCGCGAGCACCGGCCTCGGCGCGCTGCGCAACGCGCGCGATCCCGATGCCCCCTGGCGGATCGGGACCCCGGATGATTTCGTTCACCTGGTCCACGTGGAGGAGAGCCCCGACGGCGCCTGGCACATGATCGACTACAAGTGCCCGGGGCCCGATGTCTTTGCGGAGATGCGCAAGGACATCAGCCTCGACTACACCTGCCAGCTTCACCACTACCACGCCATCGCCCGGCGCGCCGGCGTCCGCGTCGACACCATGGCCATCGCCGCCTTCGATGCCGAGAACTTCCTGGTCGAGGAGTTTCCGGTGACCCACGATCCGGCGCTGGCGCGCGAACTCGAACAGGCCTGCGCCGGATTCTGGCAGCTGGTCGAGGCCGGCACCCTTCCCGAGCCGCGGTCGGGGCCAGGGCCGCTCGAGCCGTCGCCGGAGGCGACGGACACTCTCGCGCGCATCACCCTGATGCGCGCGGTCGCCGACGAGATCACCACCCGCGTCGCCGGGATCCGGGACCGGCTTGAACAGCAGTACCTGGACCAGCGCGGCGAGCTGCGCATTCCCGCAGCGGCCTGGACGATCGCCGACCGGTGGGACGAGGACCAGCTGCGAACCCTCGCCGATCTGGGCGAGGTTGACCCGGCCCGTCACGAGAAAGTGACACGCAAGCCGGACCCGGCCGCCTGCGTCGCCACCCTGAGCGAGATCTACGCCGCCCTCGAGGGGGGCGAGGATCCGGCGGACATCCTCGAGGCCCTGCGCGAGAGCGGCGTGCCGCTGTCGCGCACGCTGGATGCCGACTCGCTGGCCGCCGCCCTGGCAGACGAGGGGATCGACACCGCGGTGGCGCGGGGCGCGGTCACACGCCACCGGATCTCCACCCGCACCGCCGACCAGGAGGTCGTGCAGGCGGTGCGGGCGGAGGCCGCCGGCATGGTCGACGAGATCGAGGCGGTCTCGCTCGAGATCCTGGACGTCGCGCTGGCCCGGGAGCCGGATCATGATCACTCCGCCACGGAGGCGGCCGAGCCGGCGGAGGCTTTCGCCCCCGCGGCCTGATCGGCCTGCCGGCAGGACGGGGCCGGCCAGACCCGCGGGCGGACCAGGCCGAACAGGTCGCCCGCCGCCCGGCCCTCGCGCCGCGTGAACCAGCGCGCGAGATGACGCTTGGGCGCATCCCACGAATTGTGACAGAGCTGGCACACCGCGCGCAGGTTGACCTCGGTGTTGTGTGTCGGATCGTGGTCGAGGTGGCACACCGACAGCACCACCCGCGAGCCCGTCACCGGGTTGACGCTGCCATGCGCCACCCGGCACCAGGGACGCTGGGGCGTTCCCTCGCAGCGAAACCCGGCGCGGCGCAGAATGCGCGCGCGCAGGGCGCGCCAGGCGGGAGAGCGCAGGCTGCCGCCCGGGTAGAGACGCTGGATGTGGCGCGGAACGGGCATGCCCGACCTCCCGGCTCACGCGTGTACACCTGTACGCCAGTACCCCCGCACCGACGCAGGTGTTCAATAACGAACGCATGAACGACAGCACCTGTGCACGCGTTCACGTGTACACATGTGCATGAGCGCACGAAGAGTGTCAAGCCGGGCTCGGCAGAACCGTCGCCCGGAGCCGTTGGCAATGTCGTGCAGCCAGCCCGAATGGCAGGATGGCGGACCCCGGGCATTCAACCTGGCCCACCTCCCGCCGCGGCATTCTGGAATTTCACCTGCGCACCGTACGCTTGGAGACACCGGGCCCGCGAGGCCCTCCACCGGCAGGGGATCGACCGACATGAACGTCGATATCGGGGCGCTCTATGCGCAGGCCGCCGCCGAGGGGCGGCTCATCGAAGCAACTCTCACCCATCTCATGGAGCCGGAGGACGAGGACAGGGAGCCCGGGCCGCCGCGGCGTTCCGACGCGCAGGTGATCCTGCCGACCCGGGACATGCTCGAGAGAGCCCGGGTCCCCGATGGAGGTGATGGCGGCGTGGACGTCAGCCCTGGCCAGGCGGTCGTCGGCGGAACCGCCCCCGAAGGAGGCATGTGGTTCATCCCGGTCTCGCCGGCAGACGGGACCGGTGGCGCCGGTCTGGAAAACTGCGTCGTCTCCCTGCGCGACAGCGCCGGGCTGCGCCGGACTGGCTTCGGCGAGCCCGCCGACGTTCCGCTGTTCTCCACCGGCGCCGTTGCGGACACGAACGCCCGGCTGATGATCGAGGCGCACGCCTGGCTGCACACGCAGACCGCTCGCGACGCCCTCGATCCGGATGTCCGCGACCGCCTCGCCACGGCGCTCCACGACATGGCCGCAGAGGTCGGCGCTGCGCACCCCGGCAACATGGTCTGGCGCCAGGCACGGGCCCACATGAGAGTCACCACCGCCTATGCAGACGCACCGCTGCCTGACGGAATCGAGCGCTACACCGAAGCCCGCGCCATCGCCCACCGGATCGCGCGGTACGAGCCGGACCACGAGCTTGCGGCCGCGGATGTCACCGGCCACGGCGACATCCTCCGCGAGCGCGGCGCCGGTGACGTCAGCGCCGAGGCCGGCGCCTGGGTCCGCCGGAACACCGGCCTCGACCTGGCCGAAGCGGCGCGCATGGCACTGCGCGCCAACGACGCGCTCTGCCGCCAGGTCTTCGCGCCGCTCACCAGGACGCCGATCGAGGATCTCGGCGTCTCGCTGCTCTCGATCGAGGGTTGCACCAGGGCGGCGGAGACCTTCGCGGAGCGCGGCGAAAGCCTGTCCGGCGACTGGGTCGAGACGGCGCTGGGCCGGGTGCACGACGTGATCGCTCGCGCCATGCCGCCCGATTACGCCTACGATCTCGCCATGGTCAGCGCAAAGGGGCGCGACATTCTGCTGGTGCGGGAGCCCGGCGTGGTGCGCGGGCCCGGCGCCGCAGCCGGGCCGGACCGGGACTTTGCCTTCGGGTACGCCTATTCGTGGCCGACCGCGGACCGGCGCCCGATGCTCGAGCTCGAAGGCGAAGACCCGCTGGCCACCGTCAGTCCCGAGGAGATGCCGTCTGCCGAACGGCTGGTCGAGCTCCGCGCGGCCCTGACGGAAGTCCTCGAGCGCCACGAGGAGCTGGAGCTGGACCCGGATCCGGATCTCCCCGTCCCGGCACCCGGCTGAGCCCTGTCGAGCTCTGTCCACAGAAAACCGACAATCCGGCCTGCAGCACCCGCACTCCCCGGGCCATGATGGCCACCCCACAGACAGCGCCCGGGAGGCTCCGTGTCCAGGACCATCGTCATCTGCGAGAAGCCCTCCCAGGCGCGCGCCCTGTCAGCGGCGCTCGGGACCCGGTTCGGGCCCGTCCTGCCCGCCCGGGGCCATATCGTGACCCTCTGCGAGCCACAGGAGGTGCGCGAGGACTGGAAGGACTGGTCAGCCGGTCTGATGTGGACGGGCGCGTTCATCCCGAAACGGGCGGCGCAGGACGCGGACAAGCGTCGCAGGCTCGATGCGATCGCCAAGGCGGTGAAGACCGCCAGCGAGGTCATCATCGCGACCGACTGCGATCGGGAGGGCCAGCTGATCGGCGACGAGATCCTGGATTTCGTCGGATACCGGGGCCGGCGAACCCGCGCGATCTTCAACGCCGAGGACCCGGTGTCCCTGCGCAGCGCGTTCGATGCCTTGAGGAACAATGCCGAGTTCGCCGGCATGTACGCCGCCGGCCAGGCCCGCGAACAGGCAGACCAGGCCGCCAACCTCTCGCTGACGCGGACCGCCACGGTCACGCTGAAGGAGGGGAGGGGAGGGCCGGCGATCGGCATCGGACGGGTCAAGACACCGACCCTCGGCATCGTGTGCAGGCGCGAGCGAGAGATCGAGACCTTCGTGCCCCGGACTCTCTACGCGGTCGCGGCCACTGTCAGCGTCGCGGACCACACCATCACCCTGGTCTGCGATCGCATGGGCGATGAGGAGGCCGAAGACGGGGAGGGGGCCGAGGACGACGACGACAGCGATGCCGACGGGATCGAGGCCGTCGACCCGCTCGCGGGACGCATCCTTGATCCCGCCGTCGCGGACGACCTGGCTGCCCGCGCGATCGGCCACGAGGGGCCGATCGCCGGGAGCGCGGAACAGAAGCGCCGCGCTCCGCCCAGACTTCCCGATCTCACCGCCCTGCAGGCCGCCGCATCGGCGAAACTCGGCTGGGCCGCCGACAAGGTACTTCAAACCGCACAGGCCCTGTACGAGAAAACCCTGATCACCTATCCGCGCGCGGACGCCCAGCACCTGCCGGAAACACACATCGCCGACACGGGGCCGATGGTCCCCGCACTGCTCCGGCTGGCGGCATTCGCACCCCACGCCTCCCTGTTGGCGCAGCCCGTCATTCGCACCGGAAAGTCGGGCGCCTTCTGTGACCAGGCGCTCGCCGGCATGTCGCACCATGCAATCGTGCCGAACGTGAACACGGCCGCGACTTTCCCGGGCGCGGTTCCGGCGCTCCCCCCTGACGAGCTGGCGCTGTTCGAGCTCATCGCCGGACGCTATCTGGCGGCGCTCGCCCCGGACCACCGCTACATCCAGCGCGAGATCCGCATGCAGGTCCCGCTGGATGAGCACATATGGACCTTCCGCGCCCGCGGCCGCACGACCACCCATCCGGGCTGGACGGCGATCCTCGAAAGCCCCGCGTCCCGGAAACCACCCGACAGCGGAGAGGATCAAAAACTGCCCGACCTTCCCGACGGAACACGCGGCACCATCACCTCGACGGCGGTGCGCTCTTCCGTCACCCGGCCGCCGCCACGGTTCACCGACGGCACGCTGATGACCGCGATGAAGCAGGTCTGGCGCCTGGTCCCGCCGGACAGCGACCTGAACCGCAAGATCCGCGCCCGCCTGCGCGATGCCAGCGGCATCGGAACGCAGGCGACCAGGGCCGAGGTGGTCAAGGGGCTTGTCGCCCAGAAACAGCTGGTCCGCCACCGCAAGTTGCTGAAGCCGACCCCCGCCGGCATGCAGGTGTACGACACGCTTCTGCAGGCCTGTCCCGATCTGCTCGACCCGGGACGCACGGCCGTGTGGGAGATCCTGTTCACCCGCGTCGAGAAGGGCGAGATCTCGGCCGAGCAGGCGGTCGAGACAATCCTGGCCGACACGAAACGCTCGATCCAGGTCATCGCGCAGTCCGAGGTCAGGATCACGATGGGCGCGCCCGACAAGCCCAGCCCGGCCATGCGCGCAGCCGTCGAGGCCGCCGCGCGTTCCCACGGCGCCGACGTGCCGCCCGAGGCGCTGAAGGACCGCGCCGCCGCCAGGGCCTTCCTCGACGCGCACGGCCGCAAGGACGACGCCGGCGGCCCACGGCCGCCGAGCGAGAAGCAGCTCGCCTTCGCCCGCTCTCTGGCCCAGCGTACCGGTACCGAGATCCCCGGCGATGCGCTGAACAACGCGAAGGCGCTGTCAGCCTGGATCGATGCCGCCAGGACCGGGGCCCCGCCCAGCGAGAAACAGCTCACCCTTGCCCGCAGGCTCGCCACGGAACGCGAAATCGCGCTTCCCGATGAGGTCCTCGCCAGCGCGTCCAGGCTGTCGGCATGGATCGACACCCACCTGGGGGCCGGTACAGGCTCGCGGCGCGGCGACACGCGCCGCGCACACACGTCTTCGCCCACCAACACCAACAGGAGAAAATCCCCATGACCACGGTCGTTACTCACAGGCAGCTGGTCGCCAGGGCCGCCGCGGCCGCCGCTCTCGACGAGCGGTCCGTCGACATCGCGCTCCGGGCCATCACCACCGTGATCGGCGAGGAATGCCGCGACGAGGGCAAGGACGTCCGCGTCCACGGGTTCGGCCGCTTCCGGGCCCTGGACACACGGGCCAGGAAGGCCAGGAACCCCCGCACCGGCGAGATGGTCGACGTTCCCGCCCGGCGACGGATCGCCTTCAAGGCCTCGTCAGGCCTCGCCCGCGAGCTCTGACCGGGCGGCAAGGCCCGTGCACGGATGCGCGAGGGCGGCGGCGGCGGTGGCGGCGCTGATGCTGACAGCGCCGGCCGCCGCTTCCCTGCGCAGCGACTTCGCCGACCGGCTGTCGGTTGCGCTGGGTCCAGGGGCGGAGATCACCCTGGGCGAGTCCGTCTCGACCCTGCGCGGGGGGCAGCCGCGGCACGACGATGTCCGGATTGACCTGCCCCCGCTTGCCGCCGAGATCCGGACCCTGCTCGAAACCCGATCCGGCCTCCTCGACATGCGAGCGGTGACGATGACCGCACAGCCCGGCCGGTCCTGGTCCGCCAGGGCGGCACAGCTCGATTTCCCCTCGCTCCGCCACCTCCTTCCCGCCGTGCCGGGCGGCGTGTCGACGCTCGCAGCAGCTGCGTGTGCCGCCGCCGGGCAGGAGCTGCGCGTCGAGCTCGATGGGTACAGATCCGTCCCGGAAGCGGCCGGAGCGGGGGTCTCGGCCGCCCGGGTCGTGCTCAGCGCGACAGGGTTGCCCGCAACACCCCGGGAGGCAGCGCAGGCCGGAACGGGGTGCGCCCTCGTCCTGTCTCTCGACGTGAGCGGACTGGCGTGGGTGTCGGGCGCCGGCGACCGTCTCGACCTGCGCGGCCTGACCATTGCCGTGCGCCACGACCCGGGCGCCGCCCCGGACGGGGCGGCCTCCGTCGACCTGTCCGTGACCGACCTGGTGGTGACCCGTCGCGACGGCGCGCTGCGACCCGTCGCGATCTCCCGCATGACCGCTCAGGGTGCGGTCCCGGCCGCCCGGGTCGACGGGCTGATCGGTTTCTTCCTGCGCGGCTCCCGCCCGTCCGCGCCCGGCTGGGCGGACCTGTGGACGCCGGGACCGGCGTCCATCATCGGGCACGGGATCGCACTCCCGCCCGAAACCGTGTTCGGCTCCGCCCTCGCCGGGATCTGGCGAACCGCCACCGGTCGGACATCGGTCGATTTCAACCTGCAGGTCGCGCGCTCTCCAGCCGCCGGGGGCATCCGCCTCCACGCGACCATCGACTCCCGCGGCCTCGGTGCACTGGCGGCCGGCGCCGTCTTCAGCCCGCTGCGTGACGGGGCCGGGCCGGCAGTGCTGACGGCAGATCTGCTGGCACGCGACCACGGCCTTGCCGGCGTTCTGGCACGGCTGGAGGCGGGGACAGTTCAGGCGTTCCTGGCCGCCCGCATCCGCGCCACCGCGCCGGAATTCTTTGCCGCCGTCCAAGCGGACGGTCTGCTGCGTGCGATCGGGGAGGCCACGGACTGGATCTCGGCCTCGCAGGATCGCTGGATGCAGGTCGCGCTGCGGCCACCGGATCCGGTGGCCCTGGGCTCGATTCCGGCGAGCCTGGCGCGCCCGGCGCCGCAGCGCGCCCGGATCCTGGGTGTGCACCACGGTCCTGCGAGGCCGTAGGCCATGGCGGACGGTCCCCCGCGGCGTGGCGGCGCCCGCCGGTTCTTCCGATTGTCGCTGCCATGGAGAATCCGGGCGGACGCTGACTGGCAGCGCGATCTCGACCAGGCGCGCGCCTGGTCCGAGCGCACCTGGGATGTCCTGCGGCCGCGCACGGTCGACCGCGAGACCATGCGGGGCGCGCTCACCGGCGAGGGCAGGGCGGAGCGGCCGATCGGCCCGGATGAACGCGGCCGCCTCGAGGCGCGCCTGGTCGACATGCGCACTGTCGCCGGCACGGTGTTCGTGTGCCACCTGGTCCTGTGCGGCGCCCTCATTGCCGCCGCCGACAGCCTGTTTTCCCTGGCCGGCGCGTGGGCCGCCGCCAGTGCCAGTCCGGCGCTGCTTGCTCTCTGGCTGCGCCAGGACTGGGCACTCCAGCGCCTGAGAAGCGGCAAGCCGATCGGGCTGGCAGGGGTGATCGCGTCCGTCCCCGGGCGGCTCGCCGGCCTGCTGGGCCGGGAGCGGCGTCCCCCACACCTCGTGCTGCTCGCCGCCCTGCTGACACTGGCGGGCTGCACGCTGCCCCCCGCGTCCTGGTCCCCCCGGGACACGCTGGGCGCCGACGCACTGGAACTCTGGATGGCGCGTGAGCGCCGCCTGCACCAGGTCGCGTGGCCGCTGCTGGGCCAGGCGGCCCACTGTCAGGCCCGGACCAGGTCGGTGGGCCTGAAGGTCGCGGAGGCGGGCGATCTCCCGCCGGCGCTCGCCCCTCTGCTCACCGCCCGCGCCGGCGCCGATGCGCTCACGGTCATTGCGGTGGCGCGCTTCGCGCCCGCGGACGGACGCCTCGTGCCCGGCGACGTGATCGTCGCAGTGGACGGGGTGGCCGTGTCGCCCGGAGCGACAGGGCACACAGACCCCCGAACGGGGGAGGAGCGGGGGGAGGGCGCGCGTGACGTGTTCGCCCGAACCATGCAGCAGGCGGGGCTGACGGCCGCGATCACGGTGATGCGCGGCAATGGCATGCAGACACACCACATCTCCACACAGCAGGTCTGTGCCTGGCAGATCCGGCTTGCCCCCTCGGACGCCCTGACCGCCTGGGCCGATCGGTCAGGGATCACGATCACGACGGGGATGATGCGCTACGCCGAAAGCGACGACGATCTCGCGCTGGTGCTGGCGCACGAGATCGCCCATACGGTCATCGACGACAACGCCCGGGCAAGCCGGTGGCCCGGGCTGTCGCGCAGCGCCCGCGCCGACCTCGAGCGCCGCGCCGACTGGCTGGGCGTCATGATCGCCGCCGCCGGCGGCTACGACATGTCGGGCGCTGCGCGGTTCTGGCGCCGCCTGAATGCCGAGCGGGCCCGGCGCCCGGACCCGCAGGCGGCGGTCCGGGCGCTCACCATCGAGGCGGCCGTGGCCCGGCTCGATGAGCTGCGCGGGAGGAGGTGAGGGGGCCGGGGACTCCCGCGACCCGTGAACGGATGCCGACACAACATTTGGTGGCGCCGCAATCAAGGAGATAAGCCTTTCGCGTAGCACCCAAAATGCGTTATGCTTGACGTAATGCGGATGTTTTCGCCAGCGTGAAGCCGATGCGGTTGCTCCGGGAATGGAAAGCGTCGTGATCGTCGGCTTCTCGGACAAGAAGACCGAAGCGTTCTACGGGGGTCGCCGGATTGCGGCATTCTCCGGGTTCGCCCGGACGGCCTCACGCAAGCTCGACCAGCTCGATGCGGCCAGGAGCCAGCGCGACCTGGCGAGGCCCGGCAACCGTCTGGAGGCGCTCAAGGGCCGGCGCAAGGGGCAGTGGAGCATTCGCATCAACGACCAATGGCGGATCTGCTTCAAGTGGCCCGAGGGAAGTCCCGGCCCGACCGAAGTGGAAATCGTGGACTACCATTGATTCGAGGAGGCAAGTCATGCGCGACCCCATTCATCCGGGCGAGACCCTGCGCGAGGATCTCGATGCGCTCGGCATGAGCGCAGCGGAGCTGGCGCGGCGGATCGAGGTTCCGGCGAACCGCATTACCGAGATACTCAACGGCCAACGCTCGATCACCGGCGACACGGCATTGCGCCTAGGGCGCTTCTTCGGCACTTCGGGCGAGTTCTGGCTCAACCTCCAGAAGCTCTATGAGCTGCGGCTCGCGGAGCGGAAGAGCGGCCCGGCGATCGCCCGGCTGCCCACACTGGATGCGGACAGCGGCCTGCACGCGACACGATGAACACCGTTCGGACGCAGGAAGCTACGCAAATGCAACTCGTGTGACGGGAGTCCCGGGTTTGGCGGCGGCGCAGACCAGCGTAGAATCAGGCCCGCAGTCAGGTGTGTTCTCTTGATAGACCGACGACCGAGACCGCCAGACGGGCGGGAGGTTCTGAGCGAGCGAGAGATTACCCGACGCGGGGCAACGCCTCGAAAAACCACCATGCCAGCAGCCCAATAACGAAGACCGCGCCCACGAGCCGGCGTGTGCTCAATCCGGACTTGCCGGATTGTTGCTTGCCGGCCACATGCGCCCATCTGTCATGCTCATCCAGAAAACCATCCAGAAAGCCCTCGCGATTCAGGTCATCGTCATCCAGAAAGTCATCGTCGTCATCCAGGCTGTCTTTTCGTGAAGGAGAGACAGGCTTGCCGCCTGGAATCGGGATGTGGTTGTCCATCATGTAAAAAACGCACGCCACCTGCCATGCCAGCCGCGCGTCTTCGCCGGCCTCGTGCACTGTCCCGCGGCGTCCTTCCACCCCCATGCTCTCGACGACGGCGTCGAGGCTGCTTCCCTTTCTCAGGCCGTCATTGAACGCCTGGTAACGTCGCATCGTGCAGTAGCTCTTGTTTCTGTGCAGCGTTCTGACGCCAGCCCGCTTGAATTCGGCGTTCAGGAATCGCTTGTCGAACGACACGTTGTGGGCGATGACCGGGCGATTCCCGATGAAGTCCCGTATGTCATCTGCCACATCCGCAAAAGGGCATTTGTCCGTCACGTCGCTGTCCCATATCCCGTGTATCCGAGACGCGCCCCTTGGGATTCGGCGCTACGGGTTGACCGTCACGCTCATGGTCTCGCCATGCAGGCCCTCCGGGTTATCCTTCAGGGCACTGAATTGCGAGCGGATGAGCGCGATAGACACGATCCGGTCGGTCTCCGTGTCCAACCCCGTGGTTTCGACATCGACCACGACCGCCTCGTCAAATCCGGTCAGCATCGTCATGGCGCTCCCCCTGCGACCCCATGCCGCGCATGGCCAGGTCGGCTCGCGGGCCAGGGTTTCGATCATGCCCTGCTCGACCGCGTTGTCGAGCCTGTCGATCCCTTCCTTTATGTTGAACGCCACGAAATTCAAACTGGTACGCTTAACCATGGCTGGAACTTCGGATAGGGCATACTCCGACAAGAAGACCGCCCGGTACAGGAGAGGATGGAACCATGTCCCGGAACGCTACTTGGAGGATGTTTCTCTGTCTCGCTGCATTGCTGTTACTGAGCTCCGCTGCCCGGGCGGACTATGAAGCGGGGCAAGCTGCCTGGGAGGCGGGCCGGCACTCCGAGGCGCTGACGCAATGGGAGGCGGCGGCGGGAGCGGGCGACAGCAGGGCAATGCTGGCGCTTGGTCGGACGTTCGTGAAAGGCTTGGGTGTGCGCCAGGACTATGTTCTCGCGCACAAGTGGCTGAACCTGGCGGCCGGGCGCGGAAGCGCGGAGGCGGCGACCGAACGCGAAGCACTGGCCGCGAAGATGACGCCGCAGCAAATTGCCTCGGCGCAGCATCAGGCCAGGATCTGGCGATCGAGCGGCAAGGCAGAGGTGCCCAAGGTCCAGGCTGCTGCCGTTCCGAAGGCCAAGGCCAAGACCTCGTCTCCGCCGACGAAGCGCGCGATCCGTGAGGCGCAGGAGCTTATGGCCGAGCTTGGCTACAAGCCCGGGCCGGCCGACGGGGTCTGGGGACCCCGCACGGGAAAAGCCTACACGGCGTTCCTGCGCGATGCAGGCCTACCGGCCGGGAAGGCGTTGACCCTGGAGGCGCTCCGGGCCATGCGTGGAATGGCCGGGAAAGAGAAGGTACCAAGTGCGGTTGTGGGAGTCGGCACCGAAGCTTCAGCCGCAGGGCCGGCTCGTACCGCCGGTGACGTGGCAGCGAACTGCAATGACTGGAATACCGAGGCGTTTTTCAGGGAGGCAACACCCGAGAGGGTGACGGAGTGCCTGCAGGCCGGAGCTGGCCTGCATGACCGGGGCGAGTACGATAGTACCCCTTTGCATCTGGCTGCTTGGCGCAACAAGGACCCTGCCGTCGCCGTTGCGTTGATCGACGCTGGCGCCGATCCGAAGGCGCGGGACGAAGATGGCCGGACGCCTTTGCATCTGGCAGCCGGCTGGTCCGGGAACCCCGCCGTCATCGATGTCCTGGTGAACGCCGGCGCCGATGTGGAGGCTCAGGAGAAGTTGTGGGACGCAACTCCTCTGCACTTGGCGGCCAAGTCGGACAACAACCCCTTTGCCGTTATCGGCGCCTTGGTGAAATCCGGCGCCGATCTGAAGGCGGAAGACCGGTTCGGGATAATGGCGCTGGACCGCGCGGCATACCGTGGGAATACGCCTGCGACGACCGCCCTGGTGAAGGCCGTCTCGGAGGCCGGGCTCGGGAAGACCTTCGGCATCACCCCGCTGCACGAGGCCGCGCTGTCCGGTGAGGCGGAGGCAGTGGCTTCCCTGCTGGGCGCGGGGGCCGATCCGAATGCCCGCTACAGAAACGGCGCCACCCCCCTGCACTGGGCAGCTTCGGCCACCGGGAATCCTGCCGTCATCGCCGCGTTTCTCAAGGGAGGCGCGGATCCGAACGCGCGGGACAAGAAGGGTGAGACCCCTCTTCATTGGGCGGCTTTGTTCAGCAGAAATCCCAGGGCATTGGATGCGCTCCTGAAAGGAGGCTCCGATCCGAACGCGCGGGACGAGAACCAATTGACCCCCCTGCATAACGCTGCCAACTGGAACAGCGATCCGACCCTCGTCACTCTGTTGCTGAAGGCGGGCGCCGATCTCGACGCGCGAGGCGAATTCGGCGGAACTCCCCTGCACCGATCGGCCTGGAATACGGACGTTTCAGTCATGCAGGCCTTGCTCACGGCCGGTGCGGATCCGAACGCAAGGTACAAGCAGGGAACAAACAACGAGAGGCCCTTACACATTGCGGCACAACGTCACGACCCTGCTTTCCTCAAAAACCTGCTCGATGCCGGTGCCGAGCCGAACGTGCAGGGCCCGTTCGGTTGGACTCCTCTGCACAATGCTGCCAGCAATAGCAACCCGACTATTGCCGCCATCCTGCTGGAGGCCGGCGCCGACCCCAACATGCGGAACGATTTCGGCGAGACCCCCCTGGACGCGGCACTCAAGAGGAACAATCGCGCTGTCGCCGATTTGCTGCTCGAGGGTGGCGGGACCGCGAAGGGCACAGTCAAGGCGAGCACCGATCCGAATGCGCGCGACAAGGACGGCATGACCAGCCTGCACCGCGCGGCGGAAAGTGGAACGCCCGACGCCATCAAGAGGTTGCTCGAGAGCGGAGCGGAACCGAACGTGCGGGACAAGGACGGCGAGACTCCCCTGCACAAGGCCGCATTCGGGAACAAGAACCCCGCTATCATCGCCGCTCTGGTGAAGGGCGGAGCGGACCTGAATGCGCGAAACGATACAGGCGAGACCCCGCTGCATAGGGCGGCCGGCTGGAACGGGATTCCGGAGATCGTGGGCGCGCTGCTGAAAGCCGGCGCCAATCCGAACGCACGGGACAAGCGGAAGAAAACTCCCTTGCATGGAGCGTCTTCCAGGCAAGAGGATCTCTCGGTTATCGGCTTGCTGCTCAGGGCCGGGGCCGACCCGAATGCGCGGGACCAGGATGGTTCCACCCCCTTGCACACTGCGGCCTACAGCAAGAGCCCTGCCGAGGTCGACGGGGCCATCTCCCCCTTGCTCAAGGCGGGAGCCGACCCGAACGTGCAGAACAAGTACGGCAATACCCCCCTGCACAATGCCGCCGGCCGGAAGGATGCGAGCCTTGCGGCGACCGTGGCGCTGCTGAAAGCCGGCGCCGACCCGAACGTGCCGAACGAGTATGAAGATACTCCCCTGCACGAAGCGGCCGCCAACAGCGAGGATCCCGCGATCATCGCCGCACTCCTCAAGGGCGGCGCCGACCCGAATGCGCGGTTCAAGAACAGCGACACGCCTCTCCACAGCGCAGTCAAGGGAAGAAACCCCGCCGCGATTGCTGCCTTGCTCAAGGCCGGAGCCGACCCAAGCATCCCGGACTTCTTCGGCAACACTCCCATGGATGATGCGCGGAAGAAGAACGACCCCGCCGTCATCGCCGCCTTGCCGAAAGACGTGCGCCGGGCCGCGCCGCAAACGCAGACCGCGCGGTCGGGGTCTGGATCGACTTCGCTACCGACCACGAGGGGGCTTTTCGACAGGCCAGCGGGGAACGCCTCTCAAGGGCACGCCTCGGGGTCCGGGAGCCCCAGTGGTGAATGCGCCTCGGGACCGATATGCCGTCAGACCGTGAAGAACGCGACAGTGGTGCTCGAGAGAGTGAGCGAGCTCCAGGCCACGGGGAACCTCGACATCACCAACAGCAGCCTCGCGATAGCCTTCACCACCAGATCCACCATCGCCTGCATGAAGGCCTGTCTGGAAAGGGAAGAGACCCGCACCGATTGCAGGAACGCCATTCAGCATGCGATCGGCGAACTGCAACAAACCTACGAGTCCGCGGTACGAAGCGCTCGGGATGCATCGCTCGACGACGCCTATGTGGACGAGTTCGAGGCCAGCCCGCAGAACTCGTCGTTCGGGAGGAAATATTTCAGCCACATCCAGGGAAACCTCGACACCTGCGGCTATTGAGCGCGCAGGGGCGGCAATCGCCCGGCACCGCCGGGTCGCAAGGGCTCCATCAGGCGAAAACCGGAACACGCCAGGAAACCCTGTTGTCGATCGTCGGCCTGGTTGGCCCTCTCTCAAGCCCCCTGCATGCCGCGCACGGCCAGATCCGCGAGCTCACGGGCCAGGGTTTCGATCATGCCCTGCTCGGCCCCCTCGTCGAGCCGCCCGCCGCCTTCCTCGTATCGAGCCTTGCGGGCCTCGATCTCGGTGACTGCCGAGCCAGAGGGAAAACGGGCGCCAGCAGCCTGGGCGTCATGATCGCCGCCGCCGGCGGCTACGACATGTCGGGCGCTGCGCGGTTCTGGCGCCGCCTGAATGCCGAACGGGGCCGGGCTCATTCCGGGTTCAGTCGAAGGGCGACGGTTCCGGCAGACCGGAGTCGGACGACGGCGGGGATGGCGACGCCAGCGGCGGCGACTCCCCTTCCTCGATCAGGAATCGCCTGAAGCTCGGGATCGGACAGACAAGGCGCCTCGCCGGACTCGGCTGAAGGACGCCGCGGTGCACCATGAGATCGAGGAAATCGTCGGATGACATGCCTGCCGGAATCCGCCAGGCCGCAGGCGCCGGGCGGGCGAGCTGCTCGATCCGATTGACCACTTCAGCTTTTCGTGCGCCCTCGGCCGGCACCGACTTCAGCACCGCCGAAACCAGCGAGCGAGCGGTTTCAAGTTCGCGGCTCTGCAGGTTGGCATACGTATCCCAGCGCATGGCCGCTGCCCGTTCCTCGACCACTTCGGCGTCGACGCCGGCGAGCCGTCCGCCCGCCGGCGTCAGGGCGCCAGCCAGCGCGCGCATGGTGTTGTGCAGGTGCATCGGCCAGCCGTCGGACATCTCGGCGATGCGCACGGGCCAGTCCTCCTGCGCCCCGGACCGGTCGACGCCGAAGTGGTCGAGGAACAGCTCCACCGAATGGGCGGCGTCGTCCTGGTCCAGACAGCCGAGCGTGTGGACGGCTCCTTGCCCGAGCCGGGAAAACCCGTTCCGGGCAAGGACGTCGCGGGCATTTGCCAGTCCGGCGAATACCGGCACGATCGGCAGGTCGTGGACGCCGGTGTGGAAATCCAGCAGGGTGTTGAACTGAGTCTCTGACATCGTCTGGATCTCGTCGACCATCAGGCAGACCGGGCTCGGCCACTCGATCGCGCGGAGCAGATCCCAGGCATCCTCCGGCCCGGTGGTTCCGCTCCGGTTGAGACTGATCGTCAGTCCCATCACCCGTAGTCCGCCGCCGCCCCCCGCAGTTGCGGTCCGTCGCAGTCTGACGGCGTCTTCCTGCGACACCTGCTGCAGGATTCTTGCTGCAAGTTTCGCCGGGGCAGTCAGATCAGCCGTGCCAAGCATGACCGCGCGCGGCGCAGCACCGCCGGCCGCTTCCCACATCTCCCCGAGTTGATACAGCAGGGCGCTCTTGCCGGCGCCCGGCGCGCCCTGAATCAACCGGGTTGTCCCGGCGGCCGGGGCGCGGCGACCGGCCTTGTGCCTCTCAAATGTCTGATAAAGCTGGGACAGGATGTTGCTGATCTCGTCATGGCGGCCGACAAAGAACGGGGTCAACTGACGGTCGACGCTCTCGGAGAAGGTCTCCAGTCCCTCGATGTCCGCCGTCGGCGCCATCATCCCTCCGGGCGCTGCTTGCCGCGGGCAGCATTCGATTCCGCATTGATCGCCCTCGGCCGCCGCGGCACCAGGTCGATCATTCGTGCCCGGTCTGCCGGCTTACCGCGGCCTCCTGCTCCATCTGCGCCAGATCCGGCCTGGTCCACTCGCCCGCGAGCACCCAGCAGACACCGCCAAGGATAGGTCCCGGACACGGAACAGGCAATGAGAGAGGGCCGACATTCGGCAGATCGGCCTTCTCTCAAGGCCCCTGCATGCTGCGCATGGCCAGATCCGCAAGCTCGCGGGCCAGGGTTTCGATCATGCCCTGCTTGACCGCGTTGTCGAGCCTGCCGATCCCTTCCTCGTAGCAGGCCTTGCGGGCCTCGATCTCGGCGAGGGCCGAGCCGGACGGAAAGCGGGGCGCCAACAGCGTGCAGGCGCGGCACGTGCCCAGGCTCTCGCCGAACAACCGGCGCAGCACCAGGTCCTCGGCCGTGGTCGAGAGCGTCCGGATCTCGATCGCTCCCAGCGTCAGGGCGTTCGGAAATTCTGTGGGGCCGAGGGGCCTCGTCCCGGACTCAGTCGTAAGGCGAGGGCGTCGGAGGGCTCGCATCGGGATCGAGGTTTTCCTCCAGCCCGGCGAGCGCGGCGGCGAGCACGAGCCGGGATTCGGCAAGCAGGACAGCCTTTCCCCCGAGGAGCTCCTCGGGCGCGACTGCGGCCGGCCGGCCCGCCGCCTCCCGCAGCGCCGTCTGACATTCCCGGGCCTTCATGACTGCTGCAGGCCTCATCTGGCGGCCGTCCCGGCCGGAAAGGCGAGCATCCCGCTCGCCCGCAGCGACTTCGTCCGCCAACAGGGGCGCGATGGCCAGGAACCGCGCGACCGCGTGACGGCAATCGTCCGCGGTCACCCCGCCATACCTACCGCTGTGGTGTATGTGGGCCTTTCCGTTCATGGACCGGATCGCGTTTCCGAGACCCGGCCGGCCGGCCCGATCCGCCAGTTCCCCCAGACGGGCCAGGTCGTGGGTCCGGTCGTAGTCGATGCCGTTGCGCCCGAGCATGGCTTTGGCCAGGTGCTTGGTGGCGTCGGCGGTCGCGGCCGCAAAGCTGTCACAGGCGGAAATGTCGTCGTTCCAGCTCCTGGACTTGCCCAGTTTTTCCGCTTCCAGGGCGGCGTTTTCCATGTGGTTGAGCGCACAGTAGGCGAGCCGCCAGTATTCTTCGGGTTCCATCTCCAGCCTCTTCCCGCGCGTCATGCCGCGGTCCCATGTCCCGGCCAACAGACGGCCGTCCCGGACGATGGCGCGCGCCACATGACCGATGGCGCACGCCTTGCGCCGTGCGACCAGCTCGGGCAACGCCAGGCACTGCACGTCCAGACCTTCCTCGCGGGAGAAGCGGTCGATCGGCAAGCCGTCCGGCACCGCTCCCACACGCTCGCCTTCTGCGGTGATGAACGCGATGTCCCAGTCGCTCAGGACGGAATGATCGCCTCTGGCGCGGGATCCGAACAGAACCGCGGCCCGGGCCCCCGGCCAGGCTGCGAGGGTCTCTCCAGCGGCCGCCCGTATGCGGGCGAGAACGAGCCCGTCACTCGCGTCCTGGCTCTCGGAATGGACGGACATGACACCGCCAAGGATAGGTCCCGGACACGGAACAGACAATGAGAGAGGGCCATCATTCGGCGGATCGGCCTTTCCAAGGGGGATTCACGAACATAGCAGCTTCTGGTTCCGACACTCAGGCCCGGCGACCTCGTCATCCTCGACAATCTCGGCAGCCATAAGGGCGGGGTCGTCCGCCACGCCATCCGCAGCGCCGATGCCCATCTCTGCTGCCTGCCGGCCTATTCGCCCGACTTCAACCCGATCGAGCAAGCATTCGCCAGGATCAGACACTGGATGCGCGACGCCCAGAAACGGTCGGTCGAAGATACCTGGCGCCACCTCGGCCGACCCATCGATACCATCGAACTCCAAGAGTGCTGAAACGACATCCGGAACGCCGGATACGATCCAACCTAAAACGGATACTCTCTAGGGCAGCGACCGGTCAGAACCTAATGTCGCCAGCGCCTTCCGCGTGTTTGAGAACGGTGGGGACGCGGCTGTGGTGTTCGATCCATGCCCGGGTCGCCGGCGAGATCCACCCGGCGACGTCCAGAATCCGCTCATGGTCTGCAACGAGATTCCGCGCGAATATCGGTTCATGGTGAGCGATCCGGTTGCGCAACGTCCGCAAGACGTTCAACGGCCGGTGGGCTTGCCTGCGGGTCATCGGGGCACGATGTGGGAAAGCGCCGCGCAGCGCCGGGCGCCAGAGCGTCATCTCGTAATTGGCCCTGCGCCCTGCGGCCATACGGCCCCCGGGACCTAGCAACGAGACCCAGAACCCGAACGACAGCGCCGCCACGACCCGGTGTGGATCGTCGCTATGCCCGTCCCGCGCCAATTTGGCCCTGGTGTTCGCGATCCGCTCCAGGGCGCCCCTGTCGAAACCCGCGCGGCCGTTGTCGTACCAGGCATCGCCGTATCGTTCGCCGAGCCTTCGGTTCATGGCATTGCGTAACGCGATCTCCAGGCCCTGCAGCGGTTCGTAGAAGGCCGCGCTTACCGCGGTATTCCAGACATGGAGCCGGACCGCCCCTTCCCGGTTTTCCCTGGCGGCAACGAGATAGGTGCCAAGGCGCTCGCGCGAGAGGAAGACCTCGAGACCGTCGAGGATTTCGTCCGTGTAGCAGAAGTCGTTGACGTCCAGCCCCCGGTCCGCCATATTCATCGCGTACACCCCGGACCCGCCTCTGCCGCCCGGTATGCGCCCGGGGTTTTTGTTTGAATCCCCGACCTGCTCATGACGGTTTCGCCGCACCGCCGGTTCGGTTTCGGCGATATCCCCGCTTGGAGACCGCCCTGCGCGCCGTCCTGGCAGCTTCGTCCACCTCGCGGAAGTCCGGTTCGAGCTTCTTCAACCGCGCCACTAGCCCGCCGAGGTCGTAGATGTTGGTTAGCTTTCCGCCGTGTATGGCCCGGCGCTCGACACGTTTGACGAGCCCCGCCGTTTCCAGATCTGCGATGTGGCGCTGCACCTGACGGGGACTGAGGCCCAGCCGCTCGGCCAGGACCGCCTTGCCGGGATACGGCTTCCTGTCGCGTTCCCACCAAGAATCGCAGAGCTGCATCAGCACGGCGAGTTGCGTCGGGTTGAGCCCGAGGCGGTTCTGCGCCCGCAGCAGCAGCGACGGGACGATGCAGAAGCCCAGCGCGATGACCTCCTTGCCCCATTTTTTCTCTGATGCCCGCCCGGTGTCCTTTTCCGGGCGCAGTCGGACCACATTGTCGGCCACGGCGTTTCCGTTCCCGCTCATGATCGATGCCCTTCTGCCACCAGTTCACCCGAGCTATATCGCCATCGTCGCCGGAAACATCAAGACGACCCCACCGGACGTTGACGACCTGAGCCATCGGTCATCGGCATCCGCTCGTTACGGTCGCATCTGTCCACCAAAGAAGCACGCACTCAATCGGTATTCCGTACAAGCGCATGAACATAGATGTCAGGACTGACCGGACACCGGTGTCTAGTGGTTGCTTCGCGTCAGCGTCACGCGACCAATTCCGGACCATCGAACCCCAAGGGTGCCGAAACGACATTCGGAACGCCGGATACGGTCCAGCCTAGAATGAATCGCTCCAGGATCGTATGTAACTTCCTTTCTAAGGCCCTCGCATGCCGCGCATGGCCAGATCCACGAGTTCACGGGCCAGGGTTTCGATCATGCCCTGCTCGGCTCCCTCGTCGAGCCGGCCGCCACCCTCCTCGTATCGAGCCTTGCGGGCCTCGATCTCGGGGACTGCCGAACCGGAGGGAAAGCGGGCCGCCAGCAGCGCGCGGGCGCGCCGCGCTCCCAGGCTCTCGTAGAGCAACCGGCGCAACATCACGTCCTCGGCCGTGGTCGAGAGCGCCCAGATCTCGATCGCTCCCAGCGTCAGCCACAGCTTCTGCCGGACCGTTCCCTCCCGCACCCGGGCGATCAGCAGGAACGGCGCACCGCGCGCGGTCGGGCCGTTCAGCTCGCGCCTGACCACGTGGGCCTCCACGTCGCTCAGCGCGAAGGCAGCATCGAGCGCCGCGATTCCCGGCTCGCCGCCGCCCGAGTGTACGAACACGGAGGTGGCGGCCTGAATCATCGGCTCCGCGAAGTCCGAGAGGAACTGTGACGCGACGCCGATCTGGATCCCGTGCTTTCGCCCCTCCCTCATGTCCTGCACCAGCTGGTCAACCAGGCCCGGCACCGACCCGGTCCGGTGCCATTCGTCGATGCAGAGGCGCTTGGGCAGTGCCCGTGCGGCGCGCGCTGCCGCCCGGTGCCGCGCCTCGTACAGGCGCGGCATGGCCCGCTCGCTGATCGCCCATGCGATCTCGTCCTCATCGAGGAAGAAGTCGCGGGTCAGGACGTGCCGCGCCAGCATGTACATCAGCGAGGTTCGCCGCGCCCCGGCCGGGCCCGGTGCTGTCACGTCCTGCAGATCCAGCGAGACCACCGACGCGCCGGCGATTCCGAACCGGGTCGGGCGCGACAGCACCGGAAAATCCCGGACCGCCTCGGCCAGTACCCGGTGGAAGCTGTCGATCAGGCTCTGCCCGGCCGTCTGGTCCTGGGCATCCGTGTACAACCGCCGGATGTTTTCGTCCGCGGTCACGGTGGCCAGGTCCGAGATCAGGGGAACCGCGTAGCGCTGCGCGAGCGCGGCCTCGTGCCACCGCCCGCGCTCGCCCAGTGCGTCGACCACCTGCCACCAGGTCATGCCGGGCTTGATCGTCACCATTTCCTCGCGGAGCACCCGGTCGACCGCCGGGGACACGCCGGCCTCGTAGTGCTCGGGATCGCTGCCGTCAGCCTTGCGGGCGTAGGCGGCGTCGATCGTCGCCGAAATCAGCCCCATCATCGCGGCGGGCGGCGGGCCCGGCGGCGTCTGGCCGGTATCGGCAAACACCACCGACAGGAAGTTCAGCAGGAAGGTGCGTTCGGCGGCCAGAGGCCGGCGCAGCCCGACCTGGGTGTCGAAGGGGTTGATGGCCGAGGCGGCGTCGCCGCGCAGCCGCCGGAACACCACCTCACCGCGCCGCGCCGCCGGCAGCCCGGCCTGCACCAGGTCGATCAGCCCGGCGGAGGTCTGGCCGATGTCGATGATCCGCACCCGCGGCAGGGCGGCGTCCACGCTGCCGGGAGAGAGCAGCAGCGACAGGTTCAGGGCGTTGAGCATGACCGACTTGCCGGAGCCAGGCGGTCCGACATAGAGGTCGTTCCAGGTGATCTGGCGGGCCGATCCGACCTGGAACGGCCACAGCTTGCCGTCCTCGGTGCGGAACAGGGCCGTCCCGGTCGCCCACGGACTGGCCTGCCGTGAGACCGGGGCCGTCACCAGCACGCCGCCGAGCGGGGCGGCGACCACCGGCGCGGTGGAGCGCCGCGATACCCCGGGCACCGAGGCGAGCACGGTCGCAAGCGCGTCGCCCGACAGGCTGTCGACGTGACAGGATCCCCACTGCTGCACGAGCGAGCGCATGGCGGCGACCGTGGAGCGGAACCGCCTGGGATCGGCGATCGGCCCCCAGACCGCGAAGCTCGCCCGGTACCGCACCACGGTGTCGGTCTGCCCGTCGATATCCCTCAGCGCGTCACATGCGCTGATGATCCGTCGGTTCGCCTGGGACGCCCAGGAACACACCCGGGAGAACTGCAGCCGCAGGGCCACGGCCTGGCGCCCGCCCGGCTCGATCAGCATGACCATGCGCCACGGAAAGCGGATCGACGAGCTGGCGATCCGGTCGACCAGGGCATCAAATGCGGTGAGCTGCTCCTGTACCAGGGTCAGGTCGAACCCGGAGATGAGCATGTCGCCGATCTGCACCACCCCCGGGTCGACCTCGATTGCGTCGGCATCGGCGAGCTGGGTGGCGAAGTCAGGCGCCAGCAGGTTGGAGATGTCCCGGCCGGACAGCTCGTCAGGACTGTCCGGCATCATGACGCCATGCACGACGTCATCTTGATCGAGGTGCCACGCCGGCAGGCGCGGGCGCCAGGCGGCGGCGGCGCTGGACGTCTCCGGGCGCAGAACTGCCCGGATCTCCTGCAGCGCCTCGGAGACCGGCAGCAGCCGGGCGAGCGCGTTCCGCTTGCCGATTTCGCCGATCAGCGCTTCGGCCAGCGACCGGTGGCGCTTCCAGACAGCGTCCAGGACCCGGCCGGACACCTGGCCGGTGCGCGCCTGCGGCGACCGTGACAGCCGGGCGGAGCGCTCGGCCTCGGCATGGCGCCGGGTGTCGCGATCAAGGACGTCCGGTGCCGTGTGCACCACCAGCAGGACGCGCTCTTCCACCACGGTGTCGGAGAGCCTGTCGACGCGGTCGTCGAGCAGGTCCTCGATGTCGAGGCCGATGTCCCGTGCGGTCACGGCAGCCCGGTCCACCTCGCGGCGCACCAGCGCCCCGCCGCCGGCGGGATCCTGGCTGAAATAGAACTGCAGGGCGTGGCCGGGAGCGTCCAGGAACGGCGCGATGGCCAGGCGCAGCCCCTCCGCAAGATCCCCGAGGCCGGCGACCGACACCATTCCCAGCCCGCCGGACAGCTGGATCACCGAGACCATGCCCCCGGCGCTCGTGGTCAGGGTCTCGGCATCCTCCATCGACTCGAGATCGATGTGGTCGCGCACCGACGCGGAAAGCCCGCCGTGTACCAGGTCGAGCAGGCCGTCGAGGATGCGCACTGGTCAGCCCTCAGCCCTTCAGGCCCAGGATGCCCTGCCAGGCGTCGTGACGCTCGTCCGGCGGCAGGTCCAGGACATGGTCGAGACTCTCGATCGCGTCCATGTCCCCCCGTGCCGACCACCAGGCGTAGGCCCGGTCCTCCTTATGCCCGCCCCAGGCGTCCGGCGCGTAGTCGGGCGCCACCCCGTTCGCGGCGAAGTTCCGCGCCGTACCGGGCGAGAGCGCGATGCCGGATTCCCAGGCCGCTGCGGCGATCCGGGTCAGGACATCCCTGTCGGCCGGGGCCGCAAACGTGATCTGGCCGGCAAAGGCCCGCACCGGCGTGGCTCCCGCATGTGCCAGCGCATCCCACGCCGGGGCCATGTCACGGCGCGAATGCCAGCCGATCCACGGCAGGGAGGTGAAACAGCTGGGGCCGCCGCTATCCTTCAGCGCCTGCCAGGAGACCCGGCGGAGCGCTGCTGCCAGGATGATCGTTGCGCACAGGTGCACGGACCAGAGCAGCGGGCCGAAGGGAGCGCTACGCGCCTCCGCCTCGACGGCGTCAAGCAGCGCGGCGAAAGGGCAGGGCACCCCGCCGCCCGCCACCATCATGGCCGATGGTAGCCAGTCCTCTCCCAGCGCCAGCATTTCCTCACCCACCAGTGTGGCGCGCGGAGTGGGTGCGTCCAGCCGTTTCCACGCGGTGCGCCACGGCGAAATCGGCCGGGACGGATCCAGAGGGGCTGCCGGCGCTCCGGTAACGAGCACCGGAGTTGTTGCCCTGGCGGCGAATGCGCGGATCTCGGCCGCCATGGTTTCCGGTGTATCGTCAGGCCCTGGCCGGGCAAACGACCAGTCGCCATGGCTCGGGATGAGTGCGGCCAGGATGGTGCGGGCATGACGCAGGGGCGGAATCGACGCCCGATACAGCGGCATGTTGCCCGCGAGCGGGCGTGTCGGCGCCATGAGCCTGGTCATCGTCGCTTCGCGCAGGGCCTGGTCCAACGGCGAGTCGGCGGGGGGATCGGGCGAAACCCCCGGGCGCAGCAAAAACCGCACGGCGGACGGCAGGCCGCCGGCATGTCCCAGCGCCTGTGGAGTCCAGCTGCCCGGGTCGACCGCCGCGCCACCGGTGCTGACGAGCCGCTCGCCCGCCGCCACCAGCAGGTCGAGAGTCCGCTGCAGGCCGGCCGCGAGCCGCGTGAGAGGCTCCTCGGGCGGCGCGCCGTTCCGGTCCCAGTCATCCACCAGCTCGCCGAGGGGTGTCGCAAACCAGGTGTGCAGCCGATATGGGTGTCTGGGCGGGTTCCCCAGCGGCACGTTGGTCACCCAGATGCTTGGTCCCGGCAGGCTCGGGATGCCCTCCAGCGGCGCTCCCGGGTCCCAGGCGCCGGTCTCGTGCCAGCGCATGCGGGGACAGGCGGCACAGGCCGTCCCGTCATCCGACCGGTAATAGACACCCAGCGTCATCGGGTCGCTGGCCCTGGGCGGCGCGGGCGGATCGGGGCGATCGAACTGACCGTCGACAACCGGTACAAGCTGCACTTACCCCTCCTTCACCTTCAGGCCGTCCACAAACGCCCGTCCGATGTGCCCGGACACATCGACGAACCGCCCGCTCTCCCAGGCAGAGATGCGGGCTTCCGGCGCGGTGCGTGCATATCCGAACACCAGCAGGGCGGGCACCGTGCGCACGCTGTTCAGCGCCGCTTGCAGCGGAGGCTCGATCGACTTCCGCCGGTCGAGGTGCACGAGCAGGGCCTCGAGCCACGCCTCGAACGTCGTGGCCTCGAAGCGCTCGGCAAAGCACCCGCGCCGCGCGTCGATCATCTCGAGTACCAGCCGCGCCGACTCCGCGCCAGCCTTCAGGCGGAGCCGCATCTGCTGGTCCAGGTCGTCCATCTCGTCGGCCAGACCGGAGACCTCCTCCTCGTCGTCGGGCGGCTGATGCGAGGCAGGGAAGGGGCCGGGCACCAGCCGGGAGAGTGCGAGCGTGATCCAGCAGATGCGGGTCAGCGCTGGCTGCGGGATGTCGGGCGCCCAGATCGGGACCAGGCGCCCGAGGCCGGCCGCCCACACCGCGTGATCCAGGTTGTGGCAGATCTGGCAGATCGGGCGGATGTCATCCGGCTCGGGGCCGTGACCGCCGTCGAACTCCATCAGGCCTGGCAGGCGGATGCCGCACACATGGCAGGTCCAGTTGCCCAGCTCCAGAGATCGAGCCACCGCGTCGGAATGTTCCCCGGCGCGGATCGCGTGGGCCCGAGCCCCGAAGGTCAGGTGCCGCGCCGGGAGCTCAAGGACCCGGGCGAGAGGGGAGGGGCCCATCTATTTCAGGGTGCGCAGCTCACTGCCGTCAGCCGTGGCCGTTTTCGCGCCCTCGCCGAAGAGCGTGCCGATGCCGACGCCGGTCGTGGTCGGGATCGCGACCATGGCCGCCCCCGCCAGCAGGAGCACGGCGGCGGTCGACACCTTGGCCGACGGATCGTTTGGATTTTTGGAGTACGCGTACATCTTGAGTAGGCCGAACATGATGAAGCCGATGCCTATGACGAACGCGGCGGCGCCGAGCAGGTCGCCGATCTCGCCGGTCTGTTTGGTCAGGCTGTCGGCGACCTCGCCGACATTCTTGGACTGGGCCAGCCCGGCGCTGATGCCGGCGAGGAGGCAGGCGCCCGCTCCCGCCAGCGCCGCCAGGACGCGGCCCGCCGCCCTGCGACAGATTTCGAGCGCCTGTGCCGATCGTGATTGTCGTGCCATCGCCGCACCTCCCCGCTGAATCAGTCCGCTGCAGCCGCTGTAGCAGGCTTTGCGGGGACCGCAGAAGGCTCGGGGCGGAACAGTCCACAGAAAACCGACGGTCCCGCCATGGCAGTCCACAGAAAACCGACACCCGGGCCTGCAGGACGCAGTGGGCTGTGCCTATGGTCGGTCGAACCGGAAACTGCACAGGGACGGGTTGAAGCGTGAGGCGAACACCGCGGCCGGACCGTCCGGCATGGACTGCGGAAGAAGTGGAGGACCTGATCCGGCTGTGGCCGGACACGGCAGCCAGTGACATCGCGGCCCTGATCGGGCGCACGGAAACCTCCGTGCGCGTCAAGGCGAGCCGGCTCGGGCTCACCATGCGTGATTTGCGACAGGTCGTGACGGAACGCCGGTGCCTGATGTGCCTCGAGATGTTTCGCTCCGAGTCGGCGGCGCGGCGGATCTGCCCGCGGTGCCGGACATCGGAGGAGTGGCGGACCACGGAGGCCGGCACCTACCCGGTGGTCCTGCGGATCGCCGGCGACGAGGAGGGAGACTGACCGTGACCAGGCCGTCGCGCACAGGCGAGGCCGAGCATGCACGCCACCGCTACCGGGCGGTCGCGGACTCGCTGCGGCGTGCGCAACTGCTCGCCCTGCTGCTGGGGGGGCTGTGCGTGGTGTCCGTGCTCGCCGCCCTGGGGACGGTCCTCCTGCGGCCCGGGCCGGTGTATTTCGCGACCGACACCGAGGGAAGGATCACGCCGCTGGTTCCGGTCAGCGAGCCGTGGCTGACAGATGCCCAGGTGATTCGGTTTGCGACCGAGGCGGTCACCCAGAGCCTGACGATCACCTTCTCCGGCTGGCGCGAGGACCTCACCACGGCCCGGCACTACTACGAACAGCCGGCGGGCTGGAATTCCTTTGTCGATGCGGTGGAGACCAGCGGCCTGCTCGACTTCATCCGCAACCGGAGGCTGAACAGCTCGGCGGTCGCCCAGGGCGCGGTGATCGTGAACAGGGGAACCGACGCGCACGGCCGGCACTCCTGGATCCTGCAGGTGCCGGTGTCGGTGACCTACGAGAGCGCCGTGGAAACCTCGCGCGAGACCTATCTCGCCGAACTCCGCCTGGTCCGGCTCCCCACCATCGAGGCGCCGACCGGCGTCGGCGTGGCGAGGCTCACCATGCGTGCCGGCGGCAGCGCCCCGTGAGCACGTCAGGAGCGTGGCGGACCGCGCGCGGTCCCGCGGCCGGGCTGGTGGCGGCCTGGCTTGCCTGCGTGCCCGCGGCAGTCGCCCAGGATGTCGGCTCCCTGCCCAGCGTGCCTCCGCTCGCTCCCGGCACTGCTGCGCTGGCGCCTCCGGAGGCAGGCCCCCTGGCGGCGGAGAGGGGTGATGCAGAGAACGCCGACGACGAGTACGCTCGGGCGCTCCGGATCCTGCTGCCCATGTCGCCGGAGGAGATCCGCAGGCTGCGAGATCTGGTGCAACGGAATCGCGATGCGATCCTGTCGCGCGATGTCATGCCACTCGTGGTCTCGACCCGGATCGGGTTCGATCCCTCTGCCGCGCCTGAAACCGTGATCGTCTCGCCCGGAATTGCGACCGCCCTGTCGTTCGTCGACGCCACCGGACAGCCGTGGCCGATCTCGCGGCACACCATCGGTGACGGGAGCGCGTTCCAGGTGCTGCGCACCGACGAATCCGAGGGCGGTCATGCGCTGACCATCACGCCGCTGCTGGCCGCCGGTGGCACCAACCTGGTGATCCACCTGCAGGAAGCGACGATGCCGCTGGTCTTCATGGTGCGGATCGACGCCGACCGCGCACACGTGCGCCACGACATCCTGGTCAGCGCCCTGGGGCCGCACGCCGCGCCCACAGGCGCTGAACCACGCGTGATCGGACAGGCAGGCAATCCCCTTCTGCTGGTCTTTCTCTCCGGTGCCGACCTGCCGGAGGGCAGCACCCGGGTGCGGGTGAGCGGGGTCGAGGCCGAAGCCTGGCTGCACGGGGATCAGATGTTCCTGCGTTCGAGGCACGCGCTGATATCCCCGAGCTGGAGCAGTTCCCTGGCAGGACCCAACGACTACCAGGTGTGGCAGCTCGATCCGGCGAGCCAGCTGCTCTTCACCATTGCCGGGCGCGTGCACCGCGCCCGGGTGGACCTGTGATGATCCGGCCTTAACATCTTCACCGGCCTGAAGGCCGGGGATTTCCGGTAGGGCTTGTCGCTCCACCGATAGTTCTCGCTTCACCGGAGGGCCAATGCCTTTCCTCCACGAGCATAGACGCCGTGTTCCGACGCAGGATGACCTTTGCCGCATTGATGTCCGCGTG
>MPMT01000051.1 GCA_002238645.1 Alphaproteobacteria bacterium bin52 | reverse complement strand
TTCCGCGAATTCCCGCTGATCCGGCGCTTCCAGATTGACATAGTCGAGATCCGGGAAGGCGGCGCGGCAGAGCGTGGTCTTGCCGGACTGCCGCGGTCCAGTCACCGTGACGAACGGGTACTGCTCGAACAGTGCGACCAGGCGGGGTGCAATCTCGCGCTCGATCATGGTGTACCGTACCGAAAGATCGAGATATTGCAAATTCCATTTGCAAATTGCTCGTAAACACAAGGGGGCTGAGGATGGCCCTTCCACCGAGGCGACGATCCGGAGTTGACGTACGGTCCACCAACCTTGGAGACGACCGCCATGCCATACAGGTACGCGATGCCGCCTCCGCAGTGCGTCGGCTTGTCGGAGAAGCTATCAATCCGATAGCGTCGAAACCGGCCCAGTCAGTGGCAGCAACAATGCCTTCTTGCTGGCCGGAGATGCGGGGCAAAGAAAGTCTTACCAATCCATGGATCATCCCAATTTCAACGATGCGTTGCGCGAGAGTGCTTGGCGGCACTTTACGATCCACGCGGAACAGCGACTGAAGATGTTCAATTTAACATCACCATCTCCACGGCTCGAAAGCGGTGTGGGACAAGGCCGGGTCCGACGGGACGGTGATCGCAGAGAGCGGACCCGGCAATCTGATACCAACCGCAAGTCATATGAACCGATACATTGAGGCATCGGGATCAGCACGATGACACGACGGCCCAGCTGCGCCGGGTCGTCTTTGTGATGACATCGGGCTGGTCGGTGAGCCATTGCACCCCGCCCAGCAGGCCTCTCTCAGGGCGGCGACATCCGTGAACACGCGGTTGGCGAAGCGGTTCGATTTCAGGAACAGAATGTGATCTGCTCCATGGGATTGAGTTCCGGACTGTAGGGCGGCAGATGTAGGAGCGTCAGGTTGGGGGGAACGAGAAGGTCGCCCGAGCGATGCCAGCCTGCCCCGTCCAGTACGACCACGCCGTGCGCACCCGGCGCCACGGCCGCGCCGGTCGCCGCCAGGTGCTCGTTCATCGACGCCGTGTTCGCCTTATCCGCCCCTGTCGTGCAGAGGACGGTAGTTGGCGTGAAGCTTCTTCCCGGACAGAAAGACCACTGGGTGAGGACGGAAGTGCGGCTCTGCGCCAATGGTTCACGGCAATAAAACTTCGCGATGCGGCATCGTCGTCATCGTGTCCTGGCATAGTCAGTCAGCGTCATAACGGACTCGCCATGCTCGGTCGGGGCCAGGGCGTTCGCGAATCGAAGGTCCGCCGTCAGCATGACCGCTCCGATACGATGCGCGAGCTAGACGCAATCGTAGATCGGACGGTCGAGCGCCAGCGCCAGACGCACCGCGTCGGCGGAGACGGTCTCGTCGGCGCCCCAGCGCACCGGCATGTCCGGCACGTTGTCCAGCAGGACGCCCGCGGCGCGGCGTCCTATCTCGCCCATCCGCGCCTTGCGCCACAGTGCGTTGGCGACCTCGGAAGCCATCAGGCGCGGGGCGTGCAGCTCCTGGCCGCTCATCGCCAGCTGTTGCGCAGCGTCCGCATCCTCTTCGACGACCAGCCACTTGACCGCTACGCTCGCATCGACCACGAAGCGCATCAGCAGTTGTCGCGATGACCGTGGTCGCGGTCCTCGCGGATCAGCACTTCCGCTGGCGTGTGCTTGCGTCCTTCGGTCAGGGGGCGCAGCCTTTTCATGGCCTCTCCGAACGCTGCCCGCTTCGCCGCCATGTCGTCGTCGGCAGCGCATTGCAGGATGTGGCGCACCTCGCCCTCCAGAGAGCGGTTGTTCTGCGCGGCACGTTGCTTGAGGCGGTTCACCACATCGTCGTCGAGCCGCGGCACATTGATCGTCACCATGGGTTCACCCCAGACATCGGTTACCAATTGTTTATTTTGTTGCCATGCCGGAGGCAAGTTCCGCGTGCAGGCCCGCGTGCTGCATGGCGCGCCCCGGCTGCATCGGCATAAGGGGACACCCGGCGCCTCGCGGTGACGGGGCTACGAGACCGTCCGTTCGAGCCTTGTTCCTCGTCTGGCGAGCGCATATCTGGCCGGTATGGACCGGCAGCAATTCGCCCGTACCGCCGCCGCGGGGCCGCCGTGATGGTAGCCTCCGTCGGCAAGATCGCCTCCCACCGGAAATGTCCGGGACAAAACAGACCCTGACATACGGATTGCTCCGGGATTCAACACAGGGATGCTCAAGGCGACCCCTTCACCGCGCGTTGCATCCAGGAGTTCCGCGGCAACTGGAACTGGCCCAGCTGCACCCAGCTGCTTTGGACCAGGCTTCGCGAACAGGGCTATGTCCGCGAGCACGAGCTCGCGGAGGGGATCTTGCCGGAACGGATGTTCAGAGTGTGGTGTGGGGTGCGGGAGGACGCACAAGTGTGAGTGTCGTCCTTGGGAAAACGCGGTTTGCTTGAACGTTACAGTGTCCCATTTGACCGATGGGGACTTCTCTCCAGCTTAATGCCGGGTCATGCAGCGTGCCGCCAGGAACGACGATGCGTGCAGTGCGCACAGGGCGCGACGTGGGCACGCGCTACAGGGTGTTCCCCGGTGCAGGTGTTGCGAAAGGTGCGGTCAACTCGCAGACGCGGCGTCAGCGTTCCGCGGGTCTGCGGACGAGCCACGCGCCGATGGCCGGCAGCAGCACCACGGCTCCGATCATGTTGACCAGGAACATGAAGGTCAGAACGATGCCCATGTCAGCCTGGAACTTCAGCGGGGACACGCACCAGGTCGCAACACCGGCGGCCAGCGTCAGGCCGGTCAGGGTAACCCCGGCGCCAGTGGAAGACAGGGTCGCGGCGTAGGCCTCGGCGAAGCCAAGGCCGGAGCGCAGGAACTCGCGCAGCCGGCCATAGATGTAGATGCCGTAGTCGACCCCGATGCCGATACCGAGTGCCACCACCGGCAGGGTCGAGATCTTGAGCCCGATTTCCATGAACGCCATCAGCGCGTAGGCAAGCACCGATGCCAATGCCAGCGGCACGATGATGCAGATCGTGGCCGACACCGACCGGAACGAAAGCAGGCACAGCAGGATGACCGCGCCCGACACGTAGCCGAGGATCGGGAACTGTGCCGCATCCACTTCCTCGTTGGTTGCCGCCATGACGCCGACGTTTCCCGATGCCAGCCGGAAGCGGATGCGCCCGTCGGGCGTGTCGAGTTCGAACGCCTTTACCTCGGCAACGATGCGTTCGATGGTCTCGGCCTTGTGATCCGCGGTGTAGATATGAACCGGCATCACGCTGCAGTCGGTGTTGAGCAATCCGCTCCCGGTGTGGACCGGCGACACCGCCTGCACCATGGAATACTGGTTACGGGGCAAGGTTCTCCACTTCAGGTTGCCCTCGTTCCATCCGGCGTGGATGCCCTTGGCCACGCCGGCGAGCCCGAGCACCGACTGCACGCCCTCGATGTTGCGCATGCGCCATTCGAACTCGTCGAGCACGGTCATCGCCGCGTGATCGATACAGGCTTCCGTCGCCGCCTCGCCGATCACTGTCAGCACGTCGACCCCGATCGCGAACCGGTCGGTGATCACGGTCGCATCGCGGTTGTAGACTGCCGATTCACGCAGTTCGGGCACGCCGCGATGTTCGTCGCCCACCCGCACCTTCGGTGCATGCCAGGCCCCGACGACAAACAGGACCACGGCGGCGAGGATGACGGTCGCGGCGGAGCGTCGGTGCGCCACCTGCGCGATCCGGGTCCACAGCGGCCTGAGCCTGGCGTCCCGGCTCCCCGCCGCGCGGCGTTCGCGCTCCGACATCTCGATGAACGAGAGCAGGACCGGCAGCAGGAGCAGGTTTGTCAGGATCACGGCGGCCACGCCGAGACTCGCGGTCATCGCGATCTCGCGGATCACCTGCACTTCGATGAAGGCGATGGTCATGAACCCGACCGAGTCCGACGCCAGCGCCACGATGCCGGGCAGCAGCAGGCGGCGGAACCCGGCCCTGGCGGCATCGAGCGCCGGTCGGCCCTCGAGCATTTCGGAGCAGACCGCGGTCACCATCTGCACGCCGTGGCTGACACCGATTGCAAAGACCAGGAAGGGCACCAGGATCGACAACGGATCGAGCCCGAAACCGAGCGCGGTCAGCCCGCCGATCTGCCAGAGCACCGCGACCAGGGAACAGCCGAGCGGCAGCAGGGTCAGGCGCACCGAGCGGGTGTAGGCGAGCACGAACAGGAAGGTGATCAGCAGGGTCAGCCCGAAGAATCCGACCACCCGGGTGGAACCGTCGGAAATGTCGCCGACGAGTTTTGCGAATCCGATGATGTGGACATCGACATCCGCGCGGGAGGCGGCATCCGCACGGATGCCCTCGAGCGCGTTCGCCACCTCCACGTAGTCGAGCCGCTCGCCGGTGTTCGGGTGGAATTCCTGGAGCTTGGCGCTGACCAGTGCGCCCCCGAGGTCGTTGGCAACCAGCCGTCCGACCACTCCGGCCTTGATGATGTTCTCCCGGACCCGGGCCAGGCCGAATGCGTCGGGCGTGAAGTCGGCCGGGACCACGTCGCCCGCCACCACCCCGTCCTCGACCACCTCGATGAACCGGACATTGGGTGTCAGCACCGAGTAGACCTGGGTGCGGTCGACCCCGGGGATGAAGAAGGTGGCGTCGGTGACGGTCCGGAGAACTTCGAAGAACTCCGGGGTAAACATGTTGCCGTCGCGCGCCATGATCGCGATCGCGACCCGGTCGGCGCCGCCGAACTCGTCCCGGTACTGCAGGAAGGTCTGCATGTACTCGTGCTTGACCGGAATGAGCTTGGTGAACCCGGCGTCGAGCCTGAACTCCGAGGCGCTCCACGCCAAGAAGACGCTCGCTGTCAGAAAGGCAGCGAGCACGGTGCGCCGGTAGCGAAACAGCAGTTTTCCGGGATCCGGCATCACCACACGTCCCGGGCCAGGGCGGCACGACCGGGCATCGCGCTAGTCCTCGCCGCCGGTTCGATGCCGCAGCACTCCCGGTTGGCCGAAGAGCAGGACCGACCGGTTTGCGAGCTCGAGCGCTCCGGCAAGCGCCGGCCGCGCGGCAAGCCGGTCGAGCCGGCTCTCGGGACTGCGAGGGTCGAGAGTGAGGATCACTCCCTCGAGGCCGGTCAGCAGGAGCCGGCCGTCGTCGAGGCGCAGCATGCCGGTCAGGGTCGACTGCACCTCGGTTGCGATCCTCGACCAGGTCTCGCCGGCGTCGATCGACTGGAACAGGCGACCCTTCAGTCCGGCCAGCACCAGCCTGTCCCTGTCGAGCGCGACGGCGCCGAACCAAGATCCGGCATAGGGAGACGGAAGTGCCCGCCAGGTCCGGCCGGCATCGTCGGAGCGGTAGATGGCGCCGGCTTCCCCGGCGATGAACAGCCGCGTGCCGTCAGCGTCAGCCGGGACCAGCACGTTCAGGTGAAAGTCGTCATCGCTGATGAAGCGGGAGTGCCAGGTCTCGCCGCCGTCCCGGGTTTCGAGGAAATAGCCGTAGGCGCCCACGGCAAACCCGTTTTTCGCGTCCCTGAACCAGACATCGAGCAACGGGCGCTCTTCCTCCGGCGCGCAGTGCACGATCCGCCAGGTTGCGCCCCCGTCGCGTGTGCGCAGGATGACCGCGTCATGTCCGACAGCCCAGCCGTCCTTCACGTCGACGAAGTCGACCGCGGTCAGCAGAACCCGGGTCGGCACCGTCGACTGCTTCCAGCTGGCTCCCTGGTCAGCGGAGACGAGGACATGGCCACGGTCGCCGACCACGACCAGGCTGCTGCCGGTGTCGGCGCCGTCGAGAAGCAGTGAACGGCTCGCGAGCGGAGCGGCAACGGATGTCGCCGCACAGTCAGCATAGGCCGCCGCGCCTTCCAGCACGATCATGGCCAGTCCGGCGGCCACGGGGACGAGCCGTCCCATGGCGGGCCGGCCGCGAGGGATGATCAGCGGCGTCCCGCGCGGCGAAGGGCGGCCGGCGAGAAGTCCCGGGCGGTGACGTCCGAATCGAAGGTGCACATCTCGGTGTCGTTGTTCAGCCCGAGCGCGAGGTAACGACCGGCCTGGAGGTCGGTATGGGTCTCCAGCGTCGGCCAGACCAGCGGTTTCTCGTAGTAGTTGATGACGTGGCCTTCGGACACCCGCCACAGCTGGTCCCGATTGTCGTAGAGGTCGACGACCAGTATCTGCCAGGAGTCCTCGTCGATGTAGAAGGTCCGGCGCTTGTAGAGGTGACGTGCGCCGTCACGCAGCACGGCGTCGACCACCCAGACCCGGTGCAACTCGTAGCGCAGGTGATCCGGATTGGCGTGCAGGGGTGTGAGGATGTCGGACAGTGACAGCTGGTCGCTGTGCACCCGGTACGAGTTGTAGGGGACGTAGATCTCCTTCTTGCCGACAAGCGTCCAGTCGTAGCGGTCGACCGCACCGTTGAACATGTCGAATTGGTCGGCGGTACGAAGACCGTCGCTGGTCGTCCCCGGGTTGTCGTAGGCGACGTTCGGAGCCCGGCGGACCCGTCGCTGGCCGGGATTGTAGACCCAGGCTTTCCGCGGTTCACGCACCTGGTTCATGGTCTCGTGCACGAGCACGATGCCGCCGGCGAGACGCGCCGGGGCCAGGACGCCCTGGCGGAAGTAGATCATGATGTTGCCGAGCTCGTCCTCGGTCATGTCGGGCAGGGAGTAGCGCACCTCTGCCTCGACGCTGAGCCGGACCACGGTGTAGTCGCCTCCCCGGGTTACCGCCGCCTGGCCAAGCTCGCACTTCACGGTTTCGCCGCGGTAGCGCAGCAGGTGGTTCCACATCACCTCGAGCGCGCCGGAGGGGATCGGGAACGGGATGCCGACCGTGGCCCCGGCTACGCCGTTGCCGTCATCGACCAGGGTTGCGGTCTCCGCAACCCGCCGGGTGGCGTCATAGATGCGTTGCGGCGCCGACGCGCTGCGCCGGGTCGGATAGACGTTCATGCGAAAGCTGGGGTAGAGCTCGAGCATTCGCTGATGACCCACCGACAGCTGGTCCCGGTGCTGGTCGAGGTTGGACCCGTCGATGACCATCACCGGCTGGTCATCGGCATACGGATCCTGGTGATGGTCTCCCAGTGAATAGCCGTCGGGCGGGACGGTGATTCCGCCGTCCCAGGCCGGAATGCCGCTGTCCGCGTTGCCGGCGCGCTCCGCCCCGAGTGGGGTCAGATCCTGGCTGAGGCGATCCGCTTCCTGTTTCGTGATCTTTGCGGTTGCCTGACCGGCCGTTCCGATGGCCACGGCAAGCGCGAGAACGACCCCGAGAATCGCTGGATACATGGCTGCATTCCTCAGAAGGAGTACTTGAGAGACGTGTAGATGTAGTCCCGGTCACTCAACTCGTTGGAGTCCCCGGAATAGAACGTTGCTCCGATGTCGAACTCCCACTGCGAGAGCAGATCCGCCTTCAGTCCGATGGTGGTCGCGACCCGGCCCTGGGCGAACTGGCCGATGGGCGCCGGGCTGTTGCCCAAGACGTCATGCTGGAACTGCAGGTAGGGATAGAGGTTCAGCGCTCCGATCACGTTGTTGTACTCGAGCCGTGCCGCCAGCCGGTAGCCCAGCGAGGTCGCATCGGCGGACTCGTCCGCACTGCTGACGCCTCCGGCCGGGCTCTCCAGCGGAGTGACTGCTCGGTCCGGCATGCCGTGCACGTGCATCACTGCGCCTTCCGCAACCAGGATCATCGCGCTGGCGCCGAGCGTCGGTCCGAAGGCGCGGGTCAGCGTTGCCTGGGCCTGGCTGACATCCCGTTCCACGAAGCCGACCACCTCGAACGGCCGGTAACCGGCGAGGAACTGGCCGAGGGCGGCCGGATCGGAGCTCAGGGCGAGTGCCTGAAGGATCGGCGCCAGGCCTTCGGCGAACAGGCTCGCTTCCGACCGCTGCAGCGGTGCGTTGGGCCGCAGGGAATATTCGCCCTGGATTGCCCAGTTCCCGGCCTGGGTGTTGAAGCTGACGCCGAACAGCGGCAGACCCTCGGGATACTCCTGGAAATAGCGTGCGTGATTGGCATAGCGGTCCACGGCAACCGCGCTTGCGATGCCGCGCATCCGCGCCGTCACTTCTTCCGTTACCGCCGCCCGGATTGCAGCCGGAGCCGCGGCGGCGGGAAGCAGGCCCGCCTGTACCGCGGCCGTGATCCTTTGAGTGACGACCTGGGTCACCGCCTGGGTCACGGCCCGGGTGGTGTTTGACGTCGGAGCGCTGATTGCCGAGGCCGCGCCGAGGCCCTCCTGGATTCCGGAGAGCGGCGATGACCTGGCACTGATCAAGGGCAGCTTGGCGTGGTAGCGCACGGCGTAGACCCCGAATTCGGCGCCGTTCAGCTCGTCGACCAGGGTGCGGACGGCAATACCGTATTGCCCCTGGTCGTCGGCCCGGACGTCGGGACCCCGGTGGACCGAGAGAAAGTCCGGGTCCGGGAACGCGAGCGGGCGCTGCCCGGCGAGGTCGGCGTTGATCAGCGGGACGAGGGGTTCGAAACCGATTGCGCTGTGCGGCCCGAGCCCGGTGTCGTCGAGATTGATGCCCGGCAGGGGAATGACGGCCTTGTACGCACCGGTACCGGCGTAGTCGACGACCGAGAAATACGTGCCCACGGGATCGAACTGGGTGGGCTCCCAGTCGAACTGGTAGAACCCCTCGACGGAGAGCGTATCGGAGGGGGCGACGATCGCGGAGACCGCCGGAACCGGCAGCAGTCCCTCGCGAAGTTCCGAGCCGGGCAGGCGCAGCTTGCTCACGTCGATCGGGTTGAAGTCGCCGATGCCGTTGAGGATGAAGGTGCTCTCGCCCCAGTTGAGCACGTGTCGGCCGAACCGCAGGTCCACGAACGCTTCGTCGAAGTCGAGTGCCCAGGTTCCGTAGAGATCGAGCAGTTCGATATCGTTGCCGACGATGTCGCGCGCCTCGGAGCTGAGCTGGGTCCGGTCCCGCTTTCCGTCGCGGTTCTCGTAGTCGACGAAGCCGGTCACACGGCCGAACAGGCCGAAGCGGTCGGCCTCGACGTCCATGTCGACGGTGAACTTCGACGTGTTGCTGATGATGCCCGGTTCGTAGTTGTAGTTGCCGTCGTTGCCGTTGACATCGGCAAGCAGGCGCGGATCCTGGTCCTGGATCCGGACCGACAGTCCGTGCGAGATCGTGGTGTCGATGGAGCTGCGCACGCCCTGCTGGGCCTCGACCGGGCCCGACACCGCGAGTGAGCCGAACACCAGCAGGCCGGTCGCGATGACCCTCGACCTGACACCCGTCAGTCCGGAACCCGATCCGTCACCGCGTTCCGTGATCCGGCTGTTCACCGTGTTCTGGTGCCACATCAACCGTTCCTCTCCTGTCAGGGCGGCTGCATGGTGGGTGCCGCAACTCCTCATGCCTGACGCCGCAACTGTCGCCTTCCGAATTACTCTGCCGGCCGGACGTGCCACTCCCGGTTCGCGGGGCGCTGCGATCCCTCTGTCGGCGCAACGGCGCCGGAAACCGGCCGTGGCTCCAGACCGTCGCCGTACCTGATGACTGTACCGTGGTGTCTACCGCTTGATACTTGAACGGGCAAGTGTGGAGCCTGAGCGGGCAAGTGTGAAGGTGCAAGCGCCGCATGCTCGGGGAATCAGCCGGGAACCCTGTCGCGGCCGGTCGCCGCACGATCCCTGTTCCGCCGGCAATCCCCACCGTTTTTCTCGATTTGCCGAGAATTGCGCCGTCGTGTGCCGTATCCGGGCCCGGTCAGGGGCCACCGATCCGCGGGTGTTGCGAATCGAGCTCAGTGTGACAGAAAAGGCACGATGCCGCGGCCATGGTGCCGACCGGACGGACTCGCGTGCCTGCCGGCACTGCCGGTCCCGGTCCGGAACGGTTCGTGCTGTCTGTCCTGCACTGCCCGATCACGATGGTGACGATGAAGTCCGATCGCCCTGCGCCGCCGTACTCGCCTGCAGCGTCCAGACCTCGGCTTCCGATCCGAGCAGCCGGCGGTAGACCTCGAGGGCCTCGAGCACCCGTTGGACGTAGTTGCGGGTTTCCGGGTAGGGAATGCGTTCGATCCAGTCGATGCGTTCCGCCGTCGAAGGCCCGGGCCTGCCCAGGGTGCGCAGCCAGCTGCGGACACGTCCGGGGCCGGCGTTGTAGGCGGCAAGCGCGAGGATGAAGTTGCCATGATGGATGTCGAGCAATCGCCGGACATACTGCGCGCCAAGCCGGATGTTGACCTGCGGCTTCGAGGTCAGGTGACGGACGGAGAAACGCCTGCCCATGTGCCGCGCCATCTCGCGCGCCGTGGCCGGCAGCAGCTGCATCAGGCCGAGTGCGCCGGCACTGCTGCGTGCACCCGTATCGAAACTGCTCTCCTGGCGAATGATCGCATGGACAAGGGCCGGCTCGACCGGCGGGCTCGCCGGCAGTGCGAGGACCGGGTAGCCGGTCTCGAGGAAGTGCAGGTGCCTGCGCGCCGTGCGGCGCGCGAGCTTGACCCCGATGTCGGGCCGGCGGAGATCACGCGCCAGCGCCGCTGTCGCCGCCGCTTCCTCGTCGCTTGTGTGGTGACGCACCAGTAGTTCGAGGAACCTGCCGGCACGCTCGTCCTCGCCGATCTGCTGCAGCGCAGTCGCTATGGCGGCTATCTGACCGAGTTCGGCACGGGCGAATCGGGGTCGCGACGGCAGCGGTGTGGATGCCGGCAACTCGAGCCCTGTCGACAGGCGTTCGGCGGCACGCTGCCCATAGAAGGTGGTAGCGTACGCGGCGGCGCGCCGGTACCACTCGCGCGCGCCCGTGCCGCCCGAAGCCTCGATCGCCCGGCCGGCCCAGTAGGCGGCCCGGCCCCGGCTGATCGGCGTCTTTACCACCCTGAACATGTTGGCGAAGCGGTCGAGCGCCTCGCGCGGCCTGTCGGCAAACCGCAGGGCAACCCACCCGGCGTGCCATTCGGCGTCGGCAAGTGCGGCTCCCTCGCTCTGGCGGTGGCCGGCTGCGAGCATGATCGCGTCGCTGTGGCGGTTCCCGTTCAGCGCATCGCGCAACTGCAGGCGCCGTTCCTTCCACCACAGGGACGGATAGGTCGGGGACTTCGGGGCGCTGGCGAGAAGATCGATGACGCGGTCGTGCCGGTCCTTGCGGCCGCGCCAGCGCAGCCGCTCGTAGGCGAGCCCGGGGTCCCCACTGAGACGACGCGGCACCCGGCGGATCGCGGCATCGACATTCGGCTTGTTCTGGCGCAGGCGAAGCCGGGCCTCGGCGAGCCGCCGCAGGTCCGGGTCGACCAGGGGCATGGTGGCGCGCGCGGCACTGATCGCCCCCAGCCAAAGCATCCGGTCGAGCCGGGGCCAGTGCATGTCCTGGGTGAGCGCGTGGCCGTGCGCCCTGAGGAAACGGCGGGTGTCGGTCCGGTTGAGGGGGACCCGCTTCCAGATCCCCCGCACGGTCCTGGTCCAGTCCCCGATCCGTTCCGCCTGCTTCAGCGCGCCGGCCAGAGCGAGGTGGCCCTTGGCGGTCCTGGGCGGATTGGCGGCAAACCAAGCGAGACGACGAGCAAGTGGTATCCGGGAGCTGATCGTGTCCTCGGCCCTGATCTCGAGTGTGGCCCGATCTGGCCAGAAGGGGGCGGTGTCGAGGAAGGCGACGATCTCCGCGAAGCTCGTGCCGGACGCAGGATCGGCGAGACGCAGCCCGTGCAGCACGCGCTCAAGCTCGGGACGGACCGGCGCGCGGTGCTGACGCAGCACGGCGCGCCAGCGCCCCTTGTCGGCGAGGGCGAATGCCCGCCTGTAGACGGCAAGCGAGCGGGGTCCCAGCGTGCCGGACGGACGCAGGACCGGGATCGGGACGGCAGCGGCAGGTGTGGAGCGCAGTGTCGGCACCGGGACCGTGCGGGCTGCCCCGGAGTCCGGGACCGCCGCGAGGCCCAACGCGAGCAGGACGATTCCGGACAGGCAGCGTAACCTGGCCGCGGTCGAGCTGCCCGGTACAGTATACTCGAGGTCGGCCATCAGGTTACTCAAGCGTCGGCCATCAGGAACGCGAGTCTACGGGTGCCGGGCAAGCCACGGCAACACGACCGGATCTTGTCGCCATTCCGGGCCCGGCGTATGGTTCGGATCCCGCGCAGGCGTGACTGCGCCGACGAAGGAGACACACGATGACCTACAATGCCGGAGATCCCTTGTTCAAGGGATCGCTTGTGGCCCTGATCACGCCGTTTCGTGACGGTGCCGTGGACGAACCGGCGTACCGCAGGCTGGTGAACTGGCAGATCGAGGAAGGGACCGACGGTCTCGTTCCAGTGGGAACCACCGGCGAATCGCCCACACTGAGTCACGACGAACACAAGCGTGTCGTCGAGATCTGCGTCGACGAGACCGGCGGGCGGGTGCCGGTGATCGCCGGGGCCGGGTCGAACTCGACCGCCGAGGCGATCGACTTTACCCGGCATGCCAAGGACGCCGGCGCCGACGCGGCGCTGCACGTGACGCCGTACTACAACAAGCCGACGCAGGAAGGCCTGTACCGCCACTTTACGGCCATCGCCGAGTCGGCGGACATCCCGATCATCATCTACAACATCCCGCCGCGGAGCGTGATCGACATGTCGGTGGCGACCATGAAGCGGCTGGCCGATCACCCGAACGTGGTCGGGGTCAAGGATGCCACCCAGGACCTGGTGCGCCCGCTCAAGACACGGCTGGAGATCGGTCCCGACTTCTGTCAGCTGTCGGGCGAGGACGCGACGGTGGTGCCCTATCTCTCGCAGGGCGGGCACGGCTGCATCTCGGTGACCTGCAACGTAGCTCCCGGGCCGCTTGCATCCATGCACGACGCCTGGCAGGCCGGCGACTTCGCGGCCGTCGGCGTCATCAACGACCGGTTGCTGCCGCTGCACGACGCGCTGTTCTGCGAAACCAGCCCCGGCCCGGTGAAGTATGCGGCAAGCCTGCTCGGCCTGTGCGAGCCCGATGCCAGGCTGCCGATCTGCGAAATCGCGGACTCGAGCAAGCGCCAGGTCGAGTCGGCGATGCGCTACGCCGGACTGCTCAACTGAGCAGCCCGGGGAGCGGCGGAGTGAGCCATGCCCGACGGAGGAGCAACCCACCCGGTGATCCAGAACCGTCGGGCCCGGCACGACTACTTCATCGACGAGGTGGTGGAGGCCGGCATCATGCTGGTCGGAACCGAGGTGAAGAGCCTGCGACAGGGCAAGGCGAGCATCGCCGAGGCCTACGCGGGTGACCGCGCCGGGGTGCTGACACTGTTCAACGCCACCATTCCGGCCTACGAGAACGCGAGCAGGTTCAACCACGCTCCCAAGCGACCGCGTACCCTGCTGGTGCATGCGCGCGAACGGGACCGGCTGCTGGGCCTGGTACGGCGGGATGGCTGCACCCTGATCCCGCTGCGGCTGTATTTCAATTCCCGCGGCATCGCCAAGCTGGCGATCGGGGTGGCACGCGGCAAGCGCAAGGTCGACAAGCGCCAGGACCAGAAGCGCCGCGACTGGCAGCGGGAACGGGCCCGCGTCCTGCGCGAGCGCGGGTGATCCCGCCCGTTCAGGGCGACGGGAACAGGCGGGCGAGGGCGGCGTCGATCGCTCGGGGATCGCCACGTTCCGCGCGCGCAAGGCCGGTCGGCCGGTCGGACGTGATCCGCGCCGGCCGCCCGCCCAGTTCGATCAGGCGGTCGGCGACGGCCAGCGCCTCGCGCCGGTCGTGGGTCGCCATGACGCAGGTTGCCAGTGTGCGATCGAGGATCTGCACCATCAGATCGCGAACGCTGGTCAAGGTCTCGGGATCGAGCGAGACCAGGGGTTCGTCGAGCAGGATCAGCGACGGCGAGATTGCCAGCGCGCGCACCAGGGCGGCACGGCGCTGCATGCCCAGCGAAACCGTCTCGGGGTACTGCTCGGCCGCCGCGCCCAGTCCGACTTCGGCGAGCAGCTCCCGGGCCCGGGCCCGGGTCCCCGCCCCGGGGGTCACGGCGATGTTCTCGGCAAGCGTGCGCCAGGGCAGCAGCCTCGGGGTCTGGAACACCATGGCGGCGCGTCCGGCCGGCCGGGTGATCCGGCCCTCGAAGTCGCTGTCGTAGCCGACGATCATCGCCAGCAGCGTGCTCTTGCCGATCCCGGAATCGCCGAGGACAGCCACGCGCTCGCCGGGCTCGAGGGTGAAGCGGAACTCGCCGAGGACATGTGCGGACGCGAACCGCTTGGCGGTGATGTCGACCGCGAGCCCGGTCATCGCCTCCACCTGGTGGCGTAGCGTTCCCAAGGTTCGAACAGCAGGTGTTCGATCGCGAGCACCACGATGATGAAACCGATCGCATAGGCGAGGATGGTGGCGACGTCGAACAGCTGGAAGTAGGTGTGCAGCTGGAACCCGACGCCATTGGGCCGGCCGAGGAACTCCACCACCAGCACGATCTTCCACACCAGTGCCATGCCGTTGCGTGCCGCGACGGCGAAATAGGAGGCCATCTGCGGCAGGATCACGTGCCGGATCCTGCGGGTGGTCGAGTAGGTGTACACCCAGGCCATCTCGTCGAGGTCGCGCGAGAGGGCTCGCGCGCCCTCGCGGAGAGTCGCGGTGACATTGGGGATCTTGTTGATGGAGACAGCGGCGATGGCCGCGACCTCGGTCAGGCCGAACCAGATGTAGCACAGGATGATGACCACCAGCGCCGGGAGGTTGAGCAGGAACACGAGCCAGCCGCCAAACAGGTGATCGGCAAGGCGACGCGAGCCGAGAAAGATGCCGAGCGCGGAGCCGATCACCATGGCGAGCAGGAACGCCGCGGCTACCCGGGCCAGGGTTGCCGCCAGGTGGCCGAAATAACCGTCCGTTGCCACCTGCTCCAGGAACGCGGCCCAGACCGCGACCGGGCCGGGCAGGGCGGGCGACTGCGCCGCGGTGGCGGCCGCCCACCACAGCGCCACCAGTCCGGCCAGCGAGCCTGCCTGAATCGCGGCCCGGCGGGAAGCGGTGACCGCCGGTTTCACCGTTCCGGGCCTAGTGGGTGGAGAACACCGCCGGATCAAAGGTTCCGGCCTGCTTGCGGAAGGCGGGCGGGGCCTCGCTGATCAGCATGGCATGCAGGCGCGCCGCCGCGTCGGTCGCCTCGGGGGTCCAGTCCGGCGGGATGCCCTCGCGGAACCGGTCCCGCAGCAGGGTGAAGGTCTTCTCGTCGTCCGCCTTCATCCGCTTGCGAAGCGGCTCCCATGCCGCATCGTCGGTGAGCAGCAACCGGCGGGCTGCCGCCACGGACTTCAGGAAGGCGCCGGAGAGCCCGGCATCGACCGTCCCCGTATCCCAGACGAAACCGATGAAGGCGGGCGCGGGATCGATGCCGAGCGATGCCATGGTCGGCGTGACGCCCAGCATTCGGGTCTTGCCGCCGGCTTCCATGCGCGCGGCCCAGTGCCAGAAGGTGGAGACCGCGTCAACATCGCCGGTATCGAGCTGGCGGCTCATGAGCGGCGGAGCGCCGAACAGGACCTCGTCAGCCACCTCGGCCAGTTCGAACCCGCACTCGGACCGCGCCCGAGCCTGAAACAGCAGCCAGCTCTTGTCGAGCTTGCCGCCGACGATTCCGATGCGCCGCCCCTTCAGCTCGCACAGTCCGGACACGTCGCCCCGGGTCATCAGCGCCCCGAGGGCGGTGGAGTAGGGCGAGAACCGCACGTCGGCTCCGCCCTCGCGCTGGCGCAGGGCCCAGATCCAGTCCTTGACGATCATGTCAGCGTCGCCGGACTGGAAGGCGATGGTGGTGGCGGGCGACCCGGCAAGCCCGATCACCTCGAGCCGATAGCCCTCGGCACGGTCAAGACCGTTGCGGGTCACGGTCTCCATCAACCAGTTGACGGTGCCGAACTTGAGCACCGCGATGCGCAGCACCGGAGTCTCGGCATGGGCGGTGAGCGCGCTTCCAAGGCCGAGAAGGGCAGCCAGGGCCAGGTGCATGATGCGCATCGTAATGTCTCCTGCGGGGAACGGCCGGGCGTATGATACCACTGTTGCCCGCAACGGGCAGTCCGGGGAGGGGCGGGCAGGACACCGATGGCAGACGCGCGACAGCATGCGGGTGCGCAGCCCGTTCTTGACCTTGACGGTGTCGGGCACCGGTTCGGAAAGGTGGTGGCGCTCGACGACGTTTCCTTCACGGTCGAGGCCGGCACCTTCACCGCGTTGCTCGGGGTCAACGGCGCCGGCAAGACCACCCTGTTCAACCTGGTCACCCGGCTCTACGCGAACCGGGCGGGCAGGATCCGGGTCCGAGGAGACGATCTGCGCCACGCACCGCACCGCGCACTCGCGACCATGGGACTGGTGTTCCAGAACCGCTCGCTCGACGCCACGCTCACGGTGCGCCAGAACTTCGTCTACCACGGGGCCCTGCACGGGATATCGCCTCGCCGCACGCTTGAGCGTGCAGCGGCGCTGCTCGAGCAGGTCGGCATGACCGAGGTTCTCGACCGCAGGGTCAACACGCTCTCCGGCGGGCAGGCGCGCCGGGTCGAGATCGCGCGGGCGATGACGCATCGCCCGACGGTGTTGCTGTGCGACGAGGCGACGGCGGGGCTCGACGTGAAGTCGCGGCGCGCGATCGTGACCCACCTGCACGAGCGGACCCGTGCCGAGGGGATCGGCGTGCTGTGGGCGACCCACCTCATTGACGAGATCGAGCCCGATGATCCGGTGGTGGTGCTGCACCGCGGCGAGGTGCGGGCGCGGGCGACGGCGCGCGCACTCGCGGGCGACGGTGATCTCGCCTCGGCGTTCCTTGCGCTGACGGAGCGCTGACCATGGGTGGCTGGCTCATCTGTCTGTGGGGGATCATCTGGCGGGAGACCCTGCGTTTCGTGCACCAGCGCGAGCGTTTCATCGCCTCCCTGGTCCGCCCGCTGGTGTGGCTGCTGATCTTTGCCGCCGGATTCAGGTCCATTCTCGGGGTGTCGATCACGCCGCCGTACGAGACCTACATCCTCTACGAGGTCTACGTGCTGCCGGGACTGTGCGCGATGGTCCAGCTGTTCAACGGCATGCAGTCCTCGCTCAGCATGGTCTACGACCGGGAATCCGGCAGCATGCGCACGCTGCTGGTCAGCCCCTACCCGCGCTGGTACCTGCTGACCTCGAAGTTGCTGGCCTCGGTCATGATTTCGCTGTTCCAGGTCTATGCCTTCCTGGCGATCGCCTGGGTGATCGATGTCCGTGTCCCGCTCGCAGGCTACCTCGCGGTGCTGCCGGCGCTGGTGCTGTCCGGGTTGCTGCTCGGCGCACTGGGCCTGCTGATGTCGTCGATGATCCGTCAGCTCGAGAACTTCGCCGGGGTGATGAACTTCGTGATCTTTCCGATGTTCTTCGCCTCCTCAGCGCTCTATCCGCTGTGGCGGATCGCCGAGAGCAGCTGGGTGCTGCAGCAGATCGCGCTGTTCAATCCGTTCACCCACTGTGTGGAAATCATCCGCTTTGCGCTCTACCTGAGCTGGGAACCGGTCTCGAGCGCGGTGGTGGCCGGGACGCTGATCATCGTTCTCGGCGCGGCGATTCTTGCCTATGATCCGGGCAGGGGGCTGATGGCCCGCCGGCGCGGCGGTCCACCGGGCTGATTTGCTGCTGGAACCGACCAGGGAGGGGTGGCCGGTCATGTCTGATCGACGCACCTGGCGCATGGCCCTGCTCGCGGCGACGGCGCTCACCGCGGTAAGCTGCGGGACCGCGGCCGCAAGGGATACCGGCTACATCTTCGTCAGCAGCGAGAAGGACAACGCGGTGCTCGTGCTTGACGGCTCGACCCACACGCCGGTGGCCAGCATCGCGACCGCGGAACGGCCGCGGCACCTGCAGTTCAATACCGACAGGACCCTGATCTATGTCGCCTGCGGCGACGGAGATGCGATCGACGTGATCGATGTCGCCACCCTGTCGCTGGTGGACCGGATCGCGGCGGTCAGCGACCCGGAGCTGTTTGACCTCAGCGCCGACGGCCGGCGCATGTATATCTCGCTCGAGGATGACTCCGCACTCGGCATTCTCGACCTCGAGGAGCATTTCGCCGAACGAGGGGAAAAGCCGGAACTCACCGTCGCCGCACCCGAGCCGGAGGGTGAAGATGACGATGATGATGACGACGACGATGACGACGATGACGATGACGACGAGAACGGTCTCGGCGGTGTCCCGGGCCTGACAGTCATAGAGACCGGCGCCGAGCCTGAAGGCGTGATGGCCGATCCCGACGGCAGGCGGGTGTACGTGACCTCGGAGGTGGCCAATATCGTGCATGTGGTCGACCTCGAGGCCGGCGAGATCACCCACAACGTGGTAGCGGGGACTAGGCCGCGCCGGTTTGCGCGCACACCGGACGGCGCGGAACTCTGGGTGACCAACGAGCTCGGCGCCTCGGTCACGGTGTTCGATGGCGCAACCTATGCCGAGAAGGCCACTCTCGAGTTCCTGCCGCGCGGCATGCGGCCCGAGGACGTCACACCGGTCGGCATCACCGTGACGGCGGACGGGGCAACCATGATCGTCGCCCTTGGCCGGGCCAACCACGTGGCGTTCGTGGATGTCGCAACGCGCGAGATCGAGGACTATGTGCTGGTCGGGCACCGGCCGTGGAACCTGACGCTGACCCGTGACAACAGCCTGCTGTTCGTCGCCAACGGGTTGAGCGACGACATTTCGATCATCGATGTCGCCGAGCGCCGGGTTCTCAAGTCGATCCGGGTCGGACGGGTCCCGCACACGGTCCTGGTCGATGACTGATCGGGGCCGGCTGCGGCTGCTGGTCTTCCTGGCAGCCGCGCTTTTCCTCAATACCGTCGCTGTCCGGGCCGGCGAGTTCACCATCGGCTACCTGCAGCTGAAGGAGGACGCCCGCTACGCGAAGACGCGGGCCTGGGCCCGGTACCTGACCGAGCCGCTGGGCCGTCCCGTCTCCGGTGCGCGGGTTGCGATCGACGAGGTGAAGTTCCACGGAGCGGCGGCCGGGGTGACCTTTGCGCTGAAGCGGGTGAAGGGGAAGAGCGTCGGACACCTGGTGCGCCGGATCGGGGCGCTCCAGGAGAAGGGGGTCCGGTTCTTCGTGACCGACCTTCCGGCGGCGGTGCTCGAGGAGGTGGCGGGAGAAACCGCGGGCCGCGACATCCTGCTGCTGAATGCCACAGCGCGCGCCGACCGGTTGCGAGGTGCGGCCTGCGCGTCCCACGTAGCCCATGTGATCCCGAGCCATCGCATGATGACGGATGCGCTGGCGCAGTTCCTCGCCTTCAAGAAGTGGCGCGACGTGCTGGTCCTGCGGGGACCGGCGAAAGAGGACCGCGAGATCGGTGCTGCCTTTGCCGTGTCTGCCAGGAGGTTCGGGCTCTCGATCGTCGATACCCGCGACTTCGTGCCCGGCAAAGATCCGCGCCAGAGGTCGCAGAACAACGTGGTCCTGCTGACCGGCGGCGTCTCCCACGACGCGGTCTTCGTCGCCGACGCCGACGGGGAGTTTGCCCGCGCGGTACCCTACGGGACCGTCCTGGCGCGCCCCGTGTTCGGATCGGCCGGCATGGCCGCCGCGGCCTGGCACTGGGCGTGGGAGCGGCATGGTGCGCCGCAGCTGGAGAACCGTTTCCGCAAGCGGGCCAGACGCGAGATGCGGGACTACGACTGGGGTGCCTGGGTGGCGGTCAAGGCGATCGCCCAGGCGGTGCAGAGGACGCGGAGTTTCGGGTTCGAAACGGTGCGGGAGTTCCTGTTGGGCCCGGAACTCAGCCTCGATGCCTTCAAGGGTGCGCCATCGAGTTTCCGGGGATGGAACAACCAGTTGCGCCAGCCGATCCTGCTGGTCACCCAGAACTGGGTGGTGGCGCGCGCGCCGATGCAGGGCTTCGAACACCGGCTCAACCACCTCGACACCCTGGGTCCCGACGAGGCGGAGTCGGACTGCCGGTTCTGACCCGGCCACCCGGTCCCGTTCTCCGGAGCAGCCATTGCCAGGGTGCCGGCCGCGGACCTGAATACACTCGCCCGGGACGACTTCGGCCGCGGGCATGATAAACGGGTCCGGCGTACGCCTCGATCGCGGTTGGCCCGGAGGCGGCCGGCATCGAGGCGGCGCCTGCGATCACGACCGCGTGTCGAAGTCCGGTCCGGCGTGCGCATCCTGATCCCGGCCGTGTACCGGGTTGCGAGGACTCCGGTGGGGAAGGATCCCGACCGGAGCCCGGAGGGGATCGCGTTGCGCCGCAAGCGTGTGTCGCGTGACGCCATCGCCACGGTCCTTGCCGATACCGGTCTGCTCGACAATGAGCAGGAAGCTGGCGCCGATCCGACAGGTTCCGGCAAATGCGCTATACCGGGACGTGTTCCGGCGTGACAGACGCAAGAACAGGAAACCGCACGGTGCGCGTGGAGAAGGAAGAAGGAGCCCATGCACACCGAGAGTGCGAACCGATCGGATGAGATGGCGGACATCTCCCGAAGCCACGACATGGAGCGGCTGTATCTGGAGGCATTTTCGCGCTTCGGGACACCCTGCCTTTGGCACTTGAAACCTGTCGAGACACCCAATGCCGAGCACCTGCGTATTGTTGCGCGCGCCCTGAAGCGGGAGGGGTGGAAGGAAGAGTACGCCTTCGCCCGACGGCTTGAAAGCATGTGCGATGCCATTGACCGCCCTTCAGAAGCGCATCCTTCACATCATCTCGAGCAATAGAAGCCCGGAGAACGACGTTGCTGGTGGAAGCGTGCTCAACGCGGAAGCGGGTCGCTATTCCAGTGACATAGACCTGTTTTCGGATAGGGAAGAGGCGTTGTTCCAGGTTGTCACACGGGACGAAACCTCACTCGGGAAATCCGGTCTTTCCGTCGAATGGAAGCGACGCGATCCTGCCTTCTATCGAGCCGTGGTCAGTGCGGGCGGAGCGGCGACGGCCATCGACTGGGCTGTCGACAGCGACTACAGGTTCTTCCCGACGGAAAGAGACGAGGTGTTCGGCTACCGGCTCCACGCGACAGACCTGGCGACAAACAAGATCCTGGCGGCGGCAGACCGGAGCGAGCCGCGCGACATCCTCGACCTTGTCACGATTTCGGAAACCATACTTCCGCTTGGGGCGGTCGCGTGGGCTGCTGCGGAAAAGAGTCCCGGCAGAAGCCCGGACATGATCGTCGGTGAACTTCGGGCCCGGGCGAAGTTGCGCCAGGAGCAGGTAGATGCGGAGAATGTCCGCGGTCCGGTCGACGCAGGTGACCTGAACAACTGGCTTCGCCGGGAATGTGGTCAGGCCCTGGAATGGATCGGCTCCATTCCGCCGCCGTTCGAATTTGGCCTTTTCATCAATCGAGGCGGGGCGTGGGGCGCTCCTGACTTCCGGCGGGAAGATCACGGAAACTGGCGGATCCACACAGGCTCCACACAGGCTCCAGGCAGGGTGTCTGGCCGTCCTCACCCGAAATTTCCGGCGAGATGCTGAGGATGTCCGTGCCCGCGGATGACGACCCGGACTTCGGATCCTGAGCAGGTGTGGGAGCGGCGTCGAATTCGAGAGGTTTGCCGATCGTGTCCCGGGCGCAATGCCGGGGCAGAGGCCTTCACTGGCCTGCGATGGAAGCCGTCGCGGTTTCGGTTCGGCGGAACCGGTCCCGCCGTTCGGGCTGCACCTTCACTCGTGGAACGGATCGGTGACCAGGATGGTGTCGTCGCGCTCGGGGCTGGTGGAAAGCAGTGCGACCGGGGATTCGATCAGTTCCTCGACCAGACGGATGTACTTGACGGCATTGGCCGGAAGGTCGGCCCATGACCGCGCGCCCCGGGTACTGTCGGACCAGCCATCGACAGGCGTGTACACCGGCCTGACCGCCGCCTGGGCCCCGGGTCCGCTCGGAAAGTGATCCAGCGTCCGCCCGTCGAGTTCGTATGCGGTGCAGATGCGGATCTCCTCAAACCCGTCGAGCACGTCGAGCTTGGTGAGCGCGATCCCGTTGATGCCCGCGGTCTTGATGGCCTGGCGGACCATGACGGCGTCGAACCAGCCGCAGCGCCTGCGCCTGCCGGTCACGGTGCCGAACTCATGACCGCGGTCGCCGAGACGCTCGCCGATCTCGTTCGACTGTTCGGTCGGAAACGGACCGCCGCCGACCCGGGTCGTGTAGGCCTTGGTGATTCCAAGCACGTAGCCGACCGCGGTCGGGCCCATGCCGGCCCCGGTCACGGCCTGGCCCGCAACCGTGTTCGAGGAGGTCACGAACGGGTAGGTACCATGGTCGACGTCGAGCATCACGCCCTGGGCGCCCTCGAACAGGATGCGCTTGTCGTGCCGGCGCAGCTGGTCGAGCCGGTGCCAGACCTGGCTGGCAAACGGCAGGATGCGAGGCGCGATGTCGACCAGCGCCTGGTATGCCTCGTCGATCCCGACCGTTTCCTCGCCGACCGCACCGAGGAAGATGTTGTGATGTTCCAACAGCGCCGTGAGCTTGCGCCGGAGCGTGTCGGGTTCAGCGAGGTCGGCGACGCGTATCGCGCGGCGACCGGCCTTGTCCTCGTAGGCCGGACCGATGCCGCGGCCGGTGGTCCCGATGCGATCGCGCCCGCGCCGCGCCTCGCGTGCCGCGTCGAGCCGGCGGTGGACGTCCAGGATCAGGGTGGCGTTGTCAGCGAGGACGAGGGTATCGGGGCTCACCTCCACACCGAGCGCACTCACGGTCTCGATTTCCGCGAGCAGCGCGAACGGGTCGACGACGACGCCGGAGCCGATGATGGAAAGCCGGTTCGGACGCACGATGCCCGATGGCAGCAGGCTGAGCTTGTAGGTCGTGCCGCCGATGACCAGGGTGTGGCCGGCGTTGTGACCACCCTGGAAGCGGACCACCACGTCGGCGCGTTCCGACAGCCAGTCAACGATCTTGCCCTTGCCCTCGTCGCCCCACTGCGAACCGATGACCGCTACGTTGCGCATTGCACGTTCCTCACTTCGCGTTGCCGGCCGGGTGGGCGAGACTTGCAAGTGCCACGGGCCGGCCGGCCTGCAGGACGTGGGTGCAGCCGAGAGCCGCCGCCCGGGCTGCGGTATCGCCGGCGGGCAGGAGTTCGGTGCAGGTGATCCATCCGTCTGCCCGCGCCTGGCGGGCCTGCGAACGCGTGGCGGACTGCGGAACATAGAGGCGGTCGGGGCGGGTCGGACCGGCAATGGCGCGCAGCACCGCCTCCATGTACAGCGTGAAGCCGCAGGACCGTTCATCGCCGTCAACCCGGTAGCGTCCGCCACGCCCGAGTTCGGACCGCGCACCCGGAGCGAACAGGCTGAAGCCGATGCCCGAGTAGTACTCGAACCCGCGGTTCTCGACCGGATCGATGGTGATGGTCACCCCGGGCTCCTCCGCCGACACCCGGGTCGCGACATCGCGCAGCCTTGCCACCAGGGGGGCGAGCGCGCCGGGAAGGTCGATGGTGGCGAGCCGGGCAAGACCGGGCTCGCAGGCGTCGGCGGCGCCGGTCAACTGGGTGAAGACCGCCGCCGCGTCACCCGCATGCCGGGCGACCGCGACAGCGTCCTTGCGGTCGAGCGCGGCGCGCAGCGCGCGTCTCGAAGCCGGATCGATGCCGATTTCCTCCATGAGGCCCGGTGCGAGTTCGGGCGCGGTGATGTCGACCGAGATCCGTTGCACGCCGATCGAGCGCAGGCCCTCGACCGCCAGCAGGATGACCTCGACGTCGGCGGTCGCGGTATCCGGACCGACCAGTTCCGCTCCGACCTGGACCAGTTCGCGCTCGGCGGTCATCACGTCGGGTGTCACGCGCAGCACCTCGCCCGCATAGCACAGCCGCAATGGCCGCGGCACGTGGGCGAGCCTGGTGGTCGCGATCCTCGCGACCTGCACCGTCATGTCGGCGCGCATGCCCATCATGCGCCGGGAGACCGGATCCATCAGCCGGAAGGTGCTGTCGTTCATGGCGCTGCCCGGGCCGGAGAACAGCGACTCCTCGAACTCGATCAGCGGCGGCTTGACGCGCTCGTATCCGTGGCCGGTGCAGCACTGTACCAGCGCCTCGACGGTCTCCGCCTCGTGGGCGGCGTCGGGAGGCAGCAGGTCGCGGAGCCCCGGGGGCAACAGGTCGCGACGCGGGCTGTCGGTGTCTGCAGGTGGCGGGGTCACGGTGGCTCCGGGGACTGGAGGGCGGTTTCTCCTAGCGATTTTCCCCGAATCCCGCAACCGGGCGGCCATTTGCCAGCACGCGCCGGTTGCGCCATTGTGCGGCAGTTTCACCATGACTGCCATGCGGAGGGACAATGCGTCTCGAAAACAGGGTCGCGATCGTGACCGGGGCCGGCCAGGGTATCGGGCGAGCGATCGCCGAGCGCTATGTGCGAGAGGGTGCGAAGGTGCTGCTGTCGGATATCGATGGCGGCAAGGCCGAAACGGCGGCGCGCGGGATTTCGAATGATGAGGGTATCTGTTCGGCCACGGCCTGCGACGTGACGCGTGCCGGAGACCTCCGGGACCTGGTCGCGCTGGCGGTCTCGCGCTACGGCCGACTGGACATCGCTGTTGCGAATGCGGGTATCGCGCACGAGGCGGACTTCCTCGAGCTTGACGAGCAGGACTTCGACCGGGTGATGCAGGTCAACGTCAACGGGGTCATGCTGACCTGCCAGGCGGCGGCACGCCAGATGGCGGCCCAGGGCAGCGGCGGCGCAATCGTGACCATCGGGTCGATCGCGGGCAAGCGCGTCATTGCAACCCAGTTGCCGTACTGCACCAGCAAGGCGGCGGTCAACCACATGACCGCCGGCATGGCGCTGGCCCTCGTGGACCGGGGGATTCGCGTCAATGCCATCGGGCCCGGCTCGACCAATACGGAGCTGTTGCAGGCCATGGTGTTTTCCGCGCCGGAATCCCGGCGCACCGTGCTTTCCCGCACGCCGATGGGGCGCCCGGCGGACCCGGCCGAAATCGCATCGGTGGCCGTCTTCCTTGCGAGCGACGACGCGTCCTACGTCACCGGCCAGACCCTGTTCGTGGATGGCGGGCGCCTGCCGCTCATGTACACGGTTCCGGTCAGGGACGAGTGAAGACACCCGGAGAGGCATGGACCACGGCAGTCGCGTACGGGCGCCGCAGCTGCGCCGCCCTGCGCCCGGTCCTGTCCTCCCGTCGCTCCCGCCTGGGTCCGGTGGGCAACGGGAGGCGGCCACCGGGCCACCCGGTTGACTGACCGTGACCGCGGTCGTTCTCGGGCCATCCAGCGTGGTCGGTCGCCACCTGCTGCGCCGGCTGGCCGGGAGCGGGACGGGCGGGTTGTGCTACAGCAGTCGGCGCCCGGCGGACCCGGTGCCGGATGTCTTCACCTGGCTGTCGCTGCCGGCGGACGATGAGATCCGGGTGCCCGACGGTTCGGTGCTCTATTGCCTGGCGCCGCTGACGGCGTTGCCGCCGATACTGCAGCGCATGACCGGGGTTGGGCGGGTGATCGCGCTGGGGACCTCGAGCACTGCGTACAAGGGGGAGAGCACCGATCCGGCCGAGCGCGAGCTCGCATGGGAGTTCGGGCAGGCGGAACACGCCGTCAGTCTTCACTGCCGGGAACGGGGAATTGCGTGGACCATCCTGCGCCCGACCATGGTCTACGATCCCGGTCGCGACCGTAACGTCAGCGCGATCGCGGCGGTCGCCCGGCGCTTCGGCTTCGTTCCCCTCGCGTGGCCGGCGAGAGGACTGCGCCAGCCCATACACGCCGATGACGTGGCGCAGGCCATGATGGCGGCCCGCGATGCTCCCGCAGCGGTCGATGCGGCGTTCGTCATTCCGGGCAGCGAGACCCTTGAATACCGGGAGATGGTGCGCCGCATCATTCGGGCGACGGGACGCCGGGCGATCGTGGTGTACCTGCCGCTCGGCCCGGCGCGGCTTGCCATGGCGGTGTGGTTGCGCGCAACCGGTGCCGCCTACAGCCTCGCGATGCTCGAGCGCATGAACACGGACCTCGTGTTCGATTCCGAACCGGCGCGGGAGGCGCTCGGGGTGAGTTTCCGGCCGTTCCGGCCGGAGTTTGCACGCCCTGATGACGCGCGGAAATCACAGGGCTCCTGATCCTGTCAATCCGTCGCAATGCCGATGCGGTGCCCGGTTCCCCGGTTATCGCGCACCGTTTCCGAGTACGGTTGGCGACCGGAGCAGTGCTCCGCCATGACGAGCAGTCCATCGGAAAACCCTGCTCTTGACGGAGCGAAGACGTTGTCGACACCGGCAGGTCCGCGTTTGCGTTGAAAGGGGGTGACCTGCCGGCGTGGTCGCCTCGTGTCCGTGCCGTGCCCGGCCCCGAACTCCGGGGTTGCGGTTCAGCGCCACCGTGGAGCGTGCAGCCGGGTCAACAGGAAGAGCGGCAGTGCTGCGACCACGATCGAGGGGCCGGACGGCGTGTTGAACTGCGCCAAGGCGAACAGCCCCCGACGACACAGGCGGCACCCGTGGCGGCGGCGCTGGCCGCCATTGCTTCCGGGTTCGAGGCGAAGCGGCTGACGGTTGCGGCGGGAATCATCATCAGCGCGACGATGCGCAGGACCCCCACGATCTTGATCGCGGCGGCAGTCACCGCAGCCAGGAGGATGCCGAACACCAGCCGTGCCCTCTCGGGGTGCATCCCCACCTCCGCGGCAAGGTCAGTGCTGATGGTCGCCGCCAGCAGAGGCCGCCATATCCATGGGAGCATCGCCAGCGGCCGTGTTTATCTCTTGCGCGAAAACAGCAGCTCAACAGGCGGTCATGTTCCTCGGTGGTCAGGACTACGACCGCAGGCCGATCGTGCTTCTCGATGATGACGGGTTGCGCCCGGCGGTGTGCAGGAGCAGGGCGAAGCCGTTCCTGGCTTCCCTTGCAATGCCCGGACCCTGTTCACGGGTCACCTTCCCAGTCCGGCGGCATTGCGACCCTGACATCGGTACGGGAGAAGTCCGATCCCTTGAAGAGCAAGGGTTCACCTGTGATCTCGGAGAGGGCGTAGGCGAAGCAGTCACCGAAGTTCAGCGCCGCCGGATGGTTGCCCTTTCCGAAACGGCGCCAGGCGCGCCGCGCGGCGGCCGCGTGTTCGGCGGTGACCGTGACGAGTTCGATGGATGCCTTCTCCAGCACCGCGTCGAGCGCCTGACCCGCCACCGCGTCGCCACGCCCCTCTACCACCATCGCCGCTTCGAGCAGCGCGACTGCCGACATGCGGCGCGGCCATGCGGTTGCGATCGCTTCCTCGTAGTGCGTTGCGTCTGCCTCGCCGAGCAATATGGCGAGGATGGCCGAGGTATCGATGATCACCTGGGAAGGCCACGCTCGTCATAGAGCAGATCGCCATGCTCGACTGCGGAGGGTCCAGGTCGCAGAAGGCTCGCGCAGCGCTGCCCGATCGCGTGAAGTTCCCGGGCCAAGGTATCCGCATTCCTGAGCTGCCGCTCCCGCTCCAAGCGCTCGCGCAGCGCGGCGGTGATCGCGCCGGTCATGGTGTCACCGGTCAGTTCGGCCAACTCGCGCGCGAGCCGGCACGTCTCGTCGTTCTTGATGTTCAGGCCCATCACAGCCTCGGTAGAAAAATGCGGACACTTATACCCTAAGCACTACCGCAGCCGGGTGCAATGCAGGAAGCGGCTGGGGCAGGGCATTTCTCAGGTCGCGTCTGAGGGGCGCATTGACGGAGATCGAGGAGGCTCTGGTTGATCCGGAGGTCGTCGCTTCGCTTGTCTGGGCGGCTACATGGAGTCTGCCAGGGTCGGTGGGATGTCTGGTTTCGGGTTGGTCGAGCACAGCTGCTCCGCCGCGCCGCTCTGCTACGGTGTTACACCTGCGGGATTGCACATCGGACTGGATGTGGGCCCAAGTTCAGCAGCCGCGCGTTGCCGCTGTAGGCCGCGACGGCATCCGGTCTCTCCAGTTCGGTGAAGCGCACGATGGACACGGCGCCCGGCGCCAGCAAGCGGAAGAGCCTATTCATTATTCCAGATCTGGAATAAGCGATGTTGTTGTCGGTCAATGCTCATCCAGTGACGGTCAGCTCACGACCTACGGGGTATCGAGCAAGGTTTCGACATGGCAGCCCCGAATTTCGAGGCCCGTCAGCGGCGCATCGAGAAATCGAGCGGCGGCCCCCCAGGTTCGTGCAGGCGGTCGGGTCCCGGTCCGGGGGACTGGTCAGTACGCGCCGGCCAAATGTGCGGTCCTTCGACCAGACGCGGACACAGGGCGGCTCTCTCGCGCCTTTGGGAAACTCCAGGACGACCGAAAAACCCGAATTCAAAAGCCGCGCGTCGCCGTTGTGGGCCGCGACGACATCCGGCCTCTCCTGTTCGGTGAATCTCAGGATCGACACGGCGCCCGGCGCCAGGACGCGGAGTTGCCGGCCATCGTCGTTGGCGTCGGTCAACGCCCATCCGCGGACGACCAACTTACGAAAGACAGGGGTCCAAAGCACGGCATCGACACTGCCACCCCGGGTTTTGGGGCCCATCAGCGGTGCATCGAGGAGATCGACCAGCGGTCCCGTCTGATTGCCAACCCGGATGGCTCTCGCTCCCATTCCGAACAGGTCCGAGAGCGCCCAGACCTGGACGGCATCAAACGGTACCTTCCATCTGGTCGGCGCGACAACCTCGAAGGAGCCAGGCGGTCCTGCCCGCCGATTCGCACCGCTACCGCCGGTCGTCCTCGCGAGCCAGAACGAGCGACCGGGAACGAAAACCGCGACCCAGTGCGGATAGTTCCCGTGTCCCGACGCCGGGACACGGCCTGCTACCCGCACCCAGGTTGACCCAGTCTCGAGGATGTCGATCCGCCCGGCCGGGGGAAAGGCGGCCTCGGCGATCAGGGCGGAGATACGCTCCGCAGGGACCGGCGGCTTGTCCGTCACGGCGACGATGGAAGCAACGCCCGCGCGTTCGGCTGTTCGGATAAAGTAGCGCATTTCCCTTGTGCCCAGAACTCCTGGACAGCGTATCGGAACTTCCGGTCCGGTCGCGCGGGCGAGCCGGACTGCGTTCTCGATGCAAAGGCCACCGTCGCGGATTTTCGCTTCCGACCGCCCGTAAATCGCGCGAAAGTCGAGACGTTCGGCCAGGTTTCCATCGGCTCCAAGAACAAACCCCGCGAGATGGCCTGCCGTGACCCCGATCATAGCCGGGGTCCGCCACGCCGGCCCCGTCCAATGAGCGCCGGCGATGGTGCGCATCCAGGCGGCGGCGACGAAGGGCAGGACGAAGGTCATGTGCATCAGATACTTGGGATGCGTACGCGCATGTGATTCTACGGCTGGGAAATCGGCGCCGTAAAGCAGCCCCCGCCCGCCCGCAACCATGGCGAGTGCGAACAACGCGCCGACCACAGGTGCGGCCAACGCGAATGTGTCCGCGGCGTCCTGTCGGGAACCTCGCGGCAGTCGGAGAACCAGCACCATCAACGGCGCGATTGTCGCGGATAATGCAACAACTCCCCAGAACGGTGCAGCAGGCAGCCCCCAGCCTCTGGCGACAGTAATGCAATAGAAGACCCAGAACCGCATGTCCGAGGGCCAAACCAGCGGGGTCTTCGCATGGCTGATCCCCGTTTCAGCCAGCCAATTGGTCTGGTGACTCAGCCAGATCGACACCGTCGAGACCGTCAGCAACGCGACCCAAACGCACACCATCGTTAGCCTGTTCGGCAATCCGTCTGTGCGAGGGTTCGCCGACGATCGACCGGACGTGTTGAACAGGCGGACGAGTGCCAGCGCGATGGTTGCGCCGAGCAGGTACATCCATCCCGACACATAGGCAGCGCCGGACAGGAACAGCAAGCAGCCCGCGATGGGCTGGCGGACCGCGCCAAGGCCTGGTGTGCGAAGCGCCAACAGCGTCAACGCCAGACAGACGATCGGCATATTGTGATTGAAACGCATCCCCGTGCCGTCAAAATGGTGCGTCCCTGCAAAAGCCGGCACGAGTAGAAGGGCCGCCAAGACCGCGCTGATTCGGCTTCCGCGGCCAAGACCCAGGTCCATCGAAGTGAGCAGACGCCAAACCGCAACGACGAAGGCCAGCAGAAATACGTTCTGAACGGCGATATAGGACGGAAAGTGCAGGTCCGTTGTCAGCAGCATCAGGTACTGCAGGGCATTCTGATAGGCGGCAAGGGTATCGTTCTGGGTTCCGAAAATGTTTACGAGGTCAAAGGGTCTCGCATATCCAGGAATCCCGAATACCGCCCAATCGTCTTCCCACAGGACATCGGGTCGAAGCGACACTGAGTAGTACAGGTGCGTGGCCCAGACAGCGACGAGGCCGATCAACGGCAGCACATGCCACGCCGCCTTTGCCATCCGGCGCGAAAGGCCAGGCCCCGTGCCGCCGGACATCACGACTTCGGTCACGCGTGTTCCCGACAATAGAGGTCCGGAACGTACGCTGGGCAAGTTTCCGGTATTATGTTGCGCTCCATTCGCCAACCCGTTCCGAAACCCGCGGATCTCTGCGCATGCCTTCAATCCAGCCCGAAATCACTGTCGTTATTCCCGTCTTCAACGAAGTCGGAGCCATACAAGCGGTTTGTTATGAGATCAAGGCAGCTCTTGGCCCGCTGGAGGGCGGTTGGGAGATGATTTTCGTTGATGACGGAAGTTCGGATGGCTCCAGCGACATCCTCGATGCGCTGGCCGCAGAGGACCCCGCCGTCAAGGTCATCCGATTCCGGCGAAATTTCGGTCAGACTGCGGCGCTGATGGCCGGTTTCCGCCACGCGCGCGGGCGCATCGTCGTCCCGATGGACGGAGACGGTCAGAACGACCCGGCTGATATCCCCGGATTGGTCGCAATACTGGAGGACGGGTACGATGTCGTTTCTGGCTGGCGACGCAATCGCAAGGACAAGTTCCTGATGCGGCGCGTCCCGTCGGTTCTGGCCAACCGGATGATCTCCTGGATCACCGGGGTGCGACTGAACGACTATGGTTGTACACTGAAGGCGTATCGACGAGACGTGCTCGACCGGGTGAATCTTTATGGAGAGATGCACCGGTTCATCCCGGTTCACGCATACTGGAATGGCGCACGGGTGACCGAGTGCACTGTCAATCATCGCCCTCGGACCACTGGTGACTCAAAATACGGGATCGGCCGGGTTCCCCGGGTGCTGCTTGACGCGATCCTGCTTTACTTCCTTAACCGGGCGCTCGATCGGCCGCTGCAGTTTTTCGGCAGGCTCGGCATATACGCGCTACTGTTGGCCTTCCTCGCCGGCATTTGGGCGATCGCATTGAAGTTCGGCGGGACGAACTTTAATGCCACGCCCCTGCCGCTTCTCGTCACGATGATGACCGTACTGGCGGTCCTGTGCGTATTGCTCGGCTTGCTGGCGGAGTTGATGTCGCGCGTGTATTTTGAAGGCCAGGGCCGCACTGTCTATACCATCCGGGACACGCGGAACCTCGTGCGTAGCAACGATTGCGTCCCGCCCGACGGGGGGACTGAGAGTGACGGGCTGCGAACGCGCAATGCGGAGGGGCGGTAACGGCGGGATCGTCGGCACATCTTTCCGGCCTGACGGCCAGGGTAATACCAGCGGTCGCGGTTTAGAACCCATGCGCCCCTTTTCTGTTTCCGATAGAGGCGATGCGTGCCGGCTGTGAGACGAGATTGTTCCAGGCATGGCGGTAGTGATCGAGGATATCGTCGTAGTTTCAGACTTCCTGACCTCTGCTGATTTTGGGTGACACGGTCTGGGCGGGTTCCGGGGCTCCGTCGACCTCGTAGACCATGCGCATTTCGGTTCCGGGGAAGACCGTCCCGGTGGTGTTCAGCTCGGT
>MPMT01000050.1 GCA_002238645.1 Alphaproteobacteria bacterium bin52 | reverse complement strand
CTCCGCGAATTCCCGCTGATCCGGCGCTTCCAGATTGACATAGTCGAAATGCGGGAAGGCGGCGCGGCAGAGCGTGGTCTTGCCGGACTGCCGCGGTCCAGTCACCGTGACGAACGGGTACTGCTCGAACAACGCGACCAGGCAGGGTGCAATCTCGCGGTTGATCATGGCCCACTGTAGCCTGATGGTCGATATATTGCAAATAATACTTGCATATTGTGCGGTCAGTAGTGGTTATTGCCGAGCCCCTTCCTCAGAAGACCCGAATTTGCGCGGATAACTCACTCGGCTCTTCACATGACAGGTTCGCTCAAGCGGGCGCGACCGGTTGTCGAACGCGGGCCGGCGGCAGCAGGAACCGCCACATGCGAAGGGCGACACCATCGCCGAGCGAAAGCTCGGCATCCCGAACCAAACCGGACGAGACCGCGAACTCGACGAAGCCACCGGGCGTGCCTGACTCGCTCCGCGTGACCAGACCCAAGCGGCGGGGCCAAGTCCGAAACGTCTTCGAACGCGCGCCTCGAGCCTTGCAGAAGCCAGCCCTGGTGCCATCCGGGACCTCCAAACCGGACATCAGGCGACGCCGCTTCGTGGCTGCGATACACTTGCTGGCACTGCACCCGTCGTGGCCGATATATCTTTCACCCATGGAAACTCCTCCGATCTTCAGGAATGGACCGGAAGCCTCTCTCGCGCGGAACCAGAGCCGATCAACGCAAACGCTCACCGTCGTCCTTTGTCCGTCTTCGAACGTCGAGCGTGCACAGACGTACAAGGCAGAACGATGCGCCCGGCATGAGTTGAACCACATCACCCGTCGGAACGCGCGCGCCGGGCATTGCGCACGAGCAAGCCACGTCAGGCACCTGTCGACGACCGGAGCATCCACCGGCTGCCGGCCTGCAAGGTTCACCGGGATTCGCGGTCTGGCAGTGAACCTTGCCCTGCGAGACAGGCGCAGAGGTGCGAGACATGCACCACCGAAGGCATGGGTCTTCCGCGCGTATTTTCCGTCAGCTTCCGTAATGACGGACACTCATGACCGCTGGACCACTGTCAGCACGGGTCGGTCCGATTGACGAGAAACCACATCCGGCATAAGCGGGGGGACCGGCGGCGTGCCGGGCAGGCATTGGAGAGCGGAGGGGAACAACATGTCGGGCAAGACCATCATTACCTGTGCCGTGACCGGCGGCGCGGATACCGCGGACAGGAACCCGGCGGTCCCGGTTACCCCGGTCGATATCGCAAACTCCTGCCTCGAAGCCGGCTCGGCCGGCGCGGCGGTGGTCCACATCCACGTGCGCAACCCGGAAACCGGCAAGCCCTCGATGGACCCGGCTCTCTACCGCGAGGTGGTGGCCCGCATCCGCGACAGCGGATCCGACCTGGTCATCAACCTGACAACCGGACCGGGCGCCAGGTTCATTCCCGGCGATACCGAGCCGGTCGACATGGCGCCCGGCTCGACGATGCGCTCACCGGAAGTCCGGCTCGAGCATGTCGACGACCTGCGCCCGGACATCTGCTCGCTCGACGTCTCGACCATGAACTTCGGCGAACACGCCATGGTGAACGTCCCGAAACACCTGCGCGCCATGGCCGGCCGCATCCGCGAAATGGGAGTGAAGCCCGAGCTCGAAGTGTTCGATACGGGCCACGTGCTGCTCGCCAACCAGCTGATCCGTGAGGGTGTGATCGCCGAACCCCCGCTGTTCCAGCTCTGCCTCGGCATTCCGTGGGGCGCCCCGGCCACGCCGGAAGGCATGAGCTTCATGAAGAGCCTGTTGCCGGAGGGTGCACCCTGGTCCGGCTTCGGCATCTCGCGTGCCGAGTTCCCGATGGTGGCACAGGCGGCAACTCTCGGCGGACACGCGAGGGTCGGGCTGGAAGACAACCTCTACATCGCGCGCGGCCAGCTCGCGAGCGGCAACGGGCAGCTGGTGGAACGCGCCGTCACCATCATCGAGAGCATCGGCGGGTCGGTGGCCGATTCGGCCGAAGCCCGGCAGGTCTTCGGGCTGTCACGCAACGAGTTCCAGGCATCCGACGGCGCGGGGGGACACCTGTAGCCGCGGCAGCAGCGCCTGCATCAGGACCCCATCACTGGCACCACGGGAGGCCCGGAGCGATGAAGGCATGGGAAATTCGTGGTGACGGCGGCATCGACGCCCTCACCCTGTCCGAACGCGAAGACCCGGAACCGGGACCGGGCGAGGTCCTGGTGCGGATCACCGCCTCCTCGATCAACTACCGCGACCTCACCACTATCGAGGACCCGGCACCCCGGAGCATCCCGTATCCCCGGATCCCGAATTCCGACGGAGCCGGAACGGTGATCGCAACCGGGGACGGTGTCACCCGGTTTTCGACCGGCGACCTCGTCTGCGGCACCTTCTTCCAGGGCTGGATCGACGGCCCGATCACCGCCCTCGACATGGGCCGGGCTCTTGGCGGCACGGCCGAGGGCATGCTTGCGCAACTCCGGGTCCTGCCCGAGGACGGGCTGGTCCACGCGCCACCGGGGCTGTCGGGCCGGGACGCCGCGACGCTGCCCTGCGCGGCCCTCACCGCCTGGCATTCCCTGGTCGAGGTCGGCCGGGTCGGCCCGGGCGACACGGTACTCCTGCTGGGCACCGGCGGGGTCTCGATCATGGCGCTGCAGTTCTGCGGCATGCTGGGTGCGCGGGCGATCATCACCTCATCGAGCGACGTGAAGCTTGAGCGGTGCGCGGAACTCGGCGCCTGGGCGACGGTCAATTACCGGCGCACCCCGGAGTGGGATCGGGAGGTGGTCAGGCTCACCGACGGGAGGGGTGTTGACCACACGGTCGAGGTCGGTGGAGCCGGGACACTCGCACGCTCGATTGCGGCAACACGGATAGCCGGTTCCATCGGACTGATCGGGGTGCTGACCGGCGGCACGATCAATCCCACCCTGATCATGCGCAAGTCCCTGCGCCTGCAGGGCGTGTATGTCGGCAGCCGTCGCATGTTCGAGGACATGAACCGGGCGATCGCCCACCACGGCATGCGACCGGTCATCGACCGGTGCTTCGACCTTGCGGATGCCCGGGCCGCCTACCATGCGATGCGCGCGGCCGGTCACTTCGGCAAGCTGGTGATCACCGTGGCGCAGGACTGATCGACGACTACTCGTCGGCCACGAAGTTCAGCTCGATCAGGACCTCGTTCGGATCCCGCATGAAAATCTGCCGCAGCTTTCCCCCGGGCACGAGCCGGGTCTCGTGCTCGTACCCCTTCTCGGTCAGGAAGGCCGTGTACCGGTCGAAGCCGTCGGCCGCGAACGCCACGTGGTCGATCACGCCCGACCCGCGTTCGGACTGGTCGTCGACCCCGATCAGGTGGATCACCGCCTCGGGGCCGCAGTAGAGCCAGGCTCCGGGAAAGTCGAATGCGGGGCGGTCACCGTTGGTGAACCCGAGGATGTCCTCGTAGAACGTGACCGTCTCGTCGAGCTTGTCGGTCACGATGTTGACGTGCTGCAGCATGGTCAGCGTCATGGTCAGGGCGCCTCCTTCACGCCTGGCTGGGCAGGTTGGACGGAATGTCCGGGTCAAGGGGATAGAGCGGACGGCGGAGATTCTTCCACGGAAACAGGCTGTAGTCCGATGCCGTCGGACCGGGTCCGGCCACCATTACGATGTGCCGCGCAATCGGCTCGAAGCCCGCCCTGAAGTGCTGGCGTGACTTGATCAGCACGAAGTCCTTGCCTGACGGATCGATGCCGCAGTGGGTGAAGCAGCCGGTATCGAATGGTTCGTAGCGGTCCTCCGAGACCACGATCTCCACCGAACCGGTATCGAGCACCACGGTGCGCCCGATGCTGAGCGTCACCCCGGTCATCATCGGACCGGTAACGGTGAACACGCCGTCCGTGATCCGCCGAACCCGGCCCTTCACCGGCAGCGGCTCGCCAGTCAGTCCCATGGCCGGCATGTCGGTCTTGCCGCCGATCTCGATCTCGACGTCCGCACCCACTCCCGCCCGGATCATTTGCGCGACCGCCTCCGGATCGGCGATCGGGCCGGCGACCACATTCTCGAGTCCGAGCGCAAGCACCTCACGCAATGCCGCCATCACGTCCTGGTTGCCGCCGGAACCGGTGTTGTCGCCGTGATCGACCAGCACCACCGGTCCCCCGGTCAGGGTCGCGGCCCGTGCAAGCGACTGTTGCATCGGTTCGATTTCGAAGATGAACCCCTCGCGATTGTCCCAGGCCTCCTGCATCAGGTCGAAGGTGAGCCGTTCCGCCCGGTCCCGCGGTCCGACCACCACGGCCGAGATGCCGACGTGCTCGATGTCGGCGAGCGGAAAGCACCCGAACACCGATGCCAGCATGACCTCGCCGCTGGCTTCGGCGGCGCGGGCGCGGTCCATGATCGACTGCATTGGCGGTCGCGATGGCGCGTGCACGTTCATGTGCGGCAACAGCGGCAGCGAGTGCCAGGCCGTCGACACCCGTTCCCCGGCCATGACCCGCAGCAGGGCCTCGCCGGCCCTCTGGCCGGTCTCGTACATGTCGACATGCGGGTAGGTGCGGTAGCCGGCCAGCACGCTTGGCAGCGTCGCGAGATCACGGGTCAGATTAGTATGGAAATCGAGGGCCACCGCGATCGGCAGGTCGGGGGCCTCGGCCCGCAACCGCCGCAGCAGTTCGCCCTCACCGTCATCGTACCCCTCCGTCACCATTGCTCCGTGCAGATCGAGGAACAACGCGTCACATCCGCGCCTGATCTCTTCCAGCACCAGGGTCACCACGTAATCGATGACGCTGTCGGCCGCCGGAGCGCTCGGGTGGGCGTTCGCGGCAACGGGAACCACCAGTTCGGCGCCTTCCCGCTCGGCAATGTCGATGTAGGCAGCCAGCGGGTTGTTGGTGCCGCGATAGTGCCTGATCGCGGTCTCGCCCCGGGCCGGCGCGCCGGTGGACCCGATGCGTCCGAATGACGACAGCGGTGTCGGGACCGGGGAGAAGCTGTTGGTCTCGTGGCGCATGAGCGCGGCAACGAAACGTTTCCGTGACATGGGACGTGCCTTCGCCTGATTGGACTGCCTGACCGTACCTTGCGCCGGTACACCGTCCGGCTGGCGCAGCTTAGCGGATCGGGCCCGATCCGAAACCCCGTTGCGCGCAGCCCCGCCCTGTGCCCTGTACAGCCAGACCCCGACCGGTAGGATGTGGACTGTCCCCCCACCGGATGCGAGCGAGCCGAGCGGATGTCCGACGATGACCTTCTGGAACCCGTCATCACCATCGCCCGCGCGGCCTGCGAGGCGATCATGGCGCACTACCACACCGGTGCGGAAATCAGGAACAAGGCCGACGGCTCTCCGGTGACCGCGGCCGATCATGCGGCGGACGCGGTCATTGTGCCCGCACTTGTCGCGCTCACCCCGGACATCCCGGTGATCTCGGAAGAACGGGTGGAAGCCGGAGACGCGGCGACGATCGCCGACGGACCGTTCTGGCTGGTCGATCCGCTTGATGGCACCAGGGAGTTCATCAGCCGGAACGGCGACTTTACCGTCAATATCGGGCTGGTCAGGAATCGTGAACCGGCACTCGGAGTCGTGGCGACGCCGGTTGACGGACGGATCTGGGCCGGGGTCGCCGGCACCGGTGCCTTCACCGAGCCGCACCGGGGGGCGCGCCGGAAGATCAGGACCCGTGTTGCCGAGCCGGACGCGCTCACCGTGGTTGCCAGCCGGTCGCATCGCAGTCCCGAACTCGAGGAGTACATTGCGGGTCTGCCCGTTGTCGCCTCGGTTGCCCGCGGCTCGGCCTTGAAGTTCTGCCTCGTCGCCGCCGGCGAAGCCGATCTCTATCCGCGCACCGGCCCCACCATGGAATGGGACACGGCAGCGGGCCACGCGATCGTGCTTGCCGCCGGTGGCAGCGTCGAACGGTTCGACGGCGCCAGCTTCACCTATGGCAAGCCGGACTTTCGTAACGGCTGGTTCCTGGTCCGCGGCCGGAATTCCTGAGCCCGGGTCACGGCCGCCACCGCAGCAACAGGCGTTCGGCCCGCGCGATCATCCAGTTCACCGTAAGGCCGAACACCGAGAGCAGTGCCACGCCGGCGATCAGCTGGTCGGTGGCGAACAGTGACCCTGCAATCTGGATATAGGCACCGATCCCCCGTTCCGCCGCGATCAGTTCGGCGGCAACGATCAGGATGATGGCGATCGCCGTGGAAACTCGCATGCCGGACAGGATGGCCGGCAGGGCTCCCGGCAGGATGATCTTGCGCACGATCGAGAACCAGCCGAGACCGAACGACTGGCCCATCCGGATCAGGGTGCGATCGACGTTGTCAACCCCGCCATAGGTGAAGATCACGGTCGGAAACAGGGTTCCGAACAGGATAAGCGCAACCTTGGATTCCTCTCCGATACCGAACCAGATGATGAACAGCGGCAGCAGGGCGATCTTCGGAATTGGAAACAGCGCTGCGACCAACGGGGCGAGTCCGGCCCGGACCAGGGAGAACAGCCCGATGGCCAGACCGATCAGTCCGCCGAGTACCGTGCCGCTCACCCATCCGAGCAGCAGCCGGCTGAGTGACGCGGCGAGGTGCTCCCACAGTTCGCCTGATACCCAAAGCTCGACCAGTGCGCCAACCGCCTCGCTCGGGGCCGGCAGGACCAGCGGCGAGATCACGCCGGTACGGGCCCCCGCTTCCCAGGCTGCGACCAGGACCAGGAACACGGCGGGACCGACCAGACGCACGGGCCGGGGCGCAAACCCGCCGCCGCGGAAATGGACCCGACGGGCGCGTTCCCGGGTGTCAGTCACCGGTCAGCTCCAGGTCAACGGCGCGTGCTTCGTCGCGCATGACCGTCCACAGGTGTTGCCGCGTGATCTCGAGCGCGGGGTCGGAGGGATCGCGGTCCCAGATCGGTGAGTCGATCTCGACCGTCTCGAGGACCCGGCCCGGCCGGCGTGACATCACGACGATCCGGTGACCGAGACGTACTGCCTCGTGCAGGTTGTGGGTCACGTATATCCCGGTCAGGTTTTCGCGTTTCCACAGGTCGACCAGGTCGTCCATCATCAGTTCGCGGGTCTGGCTGTCGAGTGCCGAGAGCGGCTCGTCCATCAGGAGGACCGCGGGCCGCACGGCAAGGGCGCGGGCAATGGCCACCCGCTGCTTCATGCCACCCGACAGTTGCCTCGGGAACGCATCGCGGAAATCGGCAAGCCTGGTGCGTGCCAGCACGTCACCGACGATGGCCTCGCGGTCGTCGCGCGACAGCCCATGGTCCTCCAGTACCAGGCTGACGTTGCCCGCCACAGTCCGCCACGGCAGCAGGGCGAAGTCCTGGAAGATGTAGGTGAGCGGGTTCAGCGAACGTTCGGGCGGCTCACCGACCTGCAGGACCTGGCCTGAGGCCGGCTCTTCAAGCCCTCCGACCAGCCGGAGCAGTGTCGACTTGCCACATCCCGATGGCCCCACGATACAGGCGATGCGCCCGGCATCCACGACAAGACAAACATCGTCAAGAACCGCGACGTCACCGTACCGGTGCGAGAGGCGTTCGATCCGCAGCTGCATCCGCCACGGTCCGCCCTGTGCTCAGTCGTCTATCTCTACGTAGCTCGTGTCAACCAGCTGGTCGATGGTGATCCCTTCATCCACCAGTCCCTCGGACTTGAACCACTCGAGCTGGTGCCTGACCGAAGCGAGATTGAGCCGGGCGTCCGGTTGCAGCCGCATCGAACCGTTGCGGATGGACGGTGCCGCCTTCTCGTAGGGGCGCGAGGTATAGACATACCGGTGGATCAGCCGCGTGGTGCTCTCGAGCCCCGCCTCGCCCCCGGTCCGGTCGACCATGTTCGCGTTGAAGTCGGCAATCCCCTTCGAATAGGCACGCAGGAACCGCGTGGTCAGGTCTCGCTTGTCCGAGGCGTTGGCACTGGATGTGAAGATGGCGGTCACCTGGTAGGTGTCGATGTAGTCGGCAACATTGCCGATGATCCTGACCGCCCCGCCGCCGGCCAGTGCCTTGGCGATGTGCGGAACAATGGTCCAGCCATCGATCTGGCCGGACTTCAGTGCGCCGATGACCGCGCCGACCTTCTGCAGCGGCTTCAGGCTGACCTCGGACAGCGCAAAGCCTTCCATTGCGGCGATCTGCGAGATCATGTAGTGAAACGACGAGCCGGTCTGGGTGATACCGAACGACCGGCCGGCGAGCATTGCGGGTGTGGTCACTCCGTCGTCCCAGGCCTGGTTCGATACCAGGATCTTCTGGCCATCCACGCCGACTTCCTCGACAAGAGCGCCCCCGATCACCTTGATGGCCCCCTTGCCCGCCAGGTTGATCAGGCCTCCCGAGATCGCGGTCACGCCGTAGTCGATGTCACCGGACGCGATCGCCACTGCCATGGGTGCCGCCGCCTGGAAGAAGTGAAACTCGACGTCGAGACCTTCCTCCTCGAAATACCCCTTTTCGAAAGCCACGAAGGCACCCGAATGCGAGGTGAACCTGAGGGCTCCAAGTCGAACCTTGTCCTGGGCCAGGGCAACCGAGGCGGTAAGGCCCAGCACGGCCGCCATGACCATTGCTGCAACGGACGCACGCCATCCCGAATAGATCATCTTGCTGTCTCCACGCAGCGTTCCCTGTCGTGACGGGCGTTGTGCCCGGGCACAGGAGGAAGACCATACCCAATGCGTCGACCGGGATTCAAGACGGAGCCGGCGCCTCCGCGGCCACGCGAGCTGCCGACGGGGGACCGGCGAAACCGGGACCGACGGGACCGTCTCGGATGCAGCATGCAGCCGCGCCATGCGTTCCCTGGAAACAGGACACCGGTTGCCGGAGTGATCTCGTCCCGTCCGGGCCATGGGCAACCTTTCCGCCGCGCGGCTCTCCCGGACAGGTTCCGGCCATGCGGCGCACTTGCAATGCCTTGCATCCGGACAGGCTACAGGTCGGCAGCCGGCAGTCCGGCGTGCGAGTGCCGCCGGTTTGACCTCGCTTCCGCCCCCGTGCGACCATTCCGCAGTGCACCATCCGCGGTTCCTGGAGGACATGAAATGACCGAGGCATTCATCTGCGACGCCGTCCGCACACCGATCGGCCGCTATGGCGGTTCCCTTTCATCGGTCCGGACGGACGATCTCGCGGCGGTGCCGATCGCCGAACTGATGAAGCGGAATTCCGGCGCCGACTGGACCCGGGTGGATGATGTCTACTACGGATGCGTGAACCAGGCCGGTGAGGACAACCGGAACGTCGCTCGGATGGCGCTGCTGCTCGCCGGGATGTCGCCCGACGTGCCCGGGGCAACCGTCAATCGGCTGTGTGCCTCCGGGATGGAGGCGGTCAATGCCGCCGCCCGGGCGATCCGTTCCGACGAAGGATCGTTCTTCGTCGCCGGCGGGATCGAGAGCATGAGCAGGGCCCCCTTCGTCATGGCGAAGGCCGAGACCGCGTTTGCCCGGTCGGCCGAGATCTATGACACCACCATCGGCTGGCGGTTCGTCAACCCGAAGCTTGACGGCATGTACGGTTCGGATTCGATGCCGGAGACCGGAGAGAACGTCGCCGAGAAGTACCAGGTCCGGCGCGAGGACCAGGACGCCTTCGCCCTGCGAAGCCAGCACAGGGCGCAAGCCGCCATGGAATCGGGTCGCATCGCCCGCGAGCTGGTTGCGGTGGAGGTGAAGGGGCGCCGCGGCGCCGTCACCATCGTGGATACCGACGAGCATCCACGCCACGGCACCACCATGGAAGGCCTCGCCAAGCTCCCGACCCCGTTTCGCAGGGAGGGCGGCAGCGTGACCGCGGGCAACGCGAGCGGTGTCAACGACGGTTCGGCCGCAATGGTGGTTGCCAGCGAGGCTGCGGCCCGGGAACACGGGTTCACTCCACGTGCGAGGGTGGTGGCCTGCGCCACGGCCGGGGTGGAGCCCCGCATCATGGGCATCGGCCCGGCCCCGGCGTCGCGCAAGGCGCTTGAGCGCGCGGGTCTCGACACCTCCGACATGGACGTGATCGAACTGAACGAGGCCTTCGCCAGCCAGGCGCTGGCGACACTGCGCGAGCTCGGTGTCGCCGATGACGATCGGCGGGTCAATCCGAACGGCGGCGCCATCGCCTTCGGCCACCCGCTCGGCGCCTCCGGAGCCCGCCTGCTCCTGACCGCGACCCAGGAACTCGAGGAGACGGGTGGACGCTACGCACTGTGCACAATGTGCATCGGTGTCGGCCAGGGGATGGCGACCGTCATCGAACGGGTCTAATCCCGACCCGGGCCGGGTACGGCGCCGGGCAGCGGGTTTCCCGGATCGAACAGTGCCCCGGTCGGCAGGCGATCGGAACGGCCCAGGGACGTTGCTGACCTCGCCGGGCGTCGCGTGCACCCGGCTCCCGGTCAGGCGTACCGAACCCGGTACCCGCACAGAGCGGCGCCACGCCGTGTCGCCCGACCGGGTTCGCCGATCGCCGCCGTCGCGCTCGATTGCGTGCGGCCAGGCCGTCGGGAGGTACCTGCGGCCGGCGCAGAACCGCGTGATCCGGCGCGGCGCGGCCATGATGCACCCGCGACTGGTATCGTCTCCGCAGACCATTGTCGCCGTCCTGCATCTGCGGGCCGGCTTCCCGTTGATCACGCAACACCGCGGGCTGCCCCGTGCCCCGGCCGGCACCGGTGGCGATGACGGAACGTCCGGGCTCCGGGACGGTGCCCGGAGTTCCGGCACCGCGCGTTCTGGTCTATGCTGCACGTGTACCAGCCCGTCCCGCGAGACCGCTGTCCGTGCCGGGGAGACGACGGATGACCGGAACACGGTTCCTCTACCTGAACGTCGGACATTCGATCGATCATCTGTTCATGCTGATGTTCCCGGCCGTGGCTGCGCTCGCAGCCGCGGACCTGGGCGCCGGGTACGGGGAACTGCTCACGCTCGCGACCGGCAGCTTCATCGCGTTCGGCGCCTTTTCGCTCCCGGCCGGGTGGCTCGCCGACCGGTTCAGCCGCGAGATCATGTTGTCGATCTTCTTCATCGGCATCGGCGGGGCAATGATCCTGACCGGCCTGGTCACCGAGTCGTGGCACATCGCGGTCACGCTGACCCTGGTCGGCATGTTTGCCGCCATCTACCACCCGGTCGGCCTTGCAATGGTTGCCCGCGGCGGTGGCGATGTCGGTCGCCGCATCGGCGTGAACGGGGTCTGGGGCAACATGGGAGTCGCCGCCTCGGCGATTTCCATCGGCCTGTTCGCCGATTTCGCCGGCTGGCGCGAGGCATTCCTGACCGCGGGCCTGGTCTCCATCGTTCTCGGCATCGGCTGGACCCGCCTGACGCGCGCCGACCGGCTCGCCGCAGGGGCGGCCCGCAAGCGCGATGCGTCGCCGTCGCTCGACTGGAAACGTGTCCTTGCGGTGGTGTTCATCACCACCACCATCGGCGGCTTCATCTTCAACGCGATGACGGTCTCGATGCCCAAGGTGCTCGATGACCGCCTCGCCGTCTACCAGCTGTCCGCCACCGAAGTCGGGGCGATCGCGTCACTGGTCTACGCTGCAGCGGCCTTCACCCAGGTCGCGGTCGGACGAGCCATCGACCGGTTCGCCATCAAGCCGATCTTCCTCGGCCTCATGGCGGGACAGGCGATCGCGCTTTACGCCGCCATCAACTCCGAAGGCTGGATGATGGTCGCGATCGCCGTGCTGGTGATGGTGATGGTGTTCGGACAGATTCCGATCAACGACACCCTGATCGCCCGCCACACGCCGGATGCGTGGCGCGGCCGGGTATTTTCGGTGAAGTACGTGCTGTCCTTTACGGTGTCTGCCGCCGCGGTCCCGTCGATCTCGTGGCTGTACGACAGTGGCGGCGGCTTTCCGACCATGTTTACCGTTGCAGCCGGAGCCGCGGTGATCATCACGTTTGCCGTCGCCGCCCTGCCCGGCAGGCAACGCACCGCGCTCGAAACCGCCGTCGGCGGCGATGACTGACAGGGGGTCTCCCGGATGAAATTCGGACTTCTTTACGAACACCAGCTGCCGCGCAGCTGGACGGAAAGATCAGACTACGACCTGCTGCACGAGGCGATCGAGCAGGTCGAACTCGCCGACCGCCTGGGCTTCGACTACATCTGGGAGAACGAGCACCATTTCCTCGAGGAGTACTCCCACTCCTCCGCCCCGGAAGTGTTCCTGGCCGCCTGCGCCCGGAACACCAAACAGATCCGGCTGGGGCACGCCGTGGTGCTCTCGCCGCCGCCGTACAACCACCCGGCCCGGGTCGCGGAGCGGATCGCGACACTCGACCTGATCAGCCATGGCCGGGTCGACTGGGGTACCGGGGAGAGTGCCTCGCGGGTCGAGATGGACGCCTTCGGCGTGACCATGGAAGACAAGAAGGCGATGTGGGCCGAGGCGACCGAACAGTCGGCCAACATGATGACCATGGAACCCTACCCCGGTTTCGAGGGCCGGTTCTTCTCGATGCCGTGCAGGAACGTGCTGCCCAAACCCTACCAGCAACCGCATCCGCCACTGTGGGTTGCCTGTTCGCGCATGGAGACCATCCACGCCGCCGCGCGCGCCGGGATCGGTGCACTGACCTTCGCCTTCGTCAACCCGCAGGTCGCACGCCAGTGGGTGGACGAGTACTACGCGATCATCAGGTCGGACGAGTGTGTTCCGATCGGCCACTCGGTCAACGCCAACATCGCCATGTGCACCGGGTTCTCGGTGCATCACGATGTGGAGGAGGCGAAACGCCGCGGTGCCGACGGATTCCGCTACTTCGGCTACTCCCTCGGCCACTACTACGTCTTCGGCGACCACCAGCCTGGGGTAACCCCGTTGTGGGAGCAGTTCGAACGGGCACGCGAAAGCATGGACGATGTCGGCAAGGGCAGCGGCATCGGCACGCCGGACGAGGTGCGGGACCACCTTCAGGAGTTTGCCGATGCCGGGGTCGACCAGGTCATCTTCATCCAGCAGGGCGGGAAGAACCGCCACGAGCACATCTGCGAGGCGATGGAGTTGTTCGCCGCCGAGGTAATGCCGCACTTCAAGGAGCGGGAAGCCGAGCTCGAGGCCCGGAAATCGGCCGAACTGGCGCCCTTCATCGAGGCCGCGCTCGCCCGCAAGCCGCGCATGCGGCCGCTCGAGGAACACGAGATTCCGGTGATCAGCGCCTTCGGCCGCAACATCGTGCAGACCGAACAGGACGAGTCGTCACGCTCCCTGCACCACGCGGCCGCCGACATCACGGTTCCGGCGCGCGATCCTCTGGCCGGGCAACGCGGATCCGCCGTGCCCCCCGGCGAGGACTGAGCGGGCGGCGGGCATGCATCCCTTCCGGATACGCCGGCAGGAGCACGGGCCATGAGCGCCGGACCTGACATACCGCTTGCCGACGGTTTCGCGGCACCCGATCGGGCCGAGTGGGAAGAGCTCGCGACCAGGGCGCTGCGCGGACGACCGGTCGAGGAAGCGCTTTCGACCGACACGCCCGAGGGTGTGACACTGAAGCCGCTTTACCGGGCAGACGACCTGACCCCGGGTGCGGCTGCGGCGCGTGCAGCCATCCCGTGTCCGGATGATCGCGACCGCTGGGACATTCGCCAGCTGCACTGCCATCCCGACCCGTCGCAGGGCAATGCCGATATTCGCGCCGACATCGAGGGTGGCGCCCATGCGGTGCTGCTCGGACTCGATTCTGAAGCACGGCGCGGCGAACCGGCCGAGTGCGGCACCGATGGCATCGTGCTGCGCTCGCTCGAGGACTGGCTGGTCCTGTTCCACGGTGTCGACCTCGCCGCGGTAGCGATCGGTCTGCGGGCCGGGGCATCGACGCCGGCCGCGGCGGCGCAACTCCTCGCCTGCGCCGACCGCCAGGGCGTGCCGCCCTCAAGCCTGACGGGTTCGTTCGGAGCCGATCCGCTCACAGGCCTCGCACGCGACGGACGGCTGCCGGCACCCGTGGCCGACCAGCTGGAGGCGACAGGCGACCTCGCACGCTGGTGCGCAGGCCATCTGCCCGGCATGCGCGCGATCGAGATCGATACAGGCGCCTACCACGCGGCCGGAGCCACCGAAACCCAGGACATTGCGTTCGCCGCCGCGACCGGTGTCGCCTATCTGCGCGCGCTCACCGACGCCGGCATGTCGGTCGACGACGCTGCCCGCCAGGTCGGGTTCTGCCTTTCGGTCGGCACCGACGTGTTCCAGGCGATCGCCAAGCTGCGCGCCCTGCGCCGGATCTGGGCGCGGATCATCGAGGCGTCCGGCGGCGGAATGCAGGCGCGCATCACCACCCTGGCCGCGACCACCGCGGCACGAATGATGAGCCGACGCGATGCATGGGTGAATGCCCTGCGCGCCACCGCGAGCTGCCTCGCCGCGGGGGTGGGAGGTGCGGACAGTGTGACCGTGCTGCCCTACTCGCATGCCCTGGGAGTTCCCGAAGCCCGCGCCCGGCGCATTGCGCGCAACACCCAGACAATCCTGATGCGCGAATCCGGGCTTGCCCGGGTCGTGGATCCGGCCGGCGGTTCCTACTACGCGGAGCGCCTCACGAGCGACTACGCCGAGCAGGCCTGGTCGCTGTTCCAGGACCTCGAGGGAAGCGGAGGCATGGCCCGTGCGCTTGCGAGCGGCCGTGTCACCACCATGCTCGAACAGGCGTGGGAGCGGCGCCTGGGTGCGCTTGCACGTGGCCGCGACGTGGTGACCGGGGTCTCGCGGTTTCCCGATCTCGACGAGGCGGCCGTCCCGTTGGCCGAGGTCGAAACACCCGCCCCCGTCAGGTCCGCACGCCGGTTCGACGTCCCGGGAGACGGCGATCCCGCCGCACTTGTCAGGGCCGCGGCCGCGGGCGCGGACCTCGCCACGCTGCTGACACCGTTACACGGCGAGCCGTTGATCATGAACGCCGTGAATCAGCATCGTCTTGGCGAAGCCTTCGAGGTGCTGCGCGACGCGAGCGACCGCTGGCGGACCCGTTACGGACGGCGCCCGGCCGCCCTGCTGGTTCAGCTGGGCACACCGGCCGAGTATACCGAGCGCAGCGTGTTCGCGAAGAGCTACCTCGCCGCCGCCGGTATCGGAGCGATCGAGGTCCCGGTGGAAACCGCGGAACAGGCGGGAAACACGCTTGCGGTCCACGACGTGGACCTCGTGGTCCTGTGCTCGTCGGACACGGTCTACGCCGCCTCGGCTGCCGCGGCCGCGGCCGGCCTGAAGGCATCGGGGGCGTCGAGAGTGCTGCTCGCCGGCGGGCCAGGCGAGGACGAGGGGACACTGCGCTCGGCCGGTGTCGACTTCTTCATCCATGCCGGTGATGACATGCTCTCCACACTGACCAGACTTGCAACCGACCTCGGGATGACCCGGCCATGAGCATCCTGCCCGACTTCAGCACCCTCTCCCTTCACGGCCCCGAACCGGGTCCGCCACCTGCCGGAAACAGCCGGTGGACCACGCCGGAAGGAATCGAACTCAAGCCGCTGTACACCGAGGACGACACCCGGGGGCTCGATTTCCTGGGTGGCTGGCCCGGCATCGCCCCTTTCCTGCGCGGCCCCTACCCGACCATGTACGCGACTCGGCCCTGGACCATTCGCCAGTACGCGGGCTACTCGACGGCTGCCGACTCGAACGCGTTCTACCGGCGCAACCTGGCGGCCGGCCAGAAGGGGCTGTCGGTCGCGTTCGACCTCGCAACCCACCGCGGCTACGACTCCGATCACCCGCGGGTCGCCGGCGACGTCGGCATGGCCGGTGTCGCGATCGATTCCATACTCGACATGCGCGAACTGTTCGACGGTATTCCGCTCGACCGCATGAGCGTCTCGATGACCATGAACGGTGCGGTCCTGCCCGTGCTCGCGCACTACATCCACGCCGCCGAGGAACAGGGTGTGCCGAGACGGGCACTGGCCGGGACCATCCAGAACGACATCCTCAAGGAGTTCATGGTCAGAAACACCTACATCTATCCTCCGGCGGCATCGATGCGGATCATTTCCGACATCTTTGCCCACACCTCGGCGCGGATGCCGCGGTTCAACTCGATCAGCATTTCCGGCTACCACATGCAGGAGGCCGGGGCGACCGCCGACCTGGAACTCGCCTACACGCTCGCCGACGGCATCGAGTACGTCAGGGCCGGGGTCGACGCGGGCCTCGACATCGACTCCTTCGCCCCGCGCCTCTCGTTCTTCTGGGCGATCGGCATGAACTTCTTCATGGAAATCGCCAAGATGCGTGCGGCGCGGCTGCTGTGGGCACGGCTGATGAAGCAGTTCGATCCGCAGGACGCGCGGTCGCTGTCGCTGCGCACCCACTGCCAGACCAGCGGCTGGAGCCTCACTGCCCAGGACGTGTTCAACAACGTGACCCGGACCTGCGTCGAGGCTCTCGCCGCGACCCACGGACATACCCAGTCACTGCATACCAACGCACTCGACGAGGCGCTCGCGCTGCCGACCGACTTCAGCGCGCGCATCGCCCGGAATACCCAGCTGCTGATCCAGCAGGAAACCGGCATCTGCTCGGTGATCGATCCCTGGGGCGGCAGCTACTATGTCGAGCGCCTGACGCACGATCTCGCTGCCCGCGCCCTCGGCCACATCGACGAGGTAGAGGCACTCGGTGGCATGGCGAAGGCCATTGATGCCGGTATTCCCACGATGCGTATCGAGGAGTCGGCCGCACGCACCCAGGCCCGGATCGACTCCGGGCGTCAGACCATCGTCGGGGTCAATTGCTACCGGACCGACGATGACGAGCCGATCGAGGTACTGAAGGTCGACAACGCCGCCGTGCGCCGCCAGCAGATCGAGAAGCTCGAACGGCTGCGCGCCGAACGCAACCCGACCGCCGTGGACGCCGCACTCGACCGCCTCACCCGCTGCGCCGGGACCGGCGACGGCAACCTGCTCGAACTCGCCGTCGAGGCGTCGCGCACCCTGGCAACGGTCGGCGAGATGTCGGATGCACTGGAGAAGGTCTGGGGAAGGCACGTGGCCCGGACACGCACCGTATCCGGCATCTATGCCGGTGAAGTCGGCACCGATGCCGGGGCCGCGGCACGGGTACTCGAGCGCGCTGCCCGGTTCGAGCGCCGGGAGGGCCGGCGACCGCGGATCCTGATCGCCAAGATGGGCCAGGATGGCCATGACCGCGGCCAGAAGGTGATCGCCAGCGCCTTCGCCGATCTCGGCTTCGACGTCGACATCGGCCCACTGTTCCAGACCCCGGAAGAAGCAGCCCGCCAGGCGGTCGAGAACGATGTCCACGTCATCGGCGCCAGCTCGCTTGCCGCCGGCCACCTGACACTGGTGCCGGAACTGCGGGACCACCTGTACGCACACGGGCGCGACGACATCATGATCGTTGTGGGCGGCGTGATTCCACCAGGCGATATCGACGATCTGCTGGCGGCCGGAGCCGCCGCGATTTTCCCCCCCGGCACCATGATCGCCGAGGCGGCGCTCGACCTCCTCGATCGACTGGAAGCCGCGGTCGACGCCGGGTAGCCGGCGCCATGCCGGGCGAAGGCGCGCGCCGGATCGCGATTGCGGATGTCGGGGCACTCGCCGACGCAGTCCGTGCCGGTCACCGGGCCACGCTCGCGCGTGCCATCACCCTGGTCGAGTCCCGCCACCCCGACCACCGGCGGACCGCCGACCAGCTGCTGACCACGCTGCTTCCCGATGCCGGCGCGGCAACGCGGATCGGGATAACCGGGGTACCGGGAGTGGGCAAGAGCACCTTCATCGAGGGTTTCGGGCGGATGCTCACCAGGTCGGGGCATCGGGTGGCGGTGCTCGCCGTCGATCCGACCAGCGCGCGGACCGGCGGCTCCATCCTGGGCGACAAGACCAGGATGCAGGAGCTCGGGCGCGATCCCGATGCCTACATCCGCCCTTCGCCGACCTCGGGTGTGCTCGGCGGGGTTGCCCAGGCAACCCGCGAGAGCATGATCATCTGCGAGGCGGCCGGGTTCGACGTGATCCTGGTGGAAACCGTCGGGGTCGGGCAGTCGGAGACCGAGGTCGCCGGCATGGTCGACTTCTTCCTCGCGCTGATGCTGCCGGGCGCCGGCGACGAGCTCCAGGGCATCAAGAAGGGCCTGCTGGAACTGGTTGACATGATCGCGATCAACAAGGCCGACGGCGCCACGGCCGAGGCGGCGGGGCGCGCGGCCGCGGAATACCGCCGGGCACTCGAGATCATCACCCCCGCCAGCCCGGCGTGGCGCCCGCCGGTCGAGACCTGCAGTGCGCTGACCGGGGCGGGCCTGGAAACGATCTGGAAGCGGATCGGCGACCATCGCCGGACTCTCGGCGATACCGGCGAATTCGACGAACGGCGGCGTGCCCAGCGGGTTCGCTGGATGTGGTCGACCATCCGCGGCCAGCTGATGCACGCACTTGATCACGACCAGGCGGTCAAGGCGATTCTCGATCAGGTCGAACCGGCCGTGGCCGAGAACAGAGTGCCGCCCCGGGTGGCCGCCGCCCGCGTGCTTGCCGCCTTCGGGTCGATACCCGGCAGCGGAACCGCCTGACCGCGACGGGCCGGCGGTGTATACCGGTCCGGCAAACACCACTCGCAGCGGAGGAGACCGACATGTTCGTGCGACCACCCGCAGAAATCGGCATGGCCGAGCAGGATGTAGATACCCCTGCACTGATCATCGATCTTGACGTGTTCGAGGCCAATCTCGCGCACATGGCCGAAACCGTCCGCTCGCTCGGCATCGCGCACCGCCCCCATGCCAAGACCCACAAGTCGGCCGATATCGCGCGACGCCAGGTTGCTGCCGGCGCGGTGGGACAGTGCTGCCAGAAGGTGGGCGAAGCCGAGGTCCTGGTCGCCGGGGGCGTCCAGGACATCCTGGTGTCGAACCAGATCGTCGGGCAACGCAAGATCGATCGACTCGCCGCACTAGCCCGCGAGGCACGGATCGCGGTCTGTGTCGACGATGCGCAAAACGTCGCCGATCTGAGTGCAGCCGCCCGGCGGTTCGGTACCGAGCTTGACGTCCTGGTCGAGATCGACATCGGCGCCGAGCGCTGTGGCACCATGCCCGGCGCGCCGGCAGTAACGCTGGCGCAACAGGTGGCAGCCGCGCCCTCACTGACCTTCGCGGGTCTCCAGGCCTACCAGGGCCGGGCGCAGCACATCCGTGGCCACGGGGAGCGGCGACAGGCGATCCTGCATGCGGCCAAACTGGTACGCGAGACGGTGGCCGCACTCGAGGCGGCGGGTCTCGCGTGCCGGCTGGTGACAGGTGCGGGGACCGGAACCTACCCGTTCGAGGCCGAAACCGGCGTCTGGAACGAGATTCAGGCCGGGTCGTACTGCTTCATGGATGCCGACTACCAACTCAATCTCGATGCCGACGGCGAACAGGATGCCACCTTCCGGCAGAGCCTGTTCGTGCTGGCAACCGTGATGAGCCGCCCCACCCGCGACCGCGCCGTGACCGACGCGGGGCTCAAGGCGGCCTCGGTCGATTCGGGCCTGCCGCGGCCGGCAGGCCTCGAGGACGTTACCTACGTCGGCGCCTCGGACGAGCACGGCACGCTGACCCTGGGGCCGCGGGCACCCGAACTGGCTCTCGGACAGAAACTGCGCCTGGTGCCCGGGCACTGCGACCCGACGGTCAATCTCCACGACTGGTACGTCGGTATCCGCAACGGAACCGTGGAAACGATCTGGCCGGTCGGTGCTCGCGGTGCCGGCTTCTGACTGCACCATTGACAGCGGCGACGCGGATACTCATGTCTGCCGCAACCGATGACGACCCTCGCCAGGAGAAACCGGACAGCATGGCCGCCGTTGCCGAACCCGCACTGCCCGAGGAGACCATCCGCGAGGCCCAGGACGAACTGATCGCCGAGTTCGGGTTCTTCGACGACTGGATGGACCGCTACCAGTACCTGATCGACCTCGGCCGCAAGTTGCCGACGATGCCGGATGCGTATCTGCGTGACGAGTTCAAGCTCAAGGGTTGCCAGTCCCAGGTCTGGTTCGTCGGCGAACGGACCGGGGACAGGCTGGTCTTCCGCGCCGTCAGTGACGCCGCCATCGTCTCCGGGCTGATCGCGTTGCTGCTCCGGGTCTACTCGAACCGGACACCGCGGGAGATCCTGGAGACCGAACCGGATTTCATCATCGAGATCGGGCTCGCGGACCACCTGAGTCCGACCCGCAAGAACGGACTGGGTGCCATGCTGGGAGCAATCCGTACCCGGGCCCGCCTTGCATTCGAGGAGTCTGCCCGACATCCATGACCGCGCTTGACGAGCTCTACCAGGACCGTTTGCTTGCCCTTGCGGGCGAGATTGCGCGTACCGAACGGCTTGCCGACCCGGATGCCACCGCCACGGTTGTGTCCCGTTCCTGCGGCAGCTCGGTAACGGTGGACATCGATCTCGCTGACGACGTAATTGTCGACTATGGCCAGACCGTGGATGCCTGTGCGCTCGGCAGCGCGTCGTCATCGATCTTCGCCCGTGCAGTGATCGGCAAGAAGGTGGCCGAGATTCGCCGGGTTCGCGACACCATGCGGGCAATGCTTGCCGGAGAGGGTCCCCCGCCGGATGGTGACTGGTCCGATCTGGCCCTGCTTGAACCGGCCCGTGTCTTCACCAACCGTCACCAGTCTATCATGCTGCCGTTCGATGCGACCGTCGCAGCGGCGCGCCTGGCATCGGATGCCGGCTGAGGCCGTCGATGCGTCCGGTCATCGCGTCGGCAGGATGTCGGACACATCCATGCACGCCACGCCTGTCAAGAAAATCGTTGCATGCCGTGACCGGTTCGCTACAGTGCGGCATCGTCTTGCCTGGAGCCTGACATGAGTTCGAAAGATGCGCGACAGGATCCGGGTTGCGCGCCCGCCGATGTCTGTTATCGGGCGGTAACCACGGCCTACCGGCGACTGCGCGAGTGTGGCGCAACAGAAGAAGTTTCATTCAAGTCCGCGGTCTCGGTCTTTCGGCACCATCACCCGGAGGTTCCCGCCTCGAGGGCATGCTACCTCGTGGCCGACTGGCTTGACTGACGCCGCCGGGTTGCCAAGAGCGCGCCGTAGCGCGGGGCGAACAGCATCGACAGCAGCTGCAGGATCCCGACCGTGACGGCAATGGTGCCGGCCGCATTCAGGGAATTCGGACTTCCGTAAAGTCCCGGGCCGAAGGCTGCGAGGGCATATCCGACTATGGCTGCGACAGCGGCGACCAGGACCGAAACCCAGACCTGCAGGGACAGGCGGTCGGTCAGCATGCGCGCGACACACGGTGGACCGACGAACATCGCGATCACCAGGATCGAGCCGACCGCCTCGAACGCCGCCACGGCGGCCGCCCCGGTCGCCGTGACAAGTGCAATCGCGACCAGACGCGGTCGGAATCCCAGCAGGGCGGCCAGTGCCGGATCAAAGGTCGAGACCGCCAGTTCCTTGTGGAAGCAGCCGCAAAGACCGGCAAGAATTGCAAGCACGACCGCGAGGGTGACGATCTGCCTCGGTACTGCCGTCAGGTCTCCGGGCGACATCCACAGCACGGTCTCGAGACTGCCAAATACGACATGCCGGGCGTCAATGTAGCCATCGGCGACGTCGGACCACTCGAGCATCGCGACGCCGACGGCGAACATGGTGGTGAACACCGTCCCCATGGCGGCACCGGCCTCGAGCCGCCCGCAAGCGCGCAACAGTTCAATCGCTGCCACGGCCACGAGGGCCGCCACCAGTGCGCCGGCCATGATCGCGACACCGGTCAGCGCGCCGGTCACCAGTACGGCACCGACGATGCCCGGCAGGACAACATGACTGACCGCATCCGCCAGCAGGGCCTGGCGACGCAACACCAGGAAGCTCCCGACCAGGGAACAGGCCACACAGGCAAGCACGGCGGTCAGGATTGCCGGAAGGTCCAGCACGAGGAATTCCTGCAGCGTCATTCGGACCCCGCCCTCGCACGAAGCTCCGCAACCGTGTCGGCGGGAAGCACCTCGCCGATCGGCCTGCTGCCCCACTCGGGTGTCGCGAGCGCCCGTTCCGGATACCACTCGAGGTATAGCTCCCACAGTCGCCAGTCACTGGCGGTCGCCTCGGCCTGCGCATGCCCTCGCAGCGTGAGTTCCGCATCGGCACCGAGCACGCCGGCCGAGCGCAGCATGCGCCGCGCGGCACCTTCCGGCCGCTCACCACGCGAGCAGGCAAGCAGTGCCTGGCGGAAGATGACGCGACGGCGAAAACGTCGCGCGTGCACCAGACGCGAGATCACGCCGCGCGTCGGAGCCACTGCAACCGAGACCGCGCAGATTGTCGCCGCCATGATGACGATGACCGCTCCGGTCGGCATGTCGGGCCAGAATGCGGATGCGGCACTGCCTGCATAACAGGCGCCTCCCCCGACAAGGCCCGAGATTACCAGCATCACGCCCAGTCGATCGGTCCAGAACCGCGCCGTGACCGGGGGAATGATCACAAGTGCGATCACCAGGATGAGGCCGACGGTCTTCAGCCCGGTCACCACGACGAGGAGCAGCAGCGCGGTCATTACCATGTCGATCGTTACGACCCCGAGTCCCAGGACTGACGCATGTTGTTCGTCGAGACACACGGCGGCGAACGGCCGCAGCAACGCCAGGGTTACCGTCATGACCAGGAGTGCCGCCGCCGTGATCGCCACGGCCTCGTCGGCGGTCATGGTCGCAGTCGCACCGAGCAGGAATCCGTCGAGACCGGCCTGGCCGGCAGCAGGCAGGGTCTGGACATGGCTCATCAGCACCACGCCGGCGCCGAAGAAACCGCTCAGTACAGTGCCGATCGCCGCATCCTCGCCGAGACGCGTCCTCTCCCTGATCCAGTGCACGGCCAGGATTCCGAGGACCCCGGTTGCTGCAGCACCTGTCGACAGCAGCACGATATTGCGTCCGGATCCGAAAACCGCCAGGCCGAACAGGAAGGCCAGCGCGATGCCAGGCAGGGTGGCGTGGCTGATAGCGTCGCTGATCATCGACCGGCGTCGCAGCATGGTGAAACAGCCGATCACACCGGCGGCAACGCCCAACACCGTTGAGCCCGCCATGACCAGCGCCGTGTTGTAACCGGCGTCAAGAACCAGGATACGGGCAAGTCCGGCCAGCCCGGAAACTTCCATCAACCGGCGCCGATGCCGGCTCCGGCGGTTGCGAACCTGCCGTAGGTCCGGCTGAGGGACGCGGAGGCGACGACGCCCCCCACAGGTCCGGCTTCGACCACGCGGCCGTTGAGCAGCAGTGCGTGGGTAAAGTACTCCTGCAGGGTCTCGAGGTCGTGATGGACCACGACGATTGTCCGGCCCGCATCCGCAAGTTCACGCAGGATCGTCATGATCCGCGTCTCGGTAACGGCATCGACCCCGGCCAGGGGCTCGTCGAGCAGGTAGATCTCCGCATCCTGGGCCAGGGCACGCGCAACGAACATCCTCTGGCGCTGCCCGCCCGACAACTGGCCGATCTGGCGCCCGGCGCTGTCCGCGAGACCGACCCGGTCGAGCATCTCCAGGGCCCGGGTCCGATGCCTGCGGCGCACCGGTCGGAACCAGCCGATGTCGCCGTAAAGGCCCATCGCGACCACGTCGAGGGCCGAGGCGGGAAACTCCCAGTCGACGACGCCCTGCTGCGGGACGTAGGCGACGGTTCCGTCGCCGGGCTCGAACTGCCTGCCGAACACCCGGACGTGTCCCGAAAGCCGCGGAACCTGCCCGATAACCGCCCGCAGCAGTGTCGACTTTCCGGCACCGTTCGGGCCGACTACCGCGGTAAGGGAACCGGCCGCGGCACTGAACTCGACGTTCCACAACACCGGGCGTGAACCGTAGGCAACGTTAAGTCCCTGCACGTAGAGGGGCAGATCGGTTGTCGACAGCGCGCGTCCGGCCGGCGGTACCGCTTCAGAACCGACCATTAACCGTTCCCCCTGCAAGGTGTCGCCGCGAAACGGAGCCGCCCAGGGCGCCGACAATGGTTCTGGCATTGTGTTCGATCATGCCGACATAGGTGCCCTCGGGGCTGTGCGGCGCGCCCATGGCATCGGAGAACAACCGACCGCCGAATCGCACCCGGTGCCCCGCCGCAGCAGCACCCTCGATCAGGGCCCGGACATCACGCTCCGATACGGAAGTCTCGGCGAAAACCGCCGGGATATCGCGGCTGACGAGCATGTCGACGATCTGCTCGATGCGCCGCAGCCCGGTCTCGCTGTCGGTACTGAGACCCTGAATCCCGACCACCTCGAAACCGAACCGGTCACCGAAATATCCGAAGGCGTCGTGGGCGGTGACCAGCACCCGCTGACGGGCCGGCACGGTCCGGGTCATGGTCTCGACCCGCGCCTCAAGCTCCTCGAGCCTGGCGAAATAGCGCTCCGCCCTATCAGAAAACTCGTCGGCAGCCTCGGGCGAGAGAGAGGAAAGCACGGTCACAGCCCGGGCAAGCGCCTCACGCCACAGGTCCGGGTTCATCCAGATATGCGGATCAGGCAGCGCGGCGCCGCGAATACGCCGCGGCGGCAGTTCCTCGGCCAGCGCCACTGACGGCCGGCTGGCCGCCAGGTCCCGCAGGACCTCTTCCATCTTCGCCTCGAGCCTCAGTCCGTTCCAGAAGACGGCGTCCGCCCGAACCAGGCGCGCCATGTCGGACCGCGTGGGCCGATAGAGGTGCGGATCGACCCCCTCTCCCACCAGGTTGATCACCTCGCCATGGTCGCCGACGATCTCGCGCAGCGGTTCGCCGATCTGCGCAATCGTGACGACGACAGACAGTCCGGCCTGCGCCGGAACCGCACCGGCCAGGAGCCACAGGCAGACCCACGCGGCAACCCGCCATGATGCCGGGCCCTGAGGCCGGTCCATGCACGTTCGACGTCGGGTGTGAATGTGGTGTAGGCTCATTGCTCGTCAAGCACCGGCAGGCCATCCGCACGCGTTGCTTTGTATGTCCGCATCAACTTCGTAACATATAAAGAAAGTTAGTGCATGCAAACAATGTGCGTCAAGTCGTCGGATCTCCCGGACGTGCGGCCTTGGTGAAACGGGGCCGCAGCGGTTCGCCGGACGAGGGTTCGCGGACACCCGTGATCGACCTCGCCGATTCCGGACGGCGTGCAGCCCTGTTCCAGCGGGTTCGCGACGACCACAGCGTCGAGATCGCCGAGGACTACGTCGAACTGATCTCTGACCTGATCGAGCACCACGGCGAGGCGCGGCTCGTCGACCTCGCCGCCCTGCTCGGTGTCACGCCCCCGACCGTCAACGCGACAGTCCAGAGGTTGCAGAAGGACGGCTACGTCGACTCCCGGCCCTACCGCGCCATCTTCCTGACCCGCAGGGGACGGGAACTCGCCGAGTGGTCCCGGGCCAGGCACCGGGTGGTGCTCGACTTCCTGCACGCGCTCGGCATCGCGCCGGAAACCGCCGAAGCTGATGCGGAAGGGCTGGAACACCATCTGAGCGACGAGACCGTCACGGCGCTGAAACGGCTCACCGCGAGGCTTGACCAGGACTGAATTCTGCCCTGGCGTCAGCGTTGCGCGACGCGAACTCCGGTCAGTTCCTCGAGGACCTCGGCAAGTGACCAGATCTCGTGCCGCGAAAGCCCCCGGGCCTCGGCGGCGAGCCAGATCTGGGCAGCGGCGGCACCCATCGGAACCGGAACGCCATTGGACTGGGCAAGATCCATGGCGAGACGGACATCCTTGCTGACGGTGTGCAGTCCCTGGGCCGCAACAGTTCCGGGCTTCGGTGCGGAGGGGGTGTCGAGCATGCGCCCGACCACGTTGTCGAATATCCGGCTCCCGCCGGTACTCACGCTCACCACCTCGTGGATGATCCGGGGATCAAGTCCGGCCTTCACGCCGAGCAGCACCCCCTCGATCGCCGCCGCCGCATTGCAGGCCATGATAAGGTTGTTCACCAGCTTGACCGTCGCTCCCGCCCCGATACCGCCAACGTGAACAACGGTGCTGCCGAAGGCCCTGAGCACCGGTTCGGCGCGCTCGAAGTCGGCCGCCTCGCCGCCCACCATCACCGTCAGGTCGCCGTCGCGGCGCTGGCGGATGCCACCACTCACCGGGGCATCGAGCACACCGATGCCGCTGTCCGCCGCCCGTTCGGCGACCCGCCGGATCACCTCGGGCGAGATCGTGCTGGTGTCGATGTACACGTCGCCCTGACTCGCCCCGGCAAGCACTCCGTCCGGTCCCAGGGCTACCTCCTCGCTCGCCGCATTCGACGGCAGGGACGCAATCACCACATCGGACAACTCCGCCACCCGGGCCGGGGACGCTGCCGATGAGGCGCCGGCGGCGGTCAGTGCCGCGACCGGCTCTTGCCGCAGGTCCGCGACCACGAGCGGAAAACCCGCACGCAGGATGCACTCGGCGACTGGCCTGCCCATGCCGCCGAGACCGATCATTCCAACCTTCATCGTTCCATCTCCAGGTGAGTCGCCAGGCGAGCGGAGCCTGCCGCTCAGGCAGCGTGAAACGGCCGGTTGTCCCCGGCCCCTGCGGCGAACCGGGCGGTGCGGTAGTCATGCACCGTCACCGGTGGATAGCGCGGTGGATCACGCTCGTCGTGACAGCTTGGCAGACAGGAGACGACGGCGTCGTAGCGCGGACCGACGAAGAACCCGATCGACAGGCGCCGTGACCGCGTCCCCGCGTCGGCCGGCGGGATCACGACCCGATGCGGTGTCGACACCAGCCGGTCGTTGGTCCAGCGCATCAGGAGATCGCCGATATTCAGGATCCAGGTGTCGGCAATGGCCGGCGCCTCGATCCAGTGTCCATCCGGTCCCCGCACCTGGAGTCCGCCCGGCGCGGGATCGTTACGCAGGATTGTCATCATGCCGACGTCGGTATGTTCGCCGGCCCGCAGCTGACCCGGCTCGACCGGCCGGTCAACGGCCGGATAGTGCAGCAGGCGCAACTGGCTGGTGTGGGCCGACCCGAGGATGTCGTCAAACGTGTCGTCCGGCATCCCGATACCACGAGCGATCACTTCGCCAACGGTCCGCATCAGCTCTTCCATCCCGGCCCAGTAGGCGCGCATCCGTTCCCTGAGATCGGCAGGAGCTTCCGGCCACAGGTTGGGAGCGAAGTTCGGGTAGCTGGCCGGACCGGCAAAATAGGGATCGTCCGGGGGAAACCCCTCCGGACCGATCGCGAAGACCTCCTTGACATCGGGCGGGCCGTCCCCGCCCGCCATGCGCACCAGGGTCTCTTCTCCGAACGGGATGTATCCGCGGTTCTGGTCATTGCGCGGCCGGCGGACCCGCAGCTTCTCGGTTCGCGGGAGATCGAAAAACCGCAGGGCCGCCTCGTGCAGCGCCTCGCCGACCCGCGGATCAGGCCCATGACCCCTGATGACGGCAAACCCCAGCGTCGTGAGCGCCTCGTTGAGCTCTGCGGCGACATGGTCCCCGCCGGCTGCGTCCCCGGACCGGAACGGCGCCAGGTCGATGGCGGGAATGGAACGGGTCATGATCTCCTCCCCGGGATGTGCACGCGTCCTGCACGGGCCAGCCCCTGAAACAGGTCGGCCCTTTCCGGTATCCCGGAAAGGGCCGGTGGTGGAGCCAAGCGGGATCGAACCGCTGACCTCTACAATGCCATTGTAGCGCTCTCCCAGCTGAGCTATGGCCCCGTCGCGCATCCAGCCGTCCAGCAGGCGCCTGTTCCCGGATACGGGACATGTTTCATGAAGCCACGGCGGACTTCCGGGCCGGCCTCACGGTTCACCGGGCGCCCAACGGCCGATTCTTTCCCGTGCACCGTCACCAGCCCCCGCATGTTTCCATCTTCTCATGCCACGGTCAATCCGGGTGACGCCGCAGCGTGTCCCCCATAGCGATCCTTCCCGCCGCGTGCAACAGCACGGTCACGAAACCGTCGCCGGCGATGCGTCAGTATGTCTCGTCGTCCCGATCTCCTCTCGAGTCCTCCGACCCGTCGAGATCGCCGTCATCGACCAGGTCATCGGAGTCATCGGCCTCTCCCAGCCGGTCTTCGTCGATCTTGGGCACGACCTCGCCCGGTTCGTCTTCGTCGGAGAGTACCGTGTCGTCGTCACCGGACCCGTCCTCGCCTTCTTCATCCGCACCATCCTCGTCGTCGAGATCGTCCTCGGCCTCCTCCTCCTCGCTCTCGTTCTTCGGGTCTTCGGCCGGAACGCTCCGCGCCCGTCTGCTCTTCAGCACGGTTTCCGGATCGTATCCCATGCCGCATGCCGGGCAGTGGACCGGTTCCCTGTCGAAGTCGTAGTACGAGTAAACCTCGCACTCCTTGCTCTGGCAGAACCGCTTCGATCCCCATTCCGGCTTCGCCACTCCCCGTCTCCCCGTACCTGACCCCTCCTGAACGCGGCGCGGGCATATCCGCAATTTGAAGGGGTGTCAAAAGGTAAATCGGACTTCCCGGCCGGCCCGCGGCAAGGTACTTCCGGCGGGTACCGCGCAACGGTAGTATCGGCGCATCATGGCGCAAGATGGCCACACCGACGACCTGTTCTCGGACTACGAGATCGCGCCCGAGTTCCCGGACGAGATGTTTGGCTGCGACGGCGAGCCGCATCCGCAGTGCCGGGAACTGTGGGCCGCGCTCAGGGCGATGCCCGCCAGGCAGATCGTCGCCATGCAGGAACAGGCTGAACGCTCGTTCATGCGCGACGGTATCACCTTTGCCGTCTACGGGGACGACGGCGCCCAGGAACGCATCATCCCGATCGACTTCCTGCCCCGAATCGTGAGCGCCCGCGACTGGCGCCAGCTCGAGACCGGTCTGGCGCAGCGGGTCAAGGCGCTGAACATGTTCCTCGCGGACGTCTACGGTGCCGCCCGCATCCTGAACGACGGCGTCATTCCCGTCGACATGGTTCTCGGGTGCCCCCAGTACCGGGTGCAGATGCGCGGGGTCGAACTGCCGCACGGCATCCATGTCTCCGTGTGCGGCACCGACATCATCCGCGACGGCGGCGGCTTCAAGGTGCTCGAGGACAACCTTCGCTCGCCGTCCGGCGTTTCCTACATGCTGGCGAACCGCCAGGCGGTAAAGACCGGACTGCGCGACCTGTTCCGGCGCCACTCGGTCCGGGGCATCGAGCACTACACCGGCATGCTGCGCCAGACTCTTGCCGACCTCTCACCGCGGGGCAACTCCGATCCCTGCATGGTGCTGCTGACGCCCGGAATCTACAACTCGGCCTACTACGAGCACATGTTCCTGGCCCGGGAGATGGGTATCGAGCTGGTTCAGGGAAGCGACCTGCTGGTGCATGACGGACACGTGTTCATGCGTACCACCGGAAGACTGCGCCAGGTCGACGTGATCTACCGGCGCATCGATGACGACTTCCTCGACCCGCTTGTCTTCCGGCCCGACTCCCAACTGGGCGTTCCGGGGCTGTTTCATGCCTGGCGGCTCGGCAATGTCGGGATCGCCAACGCGCCGGGTGGCGGGGTTGCCGACGACAAGTCGGTCTACAGGTACGTTCCAGACATGATCCGCTACTACCTCGCCGAAGAACCGATCCTGGCCAATGTCGAGACCTACCTGTGCCGGGACCCGGAACACCTGGCCTACGTGCTCGACAACCTCGACACGCTGGTGGTCAAGATGGTTGGCGAGTCAGGTGGCTACGGCATGCTGATCGGGCCCCATGCTTCCAGGGCGGAACGCAGCGCCTACGCCGAGAGGGTCCGGGAGGATCCGGCAAACTTCATCGCCCAGCCGACACTTGCACTCTCCAGGGCGCCGTGCCTTGCAAGCGGACGCGCCGCCCCGCGGCACGTCGATCTCAGACCGTTCATCCTGCAAGGGCGCGAGACGCGCATCGTTCCGGGCGCCTTCTGCAGGGTCGCGCTGACCCCCGGTTCCCTGGTGGTGAATTCGAGCCAGGGCGGAGGCGGCAAGGATCTCTGGGTGCTGGACGAGCCGGAGTGATGCTGTCGCGCGATGCCGAGGGCATCTACTGGATGAGCCGGTACATGGAACGGGCCGGCCACGTCGCCCGACTGGTGCTGGAACAGCTGGATGCGGTGCAGGACCGCCCGCTCGGCGCCATCGAACGGGGCTGGCAGCGCATCTACACCGCGATGGACCGCTCTCCCGGCGGCGGCGAGTTGATCGCCGGCGGCGAGAACGTCGACGAGATGCTGCTTGACGCCTTCACGCTGGTCGACGACCTCACCTTCGAACCGTCCAACCCGAATGCGCTGATGTCGTGCATGGCACAGGCGCGCGAAAATGCCCGCCAGGTGCGCAGTGTCATCAGCCACGAGATGTGGTCGTGCCTGAACGTGGCCTTTCTTGAAATGCGCGGAGTCCGGCTCCAGGACATCTGGATCGACCAGCCGCAGGGTTTCTTTCGCGATGTCGCCTCGACGGCCACGACCTTCAGCGGCATCGCCGACGCGACCATGTACCGTGACGAGGTCTGGCACTTTTTCCTGCTCGGCCGCTCCATCGAACGTGCGCAGCGACACCTGGCGCTGCTCGATGCCCACATCGGCCTGTTTCCGACGGAGGAACGGCACTGGGTCTTCGACTGGGGATCACTGCTTCGGGTCTGCGAGGCCCGGGGGGCATTCCGCCGGGTCCACTCGAACGAATATCCGCCCGGGACGACGGTCGACTTTCTGGTCGCGGATCCCGCGCTTTCGGGCTCGATCGCCCACGCGCTGGCCACGGTTGCCGCCGCCTGCGATGTCATCGGCGGCGAGAGACAGGATGAACCCGCCCGTATCGTGCGTCGCCGTGTCGGGCGCGCCCGGGCCCTGATCACCTATGACTGGCCGATCCGCAACGCCCACGATGATGCCGCGACCCGGGCCATGGTCAAGGCGCTCCTGCAGGCCTGTCTGGGGTTTCACACCGATCTCGAACAGGCGTACTTCAGGTACGCCGTCCGGGACATGTCTGCCGGACAGTCCAGATGAGCACCAGCCGCCGTTTCTCGATCACGCACGAATCGGTCTTCTCTTATGAGCAGACCATTCCGGGCTGTGTCATGCTCGCCCGGCTCTGTCCGTTCAACGACCGCGGGCAGCGGCTGCACGGCTTCGGGATCAGGATCGATCCGGAGGTGGTACCGGTAGCGTCCGACGACGGGTTTGGCAACCTGTGCCATCTGTTTACCATCCATCGCCGTCACGACCGGGCAACGCTGAGATCTTCGGCGGTGGTCGAAACCACGGATCCGCCTGCCCTGCCCGACCGGCTGGAAGCGGTCGACTGGGACCGGCTCGCGACCGCGGCACGTTCTCCCGAACTGTGGACCTGGCTTGCGCCGAGCCGTTTCGCTCGCCCGGGCCCAGCACTGGACGGCTTTGTCGAGCGCAACAACATTCGGCCGGGTCCAGACCCGCTCACGACTCTTCTCGAGACCTGCGGCGCGCTGTACCGGTCGTTTACCTATGCCCCAGGAGCCACCACGGTGAACTCGGAGATCGACGTCATCCTCGAGAGTAGCGAAGGGGTCTGCCAGGACTACACGCACGTCATGATCGCGCTGGCGCGCAGCTGGGGCATTCCGGGACGCTATGTATCGGGCTACCTGCACCTGGAGGGGGTCAGCGGCGAACAGACCCCGGAGGGCGCCAGTCACGCCTGGGCAGAGTTCTGGCTGCCTGACCTCGGCTGGATCGGACTCGATCCCACCAACAACACCCGGGCCGATCATCGCCACGTGAGGATCGCGCACGGACGCGATTACGACGATGCTGCTCCAACACGCGGCGCGGTCCTGGCCGGCGCCACCGCCCGGGTCACGGTGGCGGTCATCGTCGACGAGCTCGACCAGGCGGCATCGCCGCCGCCTCGTGCGCCTGAACCGACCGAACAACCACGGATGACGGGCCTGCCATGGCACAGACATGCGGTACAGGCGCCGGCATCGTCGAACGCGGACCAGTAGCCAGTACACCACCGCACGGAATCCTCGGGTTCCATCGACCCGGACCCGGACTACTGCGGAGCAGGCCCGAACGGCGAATCCACCGTTCCGGGCCGCCGTCCTCCTCCATCTCAACCTGATTGTCGCTTGAGTTTGAGGCTGTTTGTCGCACTGCAAACCAGAGCAAATCACACTGCTCCGTGGTGTTGCGCTGTCGCCATGTGACCGTGGTTCAGCGCGACACGCGATATAGTGGGTTTTCCAGAGAGCCGGAAAGCAGGCTCGTCACTTCCGGGACGGGCAACGCGCTGTCGTTCGTTGCTTCGATCCACCGCAACAAGGGCACCGAGGCAAGGGCCACTGCGGGGAGCGACCCTTGAGCCGACAGCACGCTGTCGGCGGGCAAATGAACAGGTTGCAGTTCCACCCACGCCACCCCTGAAGAGATTTCCGAAAGTCGTCGACAAGTCGATACGCGAACCAGCGTCGAACCTGCAATCCGTGGCGCACGTGAGGACGTTGCTGCAACCCCATTCCGCTGTCCAGTTTGCCCGGCAGATCTTCCTATCCGGTTGATGGTCGGTCCAAACGCTGATTTGCGGCTTTCAATTACCCACATCCTGACGTTGAGAAGAGCGCACGACGCAATTTAACCCATCTTTAACGTGCGCCGTGGAAAGGTGCGTTTTCCTAGTGGGTGCAAACCCCACCCAACAGTTGTCGCTTCGGTTGGTAGCAGCCAGGGCGGTTTACGGAGGTAACGATGTAGACTGAAGCACTCTGGTG
>MPMT01000049.1 GCA_002238645.1 Alphaproteobacteria bacterium bin52 | reverse complement strand
CGCCCTTCTCGTAGCCCAGGTGATCACTCAGTTCGGCGCCCAACGCGCGCTCCAGAAGCGCCTTCTTCAGCTGCTTGAACAGCCCGTCATCGCCCAGAAGGTCTTCAGGTGTCTCGTAATCTGACAGCAGCTCGTCCAGAAGTTCAGGTCGAAGTGTCGGCATCGCAGGTCCTCCTCCACAAGGTATAGGACCCAAAGCACTCACTTACACAACATATCGGACACTCTCGCGCGGGCGCGCGGAGAGCTTGGCGTACCCCATCCGGCGCAGCTCGCGCCCGACCGTCGTCTCCGCCAACGACACACCGAACCGCTCCTTGAGCCATGCCGCCAGGTCGCAGCGCCGCCAGCGCACCACGCCGTGGACCGCAGGGTCCGGACCACTCTCTACCATCGCCGCCAGGGCCGCCCGCTGTTCTTCGCTCAGCTTGCGCGGCGGACCCGATGCCTTGCGGTCCTTCAAGCCCTTCGGGCCTGCCGCGTTGAGGCGAAGAACCCAGTCCCGGACGATCTGCAAGCCAACCCCCGCACAGCGCGCCGCATCCGAACGACGATGACCGTCGTCAATCACCGCCAGCGCCAGAAGACGACGGTTCTGCGCGCCGTCCCGGCTCCGCTGCGCCAAGCCGCGCAACTGTGCACCATCGAAATCCTTCCTCAATGGGACCCCTGTCCTCACACCGACCCTCCAATATGCGGGGTCGCCATTGAGTCAGATGCCGTTCTTCTTGGGAATCCCCCAATGAGTCTCAACACTTAGCCGCTGTTATTAGTTCCGGAGCGACGACAGGAACAAGTGCGCAATGCGGTCCGGATCCTCAAGCGCGATCAGCGAGCCGGCATCTTCCAGGACCTCGAGCGTTGCCGTCGGTATGCGCTCGGCGAGCGCCCGCGCCATGGCGACCGTTGGACCCGCGTGCCAGAGGTCGAGATCAGGCGCCAGGATCGTCACCGGGATCCGGATGCGGTTGAGTTCGGCATCCGACAGCCAGTGCCTCCGCAGTGCCTTTATCCACTTGGTGAGACGCTCGATGTCCATGTGCACGAAGCGGTCGGCCTCGGCACGCCGTCGCGCGAGCGCCGCGACACGGTCATAATGTTCCTCGACAAAACCGGGAGTCAGTCCGGACATGAACCAATAGAGCGCATAGAGCTCCTTGTCGGGCTGGTTCATCATGGTACGCATGAAGGCGACGCCGGCCTCGGCGCGTCGCATGTCCGGGAGCGTCGAGAAGGCGCCGAGCAAGGTGCAGGAGAACAGCGCGTCGGAGCGTCGGGCAGCCGCGTGCAGCGCGATGTGGCTGCCGCCGTTCCAGCCGAAAACATGGAACCGCGGGTGGCCCAGTTCTCGCGCCACCCGGACAGTCAGATCCGCGTAGCCGTCAAACACGGCCCCTGGATCGTCGAGCAGCGATCCCTCGGGCAGGCTCAGATCGACGTTGGCAACGGTGAAGCGCTTCGCGAGCCGTGACCAGAGACCGTCCCAGATGCCGGCGCCGCGTCCGGCGAGCCGCGTGAGGATCACCAGCTCGGCACCGTCGCGCCGGGTAACGGCGACCCGGGTCCCGGCAACCACGACCAGCTTGACGGCGGGCGCGGTCACGATGTCCCTCTCGCGGTCGTGCTCATGCCGCGCGCCCAGTGTCGCGGAGGGCGATCTCGTTCTCGACATCGGCGTCGGTGAGCAGGGTCGAGCGGTCGACCTTCTCGGGCCCGAACTCCCGCTCGCGGGCGTCCGGCAGCCGGACGTCGGGATCGGCATGGATGCCGCGCATGCCGAACGCACGGAACCAGGCGGTCGCGGCCTGGCCGATCCGGCCCATGCCGACAGACCCACCACCTGGCCGACGAGCTCGCGGGACTCGAAGCGCAGCGTGTTGACGTGCCAACGGCCCTGCCCGAGTTCGGCATTGGCAAAGGAGAGGCGCCGCATCACCGCTCGCGTCAGCAACAGCGGGTGCCCGGCTACCCGGACAGTCGTGCCGGACGGGTTGATGCCGGGTCCGGTGCAGCACGGCAAGGTCGATCGCGTCCTGGTATCCGACACCCTGGTGGTGCACAAAGGCGAACCGACGCGCCGTCTCGATCATGTCGACGCCGGGTCGGTGCGAGGCGACGACCACCGCGTCCGCCTCGGTGATACGGGCCCGCCGTTCGGCTGGATCGTCCTTGACGGGCGTCAACGCGTCGAAGCACTCGCCGGCGGCGGCCCGGACCATGGCATGGACCACCTCGGGCGCGGTGCTCCAATACAGCACTCGCGGCCGATCGCGATCGGGCTCGGTCATGCCCCGGGCGTGTCCAGGTAGCGCACGCGGTCGCTGTCGAGGATGCCGTGGAGCCAGGCCGGCGCATCCAGGCCGCCATGTATCGCCGCTTCCATTTCCGCCTCTTTCTTCCTGACTCCGAGGAGAGTGTCGAGCACCTCGCGGGCGCGGGGCGGAGGAACCACGACGACTCCGTCGCGGTCGCCGCCGACAATGTCGCCCGGACCGTTCTTGAACGGCGAATTCGCCGACAGGCCGTCGGCATACACCGGGATGCCGGCTTCTTCGATGCCATCGACGTCGCGGACGAGATTGTCGGTCACGACGGCAGCGATGCCACGGTTCCCTGCCACGCCGAGCAGCAGGTTGCCGAGGATCGAGGCATCGGTCGCGCCGCCGTTGGTGGCGACCAGCACGTCGCCTGGTTTCGACACGGACAGCGCCACGTATGGCGTCAGATTGCCGCGCGGTATGGTCCAGCAAGTAAGTGCCGGTCCGACGCACGGGCCGCCATCGTGGATCGCATGGATGAGGTGGCCGAGGGCACCGCGGCGGCTGGGCGCGTCGACGACAAACCCGGTCGTCACACCGTGGAACCCTTCGACAAGCTCCCTGTCCGGTCGCGGGAAGTCGCGGCGGATGACCACGGTGTTCTTGGCGGGCATGGGCGCGGTCTCCAGGCGGTCAATGGCGGTCGAGGGTGACGCCGCTGTCGGAGTCGAACAGGTGTGCAGCCGAGGTGTCGAGCCCGAGCACGACACGGTCGCCCGGCCGAGCGGTCGAGTTGCGGTCGACCCGGGCGACGATCTCCTGTTCGGTGCTGTCGGGGACCACGAGCAACAGGGTTTCCGCCCCCAGCGGCTCGACGCTGGTCACCCGGACCGGCAGTGGCGCGGTGCGTCCGGTGATGTCCGCGGGCGGGTGCTCGTAAAGGTCCTCGGGACGGATGCCGAAGGTAATGCGACCGCCAGCGCGTGGCAGTCTCGAGGGGTTAATCCGGGGCGGCAGCGGCATGGTTGACTCGCCAACATGTACTGCCGGGCCGTCGAGCATCGCGGCCTCCAACAGGTTCATCGGCGGGTTGCCGAGGAACCGGGCGACGAAGGTGTCGGCCGGATCACGGTAGACCTCGAGCGGAGGACCGACCTGCACGAGCCGGCCCTTGTTCATGATGCAGATCCGCGTACCCATGGTCATCGCCTCGACCTGGTCGTGCGTCACGTAAATCATCGTCGCGCCGAGCCGCTGATGCAGCTTGATCAGCTCGTTGCGGGTGCTGACCCGCAGCGCCGCGTCAAGATTCGAGAGCGGTTCGTCGAACAGGAAGACCTTCGGGTCGCGGACGATCGCCCGGCCGAGCGCCACACGCTGGCGTTGGCCGCCCGAGAGCGCGTGCGGCTTGCGGCCGAGATAGGGGGTCAGGTCCAGCATCTCCGCGACCTCGGCGACGCGACGCTCACGCTCGGCGGTCGGCATGCGCCGCCGTTTCAGCCCGAACGCCATGTTGTCCTTGGCTGTCATGTGCGGATAGAGCGCGTAGGACTGGAACACCATGGCGATGTCGCGATCCTTCGCCGGCACATTGTTCATCACAACGCCGTCGATTGCCAGGGTGCCGGAACTCACCGCCTCCAGGCCGGCGACCATCCTGAGCGTTGTCGACTTGCCGCAGCCCGATGGACCGAGCAGCACCATGAACTCGCCATCGCTCACGGTGAAGGTGACGTCGTCGACGGCGAGTTCGTCGCCGCCCGGATATCGTTTCGAGATGCGCTCGAGCGTCACGACCGCCATGGCGTCCGTCCAGTCATTTCACGGCTCCCGCGGTCATGCCCTGGATCAGCTTCTCCGAGAAGAATGCGTAGACGACAATCACCGGCACAATGGCGATCATCAGCCCGGTCGAGATCATGCCGATGTCCTCGAGCTGATCGCCCATGAACTTCTGCACGCCCAGCGGAAGTGTACGGTTGCTCTCGTCGGTAATCAGCACCACGGCGTAGAGGAATTCGTTCCACAGATTGATGAAGTTGAGAATCACCGTGGTCGCGATCGCAGGCATACCGACGGGCATCGTGATCTTCCAGAATATCTCCCAGTGAGAGTAGCCGTCGACTTTGGCGGCGTCGTAGAGGTCCTGGGGAATCCGCGCGAAGAAGCCCTCGAGGATGTAGACCGTCAGCGGTAGTTGAATCGCTATGTAGACCAGGGTCAGGCCGAGCAGCGTGTCGTAAAGTTGGTATTCGACCAGGGACTGGAACAGCGAGATTATGGTTATCTGGGGAGGAAAGATCAGGGTGGAGAAGATCACGAACAGGACTACCCGGTTGCCTGGAAAGCGGTAGCGCGCGAGGCAATGGGCTGCCATTGCGCCGATGATCGTGAGCGCGAGAACGGCAGACACCACGACGATGGTCGAATTCCAGAAGTAGGCCCCGTAGTTCGAGCCGGTCCACGCCTCGATGTATTTCTCCCAGTGCAAGGTCTCCGGCAGGGCGTAGGCGTTGGCGCTGATCTCCGAGGTGGTGCGCAGTGACATACTGGCAATCCACAGGAACGGGCCGGCCGAGTAAAAGGTGTAGAGCGCCAGGATCGCGAGCAGGCCGGTCCGGGCGAGGAAGCGTGCGGAGAGGATGTCGCGCAAGATCTGGCGCCCTAGTATTCGAGCCGGTCGCGCTGGCGAAACAGCCAGGTGAGGCCGAGCACGCAGCAGAGGACGACGATGAACCAGATTGCGGCGACAGTTGAGGGATAGCCGAGATCGAAGGTGTTCCACTCGAAGGCACGCTTGTAGACGTAGGTTGACACCGTCTCGGTCGACCACATCGGTCCGCCGCCGGTCATGATCCAGACCAGGTCGAAGACCCGCATCTTGCCGATGAAGGCCAGGATCAGGAGATTCACCAGGGTCGGCCGGATCATCGGCACGATGATGAAGATCAGCTTCTGGAACCAGCCGCAATTGTCGAGCTCGGCGGCCTCCAGAACCTCGCGGGGAAGGGCATGAATGGCGGCGAGGCAGACCACCATGTTGAAGCCGGCCCATTTCCAGGCATGGGCGAAGATAAGCGACCACAGGGCCGTGTCGGGATGACCGATCCAGGTCTGCTGCCATTCCTGCAGGCCGACGCTGCGCAGCAGCATGTTGGCCACGCCCCAGTCGTAGTTGTAGATCCACATCCACAGGATCGCGACGACGACGTAGGAAATGAGCACCGGTGTGAACCAGGCGACCCGGAAGACCCGTGCGAAGGGTACCTTGGCGTAGAGGCACAGCGCGAGCAGCAGGCCGACGCCGACATCGATCAGCGGGGCAACGCCGGCCCAGGTCAAGGTGTTGCTGACGGCGCGAAAGAAGATGTCGTCGTTCGAGAACAGCTCGACATAGTGGTCGAGCCCGACGAACTCGGTGCGGCCGCCGGGTCGGATAATGTGGACGCTGTTCCAGAACGTCCGGATCACCGGGTAGGCGGTGAAAGCCGCGTAGGTCAGAAGCGCCGGCGTGACGAAGACGATCACGGCGCCCCAGGCGGTCGTAAGCGCGTCATCCCCGCGCAGGGCCTCGCGCAGGCGCGCAAACGCCGATGTCCGTACGCCGTTCTCAGATGTCGCCGTAATCGCCGTCACCGCCCGCTAGCGTGAGAAAATCCGGAGGATCGGCTCGACGCAAGAGTGCGTCCCCGACCCTCCGGCAGGGCCGCCCGGCTGGCCGCCAGGCAGAAGTCACTCGCGTTCAGCCGGTGAAGCAGCCGTCGTTCATCATGTCCGTCGCCGTCCCCGCGTCGACGAGGCCGGCGGGGAAGCCGGTGTTCATGACCTGCTCGAAAGTCTCGCGACACTTGCCCTTGAAGAACTGCAGCGGTGTGCCGAAGAAGTACTCCGCGTTCTCGTTCACGGCCTCGAGCGTCTTGAAGTAATCGCTGTAGGGGCCGGTGATCTTGGACGTGTCGGCCTTGATGCCGGTCTGCACCAGCACGGTCGAAAGCCACAGATTGCCGTATTCCGGTGTCGCGAGGATGTTCAGGAACTCGCCTGCGAGCTCGGGATGCGCGGTCGCCGCGTTGACCACGAAACTGCCGGCCACGTTGTTGGTCTTGCAGGCGTTGCAGGCACCGTCGTCCATCGCCGGGCCGTTCATCATGCCAAGCGGGAAGTCGTCGGGCTGACCGCCCTTGTCCGGCGGATTGAAGGCCCGGCTGGTGTACCAGCTGCCGATCGGGAAGACGACGCCGCCCGGCTTGGTGTGGAAGTAGTAGTGCGACTCGCCGAGCTTCAGCGTCGAGAAACTCTTCGGGTAGGCGCCGGCCTTGACCAGATCCTCGACGTAGCCGAACACCTCCAACACCCGCGGGTCCTTGAAGGACAGTCCGCCGCTCAGCAGCTTGCCGTAATCGTCCTTGCCCAGCTTCTTCAGCAGCAACTCGTGGGTCACGTAAGCACCGGGGTACGGCCGGTCACCCACGCCCTGGACGATCGGGGTGATCCCCTCGGACGTTGCCTTCTCGACCAACGCTCGGAAGTCGGCCTGGCTGAGTTGAAAGTGCGGGGGCCCGACTTCGTAGCCGAGCTGTGCCAGGAGACCCCTGTTGTAATACCACTCGACCGTCGATGCCTCGAGCGGGAAGCCCCAGGTCTTGCCGTCGTGCTGCCAGGCCGATCGGGCCCAGCCAAAAACGTTGGCCCAGTTCACAAGGTCGTCGAGCGCCAGCAGCAACCCGTTGTCGATATACTCGGTGCGGTCCGGGTCAAGATAGAATATGTCCGGCCCCTGGCCGGCGCGTAACGCGGACTGCAACGCTGCGTAGAGCGGGTTCTTCTGGTACCAGGTGATCTTGACCGTGACGTCGGCGTGCCGACTCTCCAGTTCCCGTGCTGCCTTCTCGACGAAGGCGACTTTGGTCTCGTGGTCGGCCCAGTGACTCCACAGCGTGAGTTCGCGCTCGGCCTGGGCCGGCACGGCGGCACCTGTCAGTGTGGCGCCAGCCAGCGCTGCCGCTGCAATCCATGATCTTGTCTGTCGCATGTGTCTTCCTCCCGGTTCCGTCGTTCCTGATTCGGCGGAGTGGTCGCCACGGCGTTGAGGGAGCCCGCCTCCCCGGGGGCACGCCGGTGTCCCTGAACCGGCATTGCCGACGATTGTTGGCATCATTGTGTCAATGATATTATCAATAATCTAGTCGGGAATGTCGATGCTCGGCAGGCCGAGGGAGAGCCTTCGATGTCCTACCGTCTTCTTGACGTGCGGTCGGTCACAGGCGAGACAGGGGCGCCGTGTCTCCTGCCGATCTCTGACGCCGGTATCACTGGGCTGCGCGCAGCGCTCGCCGAATATCGGGTCGTTTTCCTGAGGGACCAGCCGGTGACGCCTGTGGAGCTATTGGCTCTCACGAGGCGCCTAGGCCCGCGCTGCCACGTTCCGCACGCGTCGCCTCGGCTCGACGGCTATCCGGGGATACTCGAAGTGGTCGACAAGGGGCGATCCGGGAACCCGCGCAATGTCGGTGGCAACTGGCACATCGACATGCCGTTCCTGCAGCAACCGCCAGCACAGAGCATTCTGCTGGCGAAGGAAGTGCCCGCACCCGGTGGCGACACGCAGTGGGCGGGTCTCACCCCCACCTGCGACGCGCTGCACGATTTCCTGCTCGACCAGGCGATCTGGTCGGGGCGGTCGGGGTTCACCTGCCGGTATCGTTGGAATCCGGATGCCGTGGCGATCCGGGACAACCGGTGCACGCAGCATTGCGCGATCGATGACAATGGAGCTGGAGGACGCGTCATGCACCGGATCCCTGTCGAGAAAGAGCGTGATGCATGAGCGAGGCACGAGGACACGCGGCGGCACCTGAGCGTGAAAGCGATATAGTCGACCGTGTGGTCTCGGCCCTGGAGGACGACATCATCTTCGGTCGGTTGCGGCCGCGCGAGCGCCTTGTCGAAGATGCGCTCATGGAGCGCTACAGAGCAAAGCGTCATGTCGTCCGCCAGGCTCTCGACAGGCTCGCCGGCCTCGGTATCGTTGAGCGGGAGCGGAACAAGGGGTGTGCCGTGCGGGACTTCGCGCCGAGCGAGGTCGAGGAGATCTACGAGATCCGCGGTCTGTTGCAGAACCACGCGGCCCGCCGTATTCCGCTGCCGGCCTCGCCGGCCCTGGTCGAGGCACTGACCGACCTGCACATCCGGCACTGTGCCGCCGTCGACGCGAGCGATCTGCGGTCGGTCCGGCATCTCAACAACCAGTTCCACGACACGCTGTTCGGGGGTTGCGGCAACGGCCATCTGGTCGAGGCGATCGCGCACTACGCATGGCTTGCGCATGCGATCCGATCCTACCGGATCGGCGACCCTGGTCTGCTCGCCCAGGCGCGCGTCGAGCATGCCCAGATGATCGAAGCGCTGAAGACCGGGGATCGCGAAGTGTTGGTCAGGCTGTGCGTCGAGCACATCCTTCCGTCAAAGGAGGCGTACCTGAGGGCAGAAGCAGGGCGCGACTTGGCACACGGATGAGCAAGGAACTGCAGGATACTCAAAGCGACGCAACACCTCCGGAAGTCGTTGCCACGAATGATACTCCCAACCACACGCGAAACAAGGTGCGGACACGTATCGCCAAGAGCAAAGATGCTGCTCCAACTTTCAGTTGTTTCTCGATTTATGGGGCTCCATGAGTCGCTGTGAGACTCGAAAATGGTGCCGCAGGAGGGACTCGAACCCCCGACCCACGCATTACGAATGCGTTGCTCTACCACCTGAGCTACTGCGGCCTTCCCTGGAGCGGCGGCACTCTACGTTCCTAGTCCCGCCGGGTCAACGAGCGCGCGGCGCCCTGTTGGCGAGCAGGCACGGGGCCCGGAGTTTGTCCCGCAACACTGTCGGCGCGCGTGCTCCTGGCGCCCTGGAAGGTGAATAGCCTCCGGGAACCGACCTTTCCCGGGCATTTGCCCTGGTGCGCGGTCGTTCCTGATTTCGCCCGGGCGCCGGGCCCGAGCCGGCCGACCCTGCGTGGCAGGACTCCAGATTCCCGGGTGCCTGACTCCGGGACAGGTGAGCGGTCGGACCGGCGATACCGCGGAAGGCCCGCCGGTTGACCGGTCCGGAAGACAGGTTTGTTGACTGGCAGGAGGGGCATGAGTCCAGCAAACCTGTGGATCCATTGTGCGGTCATGCGCCGACATGCGTCCGGAGGGCCGACCCGATGCCGACCACACCTGATGCGATGCTTCGGGCCGGCATCGAAATGGGTTCGCGGCGTGCTCCCGACCGTGTTTACCGCACTTCGCACACGTGTGCGTCGGACTGGTGTGATCCGGCGGCATGCCGGCCGTTCCGGACGACGCGGTCGTGATCGCATCTCGCACCCGCACGGAACGGCCCGGTTTCCCCATGCTACTCCCACGGTGGACATGTGCACTGCGTCCGGAACACGGTGGCGATGCTTCGCGGATGGTGTTGGATTTTCCTGCGGTGCTGCCCGGCCCGGCGTGTACTGCGGGAACGCGACAGGGCAATCGGCTCCGGCAGGCTCGCCCTTTCGGACCGCGGCGGTTCTCTGTATGCTTTCGGCACCCACCTCAATGAACCTGTGGAAGGGGGGCCATGCCCGACGACGTGCTGGAGTCCAGGGTCGCCCAGCTCTGTATCGAGAAGGGGCTGAAGATGACGGAACCGCGGCGCATCATCGCCCGGGTCCTGTCCGACGCGGACGACCACCCTGACGTCGAGGCGCTGCATGAGCGGGTCCGCAGGGTCGAACCCTCGATCTCGATAGCCACGGTCTACCGGACCATGAAGCTCTTCGAGGAAAGCGACATCGTCACCAAGCGCGATTTTGGTGACGGACGTGCACGCTACGAGGAGAGCAAGGCCGAGTATCACCACCATCACCTGATCGATGTGACGAGCGGCGAGGTGTTCGAGTTCTACAACGAGGAACTCGAGCAGCTGAAAATCAGGATCGCCCGGGAACACGGATACAAGCTGGTTGATCACCACCTCGAACTGTTCGGGGTCCCGCTTGCGTCCGACGAGGAGTAACCGTTCCTCTCAGCCGCGGTCGATGACGTGGAAGAACGATCCGAACACCGAACCCGAGCGCAGTCCGACGGCGCCAAGCGCGGTTCCGGTGGAATCCTCGAGGTCGAACAGCGCATCGCCGTCCTCCCGGATCACGCGCGCGTGGTGAAACTCGTGCCCGCGCAGCACCGAGCCCCTGGCCGCAAACGGTGTCGCGCCGCGCGCGGTGGCGAGGCGGTATCCGAGTGACAGTCTTCCCCCGGCCATGCCGGTTTCCAGTGCCAGCAGGCCCGCCATCGGATGGGCGGCGCCCCGGTCATCGTGCAGGACCGAACCGAGCACCATGTAGCCGCCGCCCTCGCCGTAGACCCGCTGGGCCCCCCACCCGGTCCGCCCCCCGCGGCGCGCCCGCCGGCCGACGAGCACCCGCCCGGCGGCGGCGACCCGGCCGGCGTGAAGCTCCGGGTAGCCTCCCGGCAGGTAAACGGCATCGGCGTGGACCGGAGGCGGCTCGTCGGCCAGTGGCGAGAACACCGCGATCTCGGCACCGCGCGCACGCCAGCCGTCGAGCAGGTGTTCGTAGGCAAACCCGAAGGCCCGGTCGCGGGCGAGCGCGATGCGCTGTCCTGGCGGCGGCAGCGTGCAGGTGGCTTTTGCGGGTCCGGGCGGCAGGGGCGCTGCCGCTGCGACAAGCGCGCCGAGGTCGACCGCACCGTCAACAATCGTCGCCGCGGCATCGAGGAACCGTTCGAGTGCCGCGAGCTCCCCGGCCTGGACCAGTCCGAGATGCCGTGACGGCACCACGATCGCGTCGGTGGCAGGTATCGCGCCGAACACGGGCACGTCGATCCGTTCCAGCGCACCGCGAAGCAGGCGCTCATGCCGCGGTCCTGAGACCCGGTTCAGGATGACGCCGGTGATCGTGGGCCCCGGCCGGAAGGTCCGGAACCCGTGCACCGTCGCCGCCACCGACTGTCCCTGGCGACTGGCGTCGATGACGAGGACGACCGGCAGGCCGAGCATCTGCGCCATCCCGGCCGTCGATCCGTCCGAGACCGGCCCGGCGCGGGGCGCGCCGTCATACAGTCCCATGACACCCTCGATGATCAGCAGATCGACAGTGCGCGCCGCCCGCCCGGCAAGTTCACCGATCAGGTCGCGACGCATGGCCCAGCCGTCCAGTGTCGTACACGGCATGCCGCTTGCCGCTTCGTGGTAGCGCGGATCGATGTAGTCGGGACCCACCTTGGCGGACCCCGCACTCAGGCCATGCCGGCGACAGGCCCGCAACAGGCCCAGCGTCACGATGGTCTTGCCGGAGCCGGACGCCGGTGCCGCGATCACCAGGCCGGTTGCGGTCACGTCAGCTGGCAAGCCCGCAGGACGCGGGACCGAGCGGATTGGGGTCGAGCTGGCGCCCGGCCGCGGCTCCGAGCCAGTCAAGACCGGCTCGCAGCTTTACCACGTCGCCGATCACGATGATTGCCGGTGGCATGACGCCGGCCGTTTTGGCATCTCCGGCGCACCGTCCGAGCCGGGTCTCGAGGACCACCTGGTCCGGAGTGCAGGCACTGGCGATCACCGCGACCGGCTCGTCCGGATCCCGCCCGCCCTCAACCAGTCTCGCGGCGATCTGGTCCAGGTGCTTCAGCGCCATGTAGATCACGATGACCGGCGAGCTCTGCGCCACCGCATGCCAGTCCACACCGGAGACCTCACCGGTCGCGTCGTGGCCGGTGACCATGGTCACGGCCTGGTTGGTCTCGCGGTGGGTCAGCGGGATGCCGGCATAGGCAAGTCCGCCGATCCCGGCTGTGACGCCCGGTACGATGCGGAAGGGTATTCCGGCCGCGACCAGCGCCAGAGCCTCCTCGCCACCGCGCCCGAACACGAACGGATCGCCACCCTTCAGCCGAAGGACCCGCTTGCCTCGACGGGCGTGCTGAACCAGGCGCAGGGAAATGTCGACCTGCCTGAACGAGGGCTTGCCGCCGCGCTTGCCGGCGAATTCCCGCGGCGTGTCCGGCGGTGCGAGGGCCAGCACGGCATCGGGTACCAGCGCATCGTAGATGATCACGTCGGCTTCCTTCAGCCCCTGCAACGCCAGCAGCGTCAGGAGGCCGGGGTCCCCCGGGCCGGCGCCGGCCAGCCACACGCTGCCGGGACGGAACTCGGGCCCGGGTACCATCACCGGGGCGTCGAACCCGGCCGGTATCGTTCCGGCATCTGCGGGTTGTTGGCCGGGTTGGTGTCATGGCGCGCGAGATGGTTGATCACCGCGCCGCCTGCAAGCGGCCTGAGCTCCGCCTCAATGGCATCGGCCGCCGAACGCGGATAGACCTCCCGGCCAGCGACGTGGATCGAGAAGGACACCAGGTGCTTCTCCCGCTTTTCCGGATCGGCGAGCACTGCCCGGGTCCAGGCATAGAGCGGGTAGTGTTCGATCCCCTCGCGCTCGGCCTCGGCGCAGTAGCCCGCGAATAGATCGTACTGGCACATGAGTGCCGCATCGTGGCGAGCAAGGATGCGCTGCAGCCCGGCCAGTCGCGGATGGTCGCGGTTTTCGCGCGCAAACCGGGCAGCGTCCCCGGCCAGCGTGACGCGAAGCTGGTACTGCCATTGCACCGGCGACTCCTGTTCGGTCACAGGGCACACCTCGCGTCGAGTGGGTCCGGAAAGGAGTCTACGCCACCCATATGCCGGCGCCAACCGCCGCCGAGCAGGCATCGTCCTTCAACCGGTGTTCGCGCCGGCGTATCGTTGGGCCTGACCGGATCCCGAACGGAAGGGAGCACCGTGGAACGACATGCGCAGGGACCCCTGAGGCGCGGCTGGACGACCGGGGCCTGCGCGACGGCAGCGACGCGCGCGGCCTACACCGCGCTTCTGACCGGACGGTTCCCCGACCCGGTGCAGATCACCCTGCCGCGTGGACAGCAGCCGAGCTTTCCGCTGGCGTACAGTCAACTCCGGGCCGACCGGGCCTGTGCCGGCGTCATCAAGGACGCGGGCGACGATCCAGACGTCACCCACGGCGCCCTGGTCATGAGCTCCGTCAGCCACGCACGTGCCGGCGAGGGCATCGCGTTTGCCGCCGGCCCCGGTGTGGGAACGGTGACCCTGCCGGGACTGCCGGTCCCGGTCGGGGAGCCGGCAATAAACCCGGCGCCGCGCCGGATGATGCGCGCGGTGATCGAGGAGGTCTCGGCGCAACACGGCGCAACCGGGGACGTGATGATCGAGGTGGCGATCCGCAACGGCGCCAGGCTCGCCGAACGGACCTGGAATCCGCGGCTCGGGATCATGGGTGGACTGTCGGTGCTCGGAACCAGCGGAATCGTCGTTCCCTATTCCTGCTCGGCATGGATTCACTCGATCCGGCGCGGCATCGACGTCGCGCGGGCAACCGGAACCCGGCATGTCGGGGCTGCCACCGGGTCGACATCGGAGACCGCGACCCGTCTGCATCACGGTCTCGACGAGACGGCAATGATCGACATGGGCGACTTTGCCGGTGGCATGCTGAAATACCTGAGATCGCATCCGGTCCCGCGCCTGACCATCGGCGGCGGCTTCGCCAAGCTGACGAAACTGGCCCAGGGGGCGCTCGACCTGCACTCCTCGCGCAGCCAGGTCGACTTTTCCCGTCTGGCGGCGCTGGCACGCGATTGCGGTGCCAGCCCGGCGACAGTCAACGACATCCACTGCGCGTCGAGTGCGTCGCGGGTGCTCGAACTCGCCCGATCCGGGGACGCGCCGCTTGCCGATGCGGTGGCGGCGGCGGCCCGGAACACGGCGCTCGACGCGTTGGGACAGTCGCCGGTCGCGGTCGAGGTGCTCATCTTCGACCGTGACGGGAAGCTCGCCGGAGAGGCGTATGGCTGGTAGCCCGGTTCTGGTTCTCGGAGGGACGGCGGAGGCCAGGATGCTCGCGGACCGGCTGCACGGCACCGCCGGCTGTGACGTCACCACCTCGCTTGCGGGCGTGACCCGCGATCCGCGCCGGCCGGCCGGCCGGCTTCGGGTTGGCGGATTTGGCGGTGCGGGAGGGCTCGCCCGCCACCTGGAGCGGACCGGGACCGCTGTCATGGTCGATGCGACCCATCCCTGGGCGGTGGTGATCAGCCGCAACGCCGCCGAAGCCGGGCACCGCGCCGGGGTGCCAGTGCTGCATCTGGTGCGCCCGGCCTGGGAGCGGTGCGACACCGATCGCTGGCACGAGGTGGAGAACGCGGCCGCCGCCGCACGCTGGCTCGACGGGTCGGACCTGGTGTCGGGAAGCGTGGTGTTTCTCACCGTGGCGAGGACGGAGCACGCCGCCTTCGCCGGGATCAGGCGGTTTCGCTACATCGTCCGGACCATCGAGCCTGTTGCCGACAGCCCCCTTGCGGCCGAACCGGTCCACGGGCGCGGACCGTTCACCCGTGCCGGAGAGACGGCGTTCATGCGCGAACGTGGTGTGGCCTGTCTGGTCACCCGCAACAGCGGCGGCGCTGCGAGTGTCGCCAAGATCGAGGCAGCCCGGGATCTCGGACTCCCGGTGGTGATGCTCGAGCGGCCGGCTCCACCGCAGGGAGAGACCGTTGCGAGTGTCGAGGCGGCCGTCGCCTGGGTACGTTGCCTCATCAGTGACGGTCACCCGCGCCTCGGGCGCAGCAGGTGAACATGGTCGGGATCGTAGAGAGCGCTGTCGCACCCGTCGGCTCCGCCGATCGCCGGCCCGACCAGGATCAGTGCCGTTCGGGTGATCCGGGCCGCCCGGACCTGCCGGTGGATGGTCGCGAGCGTTCCACGGATGATCCTCTGGTCGGGCCAGCTCGCGCGGTAGACCACCACGACCGGATAGTCGGGTCCGTGGATGTCCCCGAGTACCCGGCAGACATGGCGCAGATTGCGCACCGAGAGATGGATGGCGAGGGTTGCCGAGGATCGCCCGATCTCGGCTAGGTCCTCACCCGGCGGCATTTCGGTGGCCTGCATCGCGGTGCGGGTCAGGATCACTGTCTGCGCCACCCCGGGGACGGTGAGTTCGCGACCGATCGCGGCGGCGGCAGCCGAGAACGCCGGTACGCCGGGAGTGATTTCCCAGGGGATGGATCGGGCATCGAGCCTGTGGATCTGTTCCGCGATCGCACCGTAGATTGACGGGTCGCCGGAATGGACCCGGGCGACATCGAGGCCCCTGTCATGGGCGGTGGTCATCTCCTCGATGATGGCCCCGAGCGTCATCGATGCGGTGTCGAGCACCCTGGCGTCGGCGGGCGCGTGGGCGATGACGTCGCGGGGAACCAGCGATCCCGCGTACAGGCACACAGGGCACCGCGCGATGAGGCGCTGACCGCGAACGGTGATGAGGTCGGGTGCCCCGGGACCGGCGCCGATGAAGTGCACCGTCACGACGTGTTTCCTTCCACCGCGTAGCCGCGCGGAGTGTAGACGTGGTCGCCGACCGTCCGGGTCCGGCTGTTACCCACCAGCAGCAGCGAGAGCATGTCGACGGTTTCCGGGTTGAACCCGGCGAGCCCGGTGACCTCGATCCGCTCCTCCGTCCGACCGATGGACCGGCCGTGCACGACCGGGGTGTCCGGCGGCCGGGAGGCGGCAAGGATCTCGAGCGCGCGGGCCAGCAGGTCGCGGCGTCGCGACGATGCGGGGTTGTACAGCGCCACCACGAAATCCCCCTCGGCCGCCGCCCGCAGCCGCTCGAGGATCACCGCGCGCGGAGTCAGCAGGTCGGACAGCGAGATCATGCAGAAATCATGGCCAAGCGGAGCCCCGCTTCGGGCAGCACAGGCAAACGCGGCGGAGATGCCCGGCGCCACCTCGACCGCGATCCGGCGCCAATCTTCTCGCCGGGTGCGATCCAGGGTCTCGAACACCAGGCTCGCCATGGCATAGACACCCGGGTCACCCGAGGAGACCAGTGCCACGGTGCTGCCGCCCGCCGCGATCTCGAGTGCCGCGACGACCCGTTCCCGCTCGGCGCCGAGCGGGAAACGGTGACAGCGCTTGCCGGCGGCAAGCGGGCCCAGCAGGTCGAGGTAGAGGTCGTATCCGACAAGGTCGGTCGCGGCACTGACAAGCCGGTCGGTCTGCGCGGTGCGCCAGTCCGCCGCACCGGGACCGGTTCCGACCACGAACAGTCGTCCCCGGCCCTGTCCCGTCCCGGCGGGATCGATCACACCGGGCGCGATGGCGACGGCACAGGTCGCATTGGCTGACCGTTGCTTCGGCACGATCAGACGGGCTTCGTCACCCGCAGCAGCGAGCGCTGCCGCCTCGGCGACGCCGTGGGTCCCTACGGCGGCGAACACCACGTCCGACGGGGTTGCCAGCCGCGGGCTTTCGCGCTCGAGCCGCACTGCCGAGAAGAACCGGGCCGGACGGTCGAGGGCGTCGGCCGCGGCATGGACAGCCGGTTCGTCCATCTTCAGGTCGATCGATGCGACCAGCGCCACGCTTTCGGGCGCGAGAGCATTACGTGCGAGGGTGGTGCGTACGAGCGCGTCCAGTTCCTCCGGATCGGCTGCCCGCACGCACCCGACTCCGACTGCCAGGATCTCCGGGTGGTACAGCAACCCGTCGGCCGGTACCGGTTCGGCGCGGTGGCCGGCGCGGAGCGTCAGCACTGCTCCGTCATGCCGGTTCAGTTTCGCCGCGTCGAGCCAGGCAAGGTCCGGATCGACGCTGACCGCCTCTCCGGCGAGCAGGCGGGACGCGACCCCTGCATAGGATGCGGTCGGAGCAAGGTGCCAGCCCGACGGCGGTGCGTCGAGCGCAACCCCGAGTACCAGGTCACTCGCGGTTGTGATCGTGGGCGAAACACCGAGGACGTTGCCGATCCGCACCGCAAGGTCATTGGCGCCGGTGTGTCCGCCAAGGATCGGCACCACGGCGCTTGCGTCATCCGCCACCGCGACGACCGGCGGGTCGGTGCGCTTGTCGTCGATGACCGGTGCCAGCATCCGGACCAGGGCGCCGATTGCCCCGATGAAGACGACAGGCTCCCCTGAACGGAACAGCCCGCGCAGGTGCGGACCGAGCTCGGTGATCACGACATCGGCCGCCGGGTGCCGCGCGTGCAACCGCGCCTCGAGGGCGCCGGCAATGCGCCGCGCCGTCCCGAGTCCGGAGAGCGACACGGCAATGATCGCGGTCATTGCCAGGCCTGGCCACGCCGGTGGAACAGGATCATAGAGAAATACGGCACCGTGGCGGCCTCGACCCGGGCCAACGGGATCAGTCGTTCCGTTCCCATCGTGGCATGTTCGACATAGGCCGATCGCGAGTCGAGCCCTTCGCGGACCAGCAGGGCCCGTATCCTGGCAAAGTGACGGCCCAGCTTGACGATTGCGGCCGCATCGGTGTCCTCCAGCTGTCGCGCGATCACCGTGTCGGCCAGGGGCGCCGGGATCACGGTCAGCACGTCGTTGCGTGCGGCAAGCGGGGTTCCCAGGCGGGCCGCACAGGCCGTGAGCGAGGAGACACCCGGGATCACCTCGACCCGGTGGCTCCCGGCAAGCCGGGCAAACAGGTAGGCGAAGGACCCGTAGAAGAATGGATCGCCCTCGCACAGGGCCGCCACCGACCGGCCGGCATCGAGTTCGGCCCCGATGCGTCGGGCGGCATCGTCGTAGACGTGATCGGGAGGAAACCGTGCCGCGGTCATCGGGATGCGCATGGCAAACTCTGCACAGCGCCCGGGCAGATGCGGAGCGGCGATGCTCCGCGCAAGGCTCGGGCCGTGCTCCGGTGCCGGAAACACCACGAGATCGACCTGCTGCAGGATGCGTACCGCCTTCAGCGTGATCAGGTCCGGATCGCCGGGCCCGATGCCGATACCGTACAGCGTGCCGCTCACTGCCGCTCCCTGACGACGCTCCACCGGGTGACAGGCATCATCGCCCGCCAGCCGCTGAACGAGCCGACCGGAGCCGATCGTGCGACCGATATCCGCACCAGTTCGCCGCCGAGACGCGCCTGCTGTCGGAGCAGGACCGCCTCGCCTTCCAGGGTGACGACATTGGCAACGAGGCGTCCGCCGGGACGGAGTGCCGACCAGCAGGCCTCGACCATGCCGGGCGTCGAGATGCCGCCGCCGATGAAGACCGCGTCGGCTGGTTCGAGCCCGTCGAGGGCATCCGGGGCCCGCCCGTTGACGAATTCGAGCCCGGGAACCCCCAGCCGGGCGGCGTTCTGGGCCGCGATACTTCGGCGCCCGGCGTCGGGTTCGATGGCGATTGCGCGCGCGCGCCGGTCCGAGCGCATCCATTCGATGGCGATCGATCCGCATCCGGCTCCGACATCCCATAGCAGGGCGCCGGGGCCCGGAGCGAGGGCGGCAAGGGTGGACGCCCGGACCTCGCTGCGCGTGATCTGGCCGTCATTCAGGTAGACGCCGTCCGGCAGACCCGGCACGCATGCGTGTTCGGCGGCACCGGGACCGGCGACGAGTTCGACCGCCAGCGTGTTGAGGTCAGAGCCGTCGGTATGCTGCCAGGTCGCGGCGATGCCAGAGCGGGTCGCCTCGTCGGCGGCGCCCATCCGCTCGAGCAGGTGCAGCCGGCTGTCGCCAAAACCCCGGTCAGCCAGGTAAGCCGCCACCCGGGCCGGGGTGGTGGCGTCGTGTGACAGCAGGACCAGGCGTGCGCCGTGGCGAAGGGCAGGTGCGAGCAGGTCGATTGGCCGACCGTGCAGCGTGAGGAGCTCGGCCTCGTGTTCCGGCCAGGCCAGCCGGGCACAGGCGAGTGCGAAGGCGGACGGAGCGGGAACGATGTGCATTTCCCCCGGCTCGAAGTGCCGGGCAAGAGTGGTGCCGATTCCAAAGCACATGGGATCACCGGTGGCGAGCACGCACACCCTGCGGCCGCGCCACTCGGCCACGCGCGCGACCGTGCCGGCCAGGGGGCGCTGCCATACCAGCCGGGGCCTGGGATCGGCCGGAAGCATGGCGAGGTGCCGGGCGCCGCCGACCAGGCACTCGGCCGCGTCCAGCAGGGCTCTCGAGGTGGCCGGCAGGTCCGCGATGCCGTCGGCGCCGACCCCGAGAACACTGAGCCAGGGTACCCGCGTCATTCTGGCAGGTCCGCGGCCAGCCGGGCCAGGGCGTTGACCGCGGCTGCGGCCATGGCACTGCCGCCGCGTCGTCCGAGCAGGGTAGCGGAGGGCACCCGCGGGCAGGATCCGGAAAGTGCGGCCTTTGACTCGGCGGCACCCACGAACCCCACCGGGAATCCGAGCACGATCGCCGGCATCGGGGCGCCAGCCTCGATTTCCTCGAGCAGGCGGAACAGCGCCGTGGGCGCGTTGCCGATCGCGACCACGGCGTCGCCCTGCTGCGGCCTCCACAGCGCCACCTGGGCGGCCGAGCGGGTGGTCGCCCCGGCGCGGGCGAGTTCCGGCACCCGCGGGTCGCCGAGACGGCAGACCACCGGGCTGTGAACCCCGTCGGGCGGCAGAGAGACCCCTGAGGCGACCATGCGGCAGTCACACAGGATCGGCGCGCCGCGGCGCAGTGCTGCAACTCCCCGCGACACGGCGGCGGGGGAGAACCTGAGATCGCGGGTGATGTCCGGCATGCCACAGGCATGCACCAGCCTGACGGCGACGGCCCGTTCATCAGCGGTGAACCTGTCGAGGTCGGTCTCGCGCAGGATGGCGTCACGCGAAGCCCTGTAGATCCGGTCCGGGTCCTTCAGGTAGCCGTGCCTCATGCCTTCACCCGTCCTCCTTCATGCTGCGTGGCCCGAGGGGGTGGTCGGCGTGGGGGTAGGGGTGGTGATGGTGGGAATGGCCGTGCCCGTGCCCGTGATCATGCCCGTGCCCGTGATGATGGTCGTGGGCGGTTCCGATTCCCTCGACATGGTGGTGGTGGCTCTCCTGGGTCAGTCCGACCTCGTCCTCGAACCCGATCATCTGCTCGCGGTACTTGCACATCTGGCAGTTCATGTTGCCGGTCCCGTCCACGATCTCGCTGATGCGTTCGAGCATGGTGTCGATCACCTGGGGATGATGGCCGAGATAACCGGCCTTGATGATCTCGATATCCGGGTAACGCGTGGCTGCCTCGTCGGCGTGGTGGTAGATGCGCTCTACCAGCACGCCGGTAAACAGGAAGTACGGAAACACGATGACCCGGCGGAACCCGAGCCCCGAGACTGCGTCGAGCGCCGGTCCGACCAGTGGAAAGGTCACACCGGAGTAGGCGGTCTGGGCCCAGCCGAATCCCATGCCTTCCCACAACAGCCGGGTCACCTTGGCGACGTTGGCGTTGGCGTCCGGGTCGGATGCCCCGCGCCCCACGACCACCAGGCAGGTGTCGTGGCGCGAGACCCCGGTTCCGGCCGCCGCGAGCGCGGCCTCGATCCGGTCGCGCGCGGCCCGGAGCATCCTGGTGTCGATCCCGAGTTCCCGGCCGTAGCGGATCGCAAGCCCGGTCTCCGCCTGGTAGCCGTTGAGCACCGAGGGGATGTCGTTCTTGGCATGACCCGCGGCGAACAGCATCCCGGGTATCGCAAGCACGTCGCGGACACCCTGTCTGCGCAGGGTGTCCAGGCCTTCGCGGAGCACCGGCCGGGCAAACTCGAGGTAGCCGTAGGAGACGTGCCGGTCCGGCAGCCGTTCGGTCAGGTGACGGGCGAGGGTGGCAAACTCCTCCACGGCCCGGGGATCGCGGCTGCCGTGGCCACAGATCAGTACACCTGGAGTATCCCTCACCTCGCGTCCTCCTGTTGCCGGAACGGGTACGCGAAGCGCCGGAACCCGGGGGTCCGGACCAGCAGTCGCGGATATCCGTCCTGGATCTACCCGGTTCCGGTACCCGGAACGCCCGTCACAACCGGTGTGTCCCGGGCCGGCCCCGACATGTACGCGCGGCGCACCCGGCGGTCAATCGCCGGTTCGGGGCCCCGCATATTCCGATGGTGATCAGTTGGGACGGAAGGTCAGATTCGCGTTGCAGGATGCGGCCCGCTTGCTCCACCCTCGCGACCGGGACCGTAGCGGGCACAGGGATGGGTGGTCATGGATTTCGGAACGTTTCTGCTGTTGCAGTCGCCGTCGGCGCGCAGCCAGGAGGAGATATTCGCGCGTGGGGTGAACATCGCGCAGACTGCCGACCGGCTCGGCTTTGACAGCGTGTGGTGCGCCGAACATCACTTCTCGACCTACGGGTACCTGTCACGTCCACTCATGTTCGCGACTCACCTCGCGGCCCGGACCGAGCGCATCCGGGTCGGCTCGGCGGTCGTGGTCCTGCCGCTGCACCATCCCCTGGTGGTTGCCGAGGAGATTGCGATCGCGGATCTGCTGAGCGGCGGCCGGCTCGATGTCGGCCTCGGCCGCGGCTACCAGACCTACGAGTTCGAACGTTTCGGCCATTCGCTCGATGAGAGCCGGGAGCGGTTCGACGAGGCGATCGACGTGCTGTTGCGCGCCTTCCAGGGCGTACCGTTCAGCCACGACGGAACACACTACCGCTTCGGTGAGACCACGGTGTTCCCGGTCCCGGTACAGCGGCCGCATCCGCCTATCTGGATTGTCGGGCAAAGCCTCGAATCGGTGGTCGGTGTCGCCCGGCGGGGGTTCAACCTGGTTTCCGGCGGGTTCGGTGTTCCGGTCGAGCGGTTGCGCTCGTTCCGCGAGGGTTTCGACGCGGTCGTCACTGATCGCGAGGCCCGCCGGCGGGTCAGGGTCAGTACCCAGCGGCCGGTCTACGTGACCCGTGACAGGTCGGAACTTCCCGCGGTGATCGAACACGCGCGCTGGAACATGCGGGTCACGCTCAGCCTGCGCCAGGGCCTCGAGCGGGTGGAGCGTGGACGCGCTCTGGCCGTGCCCTTCGACAGCGAGCCTGAGGACCGGGACCTGCTGGAGCGGTACTTCATCATGGGTACGCCGCAGGAGTGCATCACCCGGATCGGCGAACTGCGCGACGCCATGGGCATGGATCACTTCAATGCCAACTTCTGGTTCGGTGATCTCGAGGAGCAGCAGGTCCTGCGTTCGATGGAACTGTTTGCCCACGAAGTCATGCCGGCCTTCTCGTAACGGAGGCGGATCATGCGAATCGGGTTCATCGGACTCGGGACCATGGGCGCGCACTGCGCGGCCAACCTGCTGAAGGAGGGATTTCACCTCGTCGTGCATGACCTCGACCGGCAGGCGGCGAGCGCTTGTCTCGATGCCGGTGCCGGGTGGGCGGACACGCCGCGAGGGCTTGCGGCTGCGAGCGACATCATCCTCACCTCCCTGCCGGGGCCGGCGGAGATCGAGGCGGTTGCGCTTGATGCCGAACGCGGCCTCGTTGCCGGTGTGCGGAGCGACGCGGTCTGGTTCGATCTGTCCACCGGGTCGCCGGCCCTGATCCGGCGCCTGCACGGTGTCCTTGCCGCCCGCGGCGCCCACGTCCTCGATGCGCCGGTCAGCGGCGGTCCGCGCGGCGCCGAAAGCGGCCGGCTGGCGATCTGGGTCGGTGGTGACAGGGACGTCTTCGAGCGTTCGCGCGCGCCGCTCGATGCAATGGGTGACCGGGTCCGCCATATCGGACCCATCGGCGCCGGGACGGTGGCGAAGCTGGTGCACAACAGTGCGGGATACGCCATCCAGGCCGCGATCGCCGAGGTGTTCTCGGCCGGTGTGAAGGCCGGTGTCCCGCCGCTCGACCTGTGGGCCGCCCTTCGCCAGGGAGCCCGCGGACGGGTCCGCACCTTTGACAGCCTCGGTGACCATTTCCTGGTCAACCACTACGACCCGCCCGATTTCGCCCTGTCGCTCGCACACAAGGATATTTCCCTGGCGTGCGAACTCGGCCGGGAGGTCGGCGTGCCGATGCGGCTGGTCAACCTGGCGCAGCAGGAGATGCGCGAGGCGCTGAACCGCGGCTGGGGTTCCCGCGACAGCCGGTCCTACCTGCTGCTGCAGCTTGAGCGCGCCGGGCTTGCCATCGAGGAAGACAGGGCCGAGGTGGCGGCGATCCTGGACGAGGGCTGACCGGTCAGTCCTGTGCGGCCAGAGCCGCACGGATTCGCCCGGCGTGGTCCTTCAGCACGCCGGGGTCGGCCATGGTTCCCGGCCGGCGCGTGCCGACACCGGCGTGACGCGGCAGCAGGTGGAAGTGCAGGTGGAACACCTCCTGTCCGCCGGCGGCTTCGTTGAACTGCTGCACGGTCAGTCCGTCGGCCGCAAACGCGGTCATGAGCGCGCGGCCGACCTTCTGCAGGCTGGCCAGGCAGGCGGCCAGCGCTTCGGGAGAGGCGTCGAGGATGGTGCGGGCCGGCTCCTTCGGCAGCACCAGCACATGCCCGTCGGTGCGCGGCATGATGTCCATGATGACGACGGTAAGGTCATCCTCATGAACCCGCTCGCAGGGCAGTTCGCCGCGCAGGATCCGCGCGAAGATGTTGTCTGCGTCGTAACTCATCCGTAAGCGTCTCCCGCAATGGCGAACCCGGCTCGAAAGATATGCGGGGTGATACGCCACTGCCGGATCGGGGTGCAACCCGGCAGGGTCTGGCCGCAGCCGACGCTTGCCGTCGCCGGGCAATTTCGACAGGGTCGGACAGGCGCCGGAACAGGAGGACGGGTCATGACGGATCTGCCGACATCGGTACACATTCACGAGGAAGGACCCCGGGAGGGATTCCAGATCGAGCCGGGACCGATCGGAACCGCGGAGAAGATCAGTCTGATCGACGCCCTGTCGCAGACCGGGTTGCACCGCATCCAGGTCTGTTCCTTCGTCAACCCTCGGCTCGTGCCCGGATGGGCCGACGCCGAGGCCGTGGTCGAGGGTTTCAGCCCGGCCGGTGACATCGAGTACTCGGGGCTGTACTTCAACGGCAACGGGCTCGACCGTGCGCTGAAATTCCGTGACCGGCTCACGATATCGGGATCGATCTCGCTGTCTGCGTCCGAGGCGTTTACCCGCAAGAACCTCAACCGGGGCCACGCCGAGAACCTGGCGGCGATGAAGCGACACGCCGAGGCCCACCTGGCGCACGGAATTCCGGTCAACCGGATCGGCGTCATGGCGGCCTTCGGCTGCAACTACCAGGGTGACATCACGCCCGCCACGGTCGTCGATACGCTGGCTGACGGAATGGCGGTCGCCGATGAGACCGGTGCATTGATCACCGTGTTCTCGCTGGCCGACACCATGGGCTGGGCGGCCCCCCATCGGATCGAGCGGGTGATCGGCGCGGTCCGCGAACGGTGGCCGGACATGACCCTGTCGCTGCACCTGCACGACACCCGCGGGCTTGCGGTGGCGAATGCCCATGCCGGGCTCAGGATGGGTGTCTCGCGGTTTGATTCGACCGTCGGGGGCCTGGGAGGCTGCCCGTTTGCAGGCCAGCCCGGGGCGGCGGGCAACATCTGCACCGAGGAACTGGTCATGCTCTGCGAGGAAATGGGGATCGAGACCGGGGTCGACCTCGACCTGCTGATCGAGGCAGGGCGCATGGCGGAAGCGATCGTGGGACACCCGCTGCCGAGCGAACTGCTGCATGCCGGGAGTCTCGGCCGGTTCCGGCGCACGGCGCTGGATTGATGCCGGCACGACCGCTCGCGGGACTACGGGTTCTCGAGTTCGCCCATACCATCATGGGGCCCACGGCCGGGTTGCTGCTCGCGGAACTCGGGGCCGACGTGATCAAGGTCGAGCCGGCTCCGGACGGAGACCGGACGCGGCGGCTCGGCGGGTTTGCCTCCGGCTTCTTCGCCGGGTTCAACCGCGGCAAGCGCAGCCTCGCGATCGACCTGAAGCGGCCGGAAGGCCGGCAGTTGCTGCATCGGCTGGTGCCGCACACCGACGTGGTGCTCGAGAACTTCGCCCCGGGCACGATGGAACGACTCGAATGCGGCCACGAGCAGCTGGCCGCGCTCAACGGGCGGCTGATCTACCTGGCGCTCAAGGGATATCTCAGGGGACCCTACGAGCATCGTCCGGCACTCGACGAGGTGGTGCAGTTCCAGTCCGGGCTTGCCTGGACCACCGGTCCGCCGGGAAGACCGTTGCGGGCGGGAGCATCGGTCATCGACATTACCGGCGCCATGTTCGGGGTCATCGCGGTGCAGGCGGCGCTACGCGAGCGCGATGAGACCGGCAAGGGCCAGAGGATCTCGAGTTCGCTGTTCGAGAGCGCGGCCTTCCTGATGACAACCCACATGGCGGGAATGGCCGCGACCGGCCTTGACGCGCTGCCGATGCCAGTCCGCCGCGCGGCGTGGGCGATCTACGACGTGTTCGAGACCGGCGGCGGGGAACAGCTGTTCATCGGCGTGACCTCGGACCAGCAATGGACACGGTTTGTCAGCGAGTTCGACCTGCGGCACCTGGCGGATGATGCGCGCCTCGCCACCAACGCCAGCAGGCTGGAGGAGCGGGAGTGGCTGATCCCGGAGATCGGTCGGGTCATCGGCCGGTATTCGCGCGAGGAGGTGGAGCGGCGTTGCACCCGGTGCGAGATCTCGTGGGCACCGGTTGCACGGCCGGGGGACCTGTTCGACGACCCGCACCTGCTGGCCACCGGCGGCCTGGTCGACGTGCTGGTTCCGCACCTGGCCCGTGACGGGGCCAGTGTGGTCGGACTTCCGGCGTTGCCGGTCGAGTTCGGCCCCGGACGGGAACGTCCGCGCCCGTGCGGCCAGCCTCCCGGGATCGGAGAGCACACCGCGGCGATCCTTGCCGAGTGCGGGATATCGGATGCGGAGATTGCCGGACTGGCGAAACAGGGCGTCATCGCGCTCGACACCGCGTAACATCGGTACCGGGGAGTTCCTGCGTGTCGACACCGGAAGTCACCGGATCCGAAGGGCCAGGGGAACGGAGCCATCGCTCCGGGTGGCGCTTCTGGACCCTGGCCCTGGCCTGGTTGCCGGTTACCGAACTCGCGCTGGCGCTGGGACGGTTCGGAGCGGATGCGGCCACCATGGTCCATGAGCCCGCGGCATGGACCGGGCTGCTGCTGTTTGCCGTCTGCGGCTTGCCGCTGGCGCTCGGCTGCCGGCGCCTGTGGCGTCTCGGGCATCGGCGGGGGGCATGGGTTTCGGGCGCGGGGCTCGGTCTGGTGACCATCCCGGTCACACTGCTCGCAGGACTCTTCGGCCCGTTCGCCGTGGCGGCAGGCGCGGTGGTGTTCAGCCTTCCGGTGTGGGTGGCAGGGTGGTGGCTCGCGCGCCGGGTTTCGCGTCAGGGCGGACGCGGATAGCATGACGGCGAGGGGAGGGCATGACGTGCGGATCCGCAAGCTCGGGGAACACATCGGCGCAGAGATTACCGGCGTCGACATCCGCCGGCTCGACGAAGACGGATTCGCCGGCGTGTACCGGACGTGGCTCGACCACGGTGTCACGGTGATCCGTGACCAGGACCTCGGTCTTGGTGACTTCCTGCAGCATTGCCGCCGGTATGGAACCGTGGTCCGTCATCCCTCGAAGGCGACCCGGCATCCGCAGTACCCGGAGATCACCGTGCTGGGCGTCGACAAGTTCAATCCCGACGGGACGCTGAAGCAGCACGTCTACCGGCGCGGCGCCGCCTGTTTCCACACCGACGGCGCTTACGAAGAGCGGCCGTTCAAGGCAACCGCCCTGCACGCGCGTGCGGTTCCCGGCAGCGGTGGTGACACCCTGTTCTCCTGCATGACCAAGGCCTGCGAAGCCCTGCCCGGGCACCTGCGACGACTGCTTGACGGTCGCAGGGGCGCCTTTACCTTCGGCGGCCGCAGCAGTGCGAACCTGCTGCTGGAGCCGGAGGACAGGCATGAGCCTCCGGCGTTTCACCGGTTGCTCCAGCCCCACCCGGAAACCGGTCGGGAGGCGCTCTACTTCGATCCCGGCAAGATCCTCTACATCGAGGGTCTGGAACCTGAGCACAGCGACGCCGTCATCGAGGAACTTGCAGAACGCATGATCGTGCCGGGTGCGGGCTACGTGCACTCCTGGCGGGTGGGGGACGTGGTGGTCTGGGACAACCGGTGCCTGGTCCACAAGGCGGCGGGAGACTATCCGCCACACGAGGACCGGATCCACTGGCGGGTCTCGATCGGGCAGAATTGACGATCAGCGCCTTCCGATTGCCGAAAGGGCCAGGCTGCGATGTCCGCACCGCTTCCGGTTCCCTCGATCCCGACGGGTCGCCTGTTCTGTTTTGGTCTTGGCTACACTGCCAGTCGGCTCGCCAGGCGTCTGGTCCGCCACGGATGGCGGGTATCGGGCACCGTTCGCGGTCCCGCCCGCACCGGCGTGGCCGGATGCGTGGTACACGGGTTTGACGGTGTCCACCCGCTGCCGGCCGCCGCCCTTGCGGACGTGACCCACGTGCTCAGTTCGGTTCCTCCGACCGGCGACGGAGACCCTGTTCTGGCGCTGCACGCGGACGACCTGCGCGCGTCCGCGTCGATATCCTGGATCGGCTATCTCTCGACCCCCGCGGTCTACGGTGATCGCGGCGGGGCGCTGGTCACGGAAAACGAGCAGCCCAGACCCTCAAGTGGACGCGGCGAGCGACGGTGCGCCGCCGAGCGAGCCTGGCTCGACCTGGGTGGTGCAGCGGCTGTCCAGGTGTTCAGGCTTGCTGGCATCTACGGGCCCGGGCGCACCGTGCTTGATCAGGTGCGACGGGGAACCGCCCGGATCATCGACAAGCCGGGCCAGGTGTTCAACCGCATCCACGTTGATGACATCGGCACCATCCTGATGGCGTCGATGGCGCGACCGCGCGACGGCGGCATCTACAATGTCGCCGACCGGGAGGCGTGTCCGAGCGGCGACGTGGTTCGCCACGCCTGCGCGTTGCTGGGCAGGACGCCGCCGGAGCCGATTGCCTTTGCCGATGCCGACCTGTCGGAGATGGCGCGGTCGTTCTACAGCGAGTGCAAGCGCCTGGATACGAGCCTGCTCGGAAACGAACTCGGGGTGACGCTCACCTACCCGACCTACCGCGAGGGGCTGGCTGCCCTGGCGGAGGCGACGTGAGGGTCAGTACTCGATGCCGGCCTGGGCCTTGAACCCCGAGCGGAACGGGTGCTTCACCTGGGTCATTTCGGTGACCAGGTCGGCCGCATCGATCAGTTCCTGCCTGGCGTTTCGACCCGTGACGATGACATGCAGCCCGTCCCTCCTGTCGGTGAGCCGTTCCACGATCTCCCCGATCGGCAGGTAGCCGTAGCGCAGCACGATGTTGAGTTCGTCGAGCAGCAGCATGGAGAGATCGGGATCCTCCATCATGCGCAGTGCCTGGTCCCAGGCGGCCTTGGCGGCGGCAATATCGCGGTCCAGGTCCTGGGTGTCCCAGGTGAAGCCTTCGCCCATGGTCCGGATCGTGACCTGTTCGGGAAACGCCTCCAGCACCGCGCGTTCACCGGTCTGCCAGCGGCCCTTGACGAACTGCACCACGCCGACCTTCATGTTGTGGCCGATGGCGCGGCACACCATGCCGAAGGCGGCAGTAGACTTGCCCTTGCCCTTGCCGGTGTGGACGATCAGAAGTCCGCCGGTGCGGTCCTTGGTCGCCATGATCTTGTCCCGCGCCGCCTTTTTCTTCGCCATCTTCTCGGCATGGCGTTCGGCGCGGGCCGGGTCGATCGGTGTCGTGGCCATGCTGCGCTCCTGGTCCGGGTTCGCCGGGAGAGTCTCGCACACACACCGGAAGGGGGAAAGCCGTGCCCCACCCGCATTGCCATGTCCGCCACACCGCCGACGCTTGACGATCTGGAGGTGCTCGCCCGAACGGCGATGCAGTCCATCCCGGAGCACCTGCGCGCGATGACCCGGGACGTCGTGTTCGTGGTCGAGGAGTTTCCGTCGGATGAAATCTGCCAGGAGATGGACCTCGAAAGCCCGTTCGACCTGCTGGGCCTGTACTCGGGCCAGCCGTTCGGACAGCAGCAGCTGGCCGGCCAGCCCGAGGACCTGAACATGATCTTTCTCTACCGCAGGCCGATCCTCGATCTCTGGTGCGAGACCGGGGAGGATCTTGCGCGGATCGTGACCCACGTCCTGGTGCACGAGATCGGCCATCACTTCGGCCTCTCCGACGAGGATATGGAGCGGATCGAGAACCCGATGTGACCGGCCGGAGCGAACACCGCTTCAACCTCCAGGGGCGAGGCGTTCACCACGCTCCCGCGGATCACGATCGGCACCTCGATGCCGAGCGCCCGGGGTACCGGGAGGACATGGTCGGGCAGTTCGGTGCCACCGTCGCCGGCATCAGGCCTTCACGGACGCTGCAATGCAGGATGATCATCCGGTGGAATGCTGACGGGCAGGTCCGGGACGCGACGGTGCTGCCGGTACGATCAATGTCACGCACGGTTCCGCGGGGAGGGGCGCTCCGGCAACGCCGGTTCCGGCGCGGCCACCCGGTATCCCCGGACCTGCTTCGTTGCCGGTCGTCCTGATAGCCGGGTTCGGTCCCGGTGCGTCGCAGCCGGAGGTGGCTCGGTCCGGACAGCTGCGCTTCGCCCCGACCGGGGACTGTCTGCATCCATCCCGGGCGTTACGCGGGTTCGAGCGGGATGTGCAGACTTTCCAGCGCGCTCTGCAGGCTGAAATAGTTGATCGAGCCGTCCCTGAGGCGTGTTCCTGCATCCGGATCGGCCAATACGACTTCGCCGAGCACTTCCAGCGCCCCGGCAACGCCGCCCACTCCCCGCAGGCGGGACTGCGAGCGGCGCCGGGGCACGAAGTAGAGCGAGACCCGGTCGCCGCAACCATCGCCGGTGGCAACGAAGTTCGCTGACAGGTCGTCGAGACGGGTGCCGTTGCGCCGTGCCCACGCCGTCAGCCAGTCGGATGCGCACGTCACCACCAGGTCGGTGGACCCTGTCCATACGACCGCTTCGACCGGGTAGTGCCGGATCAGCATCGAAGCGTCAGCGTTCTTCCCGCGCCCGGACCGTGCGGCGAGTTCGAGGGGAAACGCCGCAACACCCCCGGGACGGGTCACGAACTGGTAGTGCAGGTGTTCGGGAATCGAGCATCCGCCACCAATTCCATTGTAGAACCCGACGTACTCCGGCATCCGTGCGGAGAGGAGAACAAGATCCTCGACCAGTTCTTCAACAGCAACGCCCGACGGGTCGCGGAAACCCCACTCCTGCGTTCGGTGTTCCTCGGAGGCGACGACGATATGCCCGGGCAGAACGGGAAACGGGTTGGTGAGGGCGAAGAACACCCGCTTGCCCGATTCGATCCGGTACCCCAGCTGGGCGCCCTGCTGCTGCAATTCGATCGTGTCCCGGCACAGGAAGCAGCCGTGTGCCGGTAGGTCGGCGGCGAGTGTTCTGCCTGCGCCGCGGAAGCGGTGGGCGCGTCTCGGATTGTACTGGGCGCGGAAAAACCGTTCGGGATGGTCAGGATCGGAGAAGGACCGGCTTTCGACCTGCCACAGGGTGTCGGTGAGGAACCCGTTGTTCAGATGATGGCATTCCAGTTCCCGCAAGGCGGCCCCGAGCCCGGACACCCGCTCCAGCTGACGCAGCCGTCCGTTCAGGGTCAGCCATGAGTTCTCGTAATCAGGGGACACGTCGGGTGCCCGCGTGCCGACGGCATCTCGACGAAGGATGCGTGTGCGGTGAAGGACGCATACGCGGTTGTCCCCGGGCAAGCTGACCGCATCCGCATCCGGGCGGAGCACGAATTCGCTTCGACCGGCGCAGTCCCTAGTATATGCGCAGGTCCCTGCCAACCGGAATCGTGACCTGCGTTGAAACGTCAGGACCGGGGCAGGTGAAAGTGGCAGGAGAAGCACGCATGCGAGGCGACTCGATCATCATCGAACCCCATCACCGCAAGGCGGCTGCCGGGATCCTGTCCTTGCTGAAACCGGTGCTGGCCGCAAGGCATGACCGGTACGCCGTTTCGATCGCCGGACAGTCGGGAAGCGGCAAGTCGGAAACGGCGGCGGCGCTTCAGCAGGTGCTTGGACAGCATCGGATCGAGAGCATGGTCCTGCAACAGGACGACTACTTCATTCATCCGCCGAGGACGAACGACCGCACGCGACGCGCCGACATCACCTGGGTCGGTCCTCAGGAGGTCCACCTGGCGTTGATGGATTCGCACGTGGGCGCGTTTCTCGACGGCGCCGACGAGGTCGTCAAGCCGCTGGTCGACTACGAGGCCGATGCCGTCGGGTCTGAGACGCTGGAGGTCGGGCATGCCCGCGTCATGATCGCCGAAGGAACCTACACGACGTTGCTCGCCCGCTGCCAGACGCACGTCTTCATCGACCGGACCCATCTGCAGACCCATGAACATCGGCAGAAGCGGATGCGCCACGCCGCCGAACTCGACCCTTTCATTGACCGGGTCCTGGAAATCGAGCACGGGATCATCTCGGCTCACAAGGCCCGGGCCGACATCGTGATCGATAGCGACTACACGGCGGTTCCCGCAGGCTGAACCCGGGGATACCGGTACTCTCATGCACATTGCCTTTCTCAACCCCCAGGGCAACTTCGATCCGGCTGATTCGCACCTGACCGAGCATCCCGATTTCGGTGGCCAGCTGGTCTACGTCAAGGAAGTCGCGCGGGCCATGGCGGCCGCGGGCCATCGCGTCGATATCGTCACGCGGCGAATCGTGGACAGGGACTGGCCCGAGTTTGAATCCGAGATCGACCGGTATCCGGGGACGGGTGACGATCTGCGGATCGTACGGCTGTCCTGCGGCGGACCGCGCTTCCTTGGCAAGGAGCGGTTGTGGGACCATCTGCCCGAGTTCGTGGGCAACCTGATCGCGTTCTATTCGGGCGAAGTGCCGGATTTCACGACAGCCCACTACTCGGACGGCGGTTTCTGCGCGGCACTGTTCGAGCACGAAACCGGTGTTCCGTTCACCTTTACCGGCCACTCGCTGGGCGCGCAGAAGCTTGACCGGCTCGGAATGTCGAAGGTCAACGCAAAGGAGCTCGAGGCCCGGTTCCGGTTCTCCAGGCGGATTGCGGCCGAACGTCTGTCCATGGAACGCGCGATCCGTATCGTGACCTCGACCGAGCAGGAACGGCGTGAACAATACGCTCACCCGCTCTACTCCGGCGCGGTCGACGTGGAAGATCCCTGCAGGTTCTCGGTGATCCCCCCGGGCGTCAACACCGGGATATTCACTGCCGACGGGGGTGAGGCGGAGCGCTCTGGCGCTGACGTGCCGTGGCAGGAAAGTGCCGGCGGGCGCCCGTCGATCGTGGTGTCGAACCGTCTGGACGCAAAGAAGAACACCGTCGGCGTGGTCAAGGCGTTCGCTGCTTCAGGGGAGCTGCGTGAGCGCGCCGACCTGCTCCTGTGCGTTCGCGGGATCCGGGACCCGTTCGGGGAACTGGACCTGCCCGACGGCGACGATCGATCGGTTCTCGCGCCAATCCTGGAGACCATTGTCCACCACGGACTGCGCGAGCGTGTCCGGTTTCTCGATGTTCCGTCCCAGCAGGCGCTGGCGGCGACCTATCGTGCGGTTGCACAAGGCGGCGGGGTCTTCGCGTTGACGGCGTTTCACGAGCCCTTCGGGCTGGCGCCGATCGAAGCGGCAGCCTGCGGACTGGCCTGCGTCGTGACACGCAACGGCGGACCGTCGGAGATCTTCGCCGACGGTTCGGGTGTGCTGGTCGATCCGGACGACCCCCGCGACATTGCGCGGGGCCTGCTTGAGGCGCTGGATAACCGGCAGGACCTGGCGGCCCGGGCGCGCGAGCGTGTGCTGAAAACCTATACGTGGCAGCGTACCGCCGAGCGGTATCTCTCCCTGATCGAACGCGCACTGTCCTGCGAGCACGCTCCGGCTTCCGCGGTTCCTCCCCTCGACGCGTCGCGACTGATACGGGAATACGTCACCCCGTAGTCCCTTGCGCGCCTATCGTTCCGCCGCGTAGGTGGGTTGGTACCCGATCTCCTGTCCGAGCATGCCTCGATTGACCACGACAACACCGCCCTCGCTGATCAGGAACCTCTCCCGGTCGGCGTGATCGTCATCCCCGATCACGGTGCCGTCCGGCACGATGCAACCGTTGTCCAGGATCGCATCCCTGAGGCGACAGCCCTCGCCGATCTCGCAATCGGGCAGGGCCAGGACACCCTGAAGCTCGCTGCCCGCGCCCACCTTGACGTTGGAATAGAGCAGGCTGCGGTCCAGGTCGGACTGGTGGACGACGCAGCCCCCACTCACCAAGACATCCCTGACGCGGCACATCCTGCCCGCGCCGACGAACCGGGCGGCCGGCAGCTGTGGCTGGAATGTGCGAATGGGCCAGGCGGGATCGTAGATGTCGATCGGGGGGGTCGTCGACAGGACGCCGAGATTGGCCTCGTAGTAGCTGTCGATGGTCCCGACATCGCGCCAGTATCCGTCCAGGCCCGACGGGGACCTGTGGAAGGGAAACGCGCGCAGGTGGTCACCCCCGGCTACGGCGGCGGGGATCAAATCCTTGCCGAAATCGTGGGACGACGCCTCGTTTGACGCGTCCTCGTGCAACCGTTCGCGCATGTAGTCGTACGCCAGGACATAGATGCCCATGCTTGCCAGCGCGGTCCGGGGATCGTCAGGAAGTGGCTGTGGGTCTTCCGGCTTCTCCGCGAATTGCACGATCCGCCCCGCTTCATCGACCTGGATCACGCCGAACTGGCTGGCCGCGCTCCGGTGTACCGGTGTACAGCCGATGGTAAAGTCGGCGCCGGACTCCACGTGTTCGGCAAGGGTTTCTCCATAGTCCATGGCATAGACGTGATCCCCGGGCAGGATAAGGACATGCTTGGGGCGGTAGGCGTCGATGATGTCGAGGCACTGGAACACCGCATCCGCCGTTCCCTGGTACCAGGATTCGTCGTCGAGCCATTGCTGGGCCGGTATGATGTCGATGAACTCGCCCCGCTCGGTGCTGAGTCCGCTCCAGCCCTGCGTGAGATGCTGGATCAACGCGTGCGACTTGTACTGGGTCAGCACGCAGATACGCCGGATGCCCGAATTCAGGCAGTTGGACAGGGCGAAGTCGATGATCCGCAGCTTGCCCCCGAACGGTACTGCGGGCTTGGTTCGCCAGTCCGTCAGGACTCCCAGGCGGGATCCACGGCCACCGGCAAGTACGAGGGCCAGCGTGTCCTGGGTGAGGCGGCTCACGAAGCGTTTGGGAACCCTGTCCATCTCGAAGCCTCGGTCCTTTCATGTCAGCGGCGGCCTGAACGTGTTCCTTGCGGTGCGGCGATCCACGCCGCATCGGGGAAAGACGGGATGGGCCCCGCGGACTGCCCGCCATGCCGTTACCACCATAGCACGCGGAAATTCCGCGCATGCCGTGCCGGCGTGTACACGGTGCGCGCCCGGGGGTGATCATGGCCCAGTCACCGTCCGAAACCGGGGGACTGCATGACCGCCACCTCAACCGCAGCGAACCTTCAGGCCGGCCTGTCGCACGAGCGCCATGCGGCGTCGTGGGGTCGAATGGGTGCAGCGAGTCTAGCTGCTGAACTTGCGGGTGAAAGTCCCGCCGGCACAGTTCTCAGTGTGGTGCCGTAGCATATCCCACTGGTCCCGGGGCAACCCGCGACCAGCGAGCTGGGACGTAGAAAGCCACCGTGGGCCGGCAGAGACACAGAGCCCTGCTGGCCCGGTCAGCCAGGGTGGCGAGCGAACCGGAGGGCCGTAGCGAAAGCGAACGATTGGATGAAGCCCCGAAATGACACCCCCACATGAAGCTGATTTGTGGGACGGACGAGAATGCCAAGGGCCTCCATTCTG
>MPMT01000120.1 GCA_002238645.1 Alphaproteobacteria bacterium bin52 | reverse complement strand
CATTCAGGAACTGCCTCGAGCCGCGGGGGTAGTCCGCCGCTCCAGCCACTGCAGCACATTGTCCGGTTCGGCGAACGCCTGTCGTGCCCCGCGGCTCCGCGGCCGCTTGCGCTGTCCGCCGCTCCCAACTGATGGTCACATCTGCGCGACGATCGCGGATGTCGTCGCGCGAACCACGTCCTTGTTGGGGCCCGCTCCGGTAGGGGGCGAAATCCTACGCTAAGCAATTCTCGCGGTGGCGTTTGACGATATCGACGACTGTGTTCTTGGAGATGCCGAGGTCGCGGGCGATCCAGCGGTAGCTCCTCCCGTCGGCGACAGCATCGTGCACCTTTTGGGGCGAGCCGGTCCGATTTGGGGCGCTGTCCCGGTTGGCGCCCGAGTTTTCGCCCGCGCGCCCGGGCGGCCGCCAGACCTGATTTCACGCGCTCGCTGAGCAGGTCGCGCTCGAACTGCGCGATCCCGGCGAGCATCGTGGCCATCATCCGTCCGTGCGGCGTATCGAGCTCGAACGCCATGCCGCTCATGGCGACCACGGACACCTTCCACCCGGCGAGCCTGTAGAGCGTGTCGAGAAGATCCTGGGTCGAGCGTCCCCAGCGGGACAGCTCGGTGACCAGTATGGCGTCGATCATGCGCGCCTGTGCGAGTTCGAGGGGCTCTGTTGCAAACCGGCCGGAAGGATACAGTAAACCGTGGGAGAGGCTGGTTTCGACCTATGCTTCTGCTGTAGCCAGGTGGTCCGGTGGCAAGGACATCGCCTCGGTCAGGGCACATGGGCCAATGCCGAAGGCGTGCTCGATGATCCTCGCCTCGCCAAGAATGCCGGCCTGAATGGCGAACGCCCTCGCCTGGCCCTTGCGCGGCGCGCGCATGACCTCGAAGCCCCTGATCGTGCGTAGGCTCTCTTCAGCATCTTGAAGCCCCGCACCGGCCGGATCAGCAACTTGAGCTTGCCGTGATCGGCCTCGCCGGTGTTGTTGAGGTATTTCACCCGCCGGTGCCTGGTCTCCTCCGGGCATTTGCCCTCGGCCTTCAGTTCCGCGATGGCGGCGGCATCGGTCGGCGCCCGGTCGGTGTTCAGCACCTCGGGCATTTCCCATTCCTTCCACCCTCTCAGGGCCTTGCCGAGGAATCGCTTCGCCACCTTGGTGCTGCACGTCGCCGACAGATAGAAATCGATTGTGTTCCCGAACCTGTCCACCGCTCGGTACAGACAGGCCCACCTGCCGCGGACCTTGACGCAGGTCTCATCGATCCGCCAGCTCGATGAGCGCGGGTTCCGCCATTGCCAGCGAAGACGCCTTTCCATTTCCGGGGTGTATCGCTGCACCCAGCGATAGATCGTCGTGTTGTCGACCGCCACCCCGCGCTCGGTCATCATCGTTTCCAGATCGCGATCGCTGACCGGATAGCGACAGGACCAGTGCACGGCCCAGAGCACGATCTCACCCTCGAAGTGACGACCCTTGAAATCGTTCAGGTCACCGCCCTTCGCCCCAGCCAGCGCGGACTGTTCATCAGTCCATACCAACTTTGCAACAGAGCCCGTCGGCGTCCTCATAGCCGAACGCGATCGCGAACATGCGAAAGCGCAGCATCGCCAGCAGTGTGCGGACCACCCGCTCCGGGTCGCGCCACTCCCGAATGCAGCCGGCCAGCCCGAGCCGGCGCTCCACCGCGCGCAGCAAGATCAGGCCGCCGTCGGACGAGATCGAACCGCCCGCGAAATCGGCGGTCACCTTCTTGCGGCTGACGGCTGGAAGATCGAACGGCAGAAGGGTATCTTCGGTCATGGCGGCGTGGCGCTTTCGTTGCTTCGGTGGAAAGACGCTGGGAAACGAATTTCTACCCGTTCCCAACGACTTACGCCACGTTCACCACTACATCCTCGCCCCGTGCTGAATAAAGCGGGCTAGGCCTACCGAGTACACATAAAGTTGCGTGACAAAGCGCTACTTTCTGTCTCTCAGCGCATGCCTCTGGCCGTCCCGAAACCCGGCTTCACGTCCGATGTCATGGCCGAGGGCTGCGCTCGTCAGCCGGG
>MPMT01000048.1 GCA_002238645.1 Alphaproteobacteria bacterium bin52 | reverse complement strand
CGGGTGCCGCTGACGGGTACGGGCACGACCGCCTTGCACTGGCGTGCGCCAGTCATGGTGGGGAACGGCGCCACGTGTCCCTGGTCCGCCACTGGCTCCCCGCGCGTGGCCCCGCCCCCCCCCCCCCCCAACACGGCCGCCGCCCGCCACGGGCTCGCGGAGCTTGGCCTCGCGCCCGGCCACCTTGAATGCGGCGCCCACCTGCCATCCCACGAGCCCTCGGCCTGCGCGCTTCTGCGCAGCGGGGGATCGGCCGGGCCGGAACACAACAACTGTTCCGGCAAGCACACCGGATTCCTGGCACTGGCGCGGCACATGGGATGCGATGTGCGCGGCTACGTCGAACTGGATCACCCGGTGCAACAGATCGTGCTCGGCATTCTCGAGGAAATGACCGGTCTGGACCTGTCCGATGCCGCGCGCGGGCGCGACGGCTGTGGCATTCCGGTCCTCGCGATGCCGCTCGGCAACATCGCGCTCGCCATGGCAAGGCTGTCGGACCCGGCCGACCAGCCCGAACGTCGGCAGCGCGCCGCACGGCGTGTGGTCGCGGCCATGGCCTCGGAGCCATGGCTGGTCGCAGGGTCCGGCCGCGGCTGCACCCGAATCATGACCGCCGCACGGGGCCGGATCGTGGTCAAGACGGGAGCCGAGGGCGTGTACTGCGCCGCCGCGCCCGATCACGGCATCGGCATTGCGCTGAAGATCGAGGACGGCAATGGCCGGGCCGGCGGCGTACTGATGGTCGAGGTGCTTCATTGCCTCGGCCTGCTCGATGACGCAACCCGCTCTGCCCTCGACGATGTCGCCAACCCCGCCGTCCACAACCGTCGCGGCGAGGTGACCGGGCATGTCCGGCCAGCCGGAGACCTGCCGTTTCACAGGCTCGTCGATTGACCCGCGGCACTGCCCTGGCCTAAGCACGCATCCCAGACCGCGCAGAACCGAGTGACCATGGCTGTCCGTCCGATCATCCTTGCCCCCGACCCGATGCTGAAGACCCGCGCACGACCGGTCCGTGCCGTTGACGACGGTGTCCGCGGCCTGATGGACGACATGGTCGAGACAATGCGGGCGAACAACGGGATCGGGCTGGCGGCGCCGCAGCTCGGAGTACTCGATCGGGTCGTCGTCGTGGAGTGCGCTCCCCGCGGCACCGGCTCGCAACCGCTGCGCATGGCGAACCCGGAACTGGTGGCGGTCTCGCCCGAGCGGGTTGTCAGCGAGGAAGGCTGCCTGTCGCTGCCGGGACATGTCGGGGAAGTCGAACGGGCACGCGCGGTCACCGTGCGCTACATCGACGAGACCGGGACGAAACGCTCGCTCGACGCGGAGGGTCTGGAGGCGATCTGCGTCCAGCACGAACTCGACCACCTTGATGGCATCCTGTTCGTCGATCACCTCTCGCCGCTGCGCCGCAACATGATCCTGAAGAAGATGGTCAAGGCGCGCAGGGAACGTGCCCGGACCGGCGCGGCCTGATGGCAAGCGAACCGGCATGCGGTTCGCGCCTGCGTCTCGCCTTCATGGGTACCCCGGATTTTGCCATACCGGCCTTCGATGCGCTGCGCGCTGCCGGGCACGAGATCGCGGTGGTCTTCACCCGTGCCCCGAAACCGGCCGGACGCGGACGCACCCTGCACAAGACCCCGGTGCACCGGGCCGCCGAGAGCCACGGCATTCCGGTGCTGACACCGGAACGCCTCGGCGAGGAACGCCACGTCTCCCTGCTCGCCGGATGCGACGCGGCGGTGGTGGCCGCCTACGGGTTGCTGCTGCCGACCCGTGTGCTGGCGGCGCCGAGGCTCGGATGTTTCAACATACACGCGTCGCTGCTGCCGCGATGGCGGGGTGCGGCGCCGATCCAGTACTGCATCATGGCCGGCGATCGCGAAAGCGGGGTGTCGATCATGCAGATGGATGCCGGGCTCGACACCGGCGCGGTGGTCCGCTCGGAGCGGATCGAACTGCCCGACACGATCACCGGCGGGCAATTGCATGACCGGCTGGCCCGGCTCGGCGCCCGGCTGGTTTGCCGGGCACTCGACGGGATAGCCCCGGGCCGGGACGGGCCAGTCCCCCCCCCCGCCAGCGGTGTGCCCCATGCACCGAGGCTCACGCCGCGGGACGGCAGGCTCGACTGGCACCGACCGGCGGGCGAACTCGAGCGCAAGGTCCGCGCACTCGACCCGTGGCCGGGCGCCTGGTGCACGCTGGACGGCGAACGCCTCAAGGTCCTGGAAGCGCGGGTTGTCGCCTCGGGCCGCACGGACCGGCCGGGAACAGTCATCGACCGGTCGCTTGCGGTCGCCTGCGGTGATCAGGCGCTCAGGTTGCTGCGGGTCTGCCGGCCGGGCCGGCGCGCGGTGGCAGTCCCTGACTTCCTGCGCGGACGCGCCGTCGAACCCGGAAGCGTGCTGGACTGACCGGTCAGCCTTCGTTCCGGTCCCACGCGGCCGCCGCCCGGTCATCGACCTCGCGCGCCCGGACCCAGTCGCCGCCGCCGTCGGGCGCCTCCTCGTGCTTCCAGAACGGCGCCCGGGTCTTCAGCCAGTCGATCAGGAAGTGGCAGGCAGCGAGCGCCGCCTGTCGGTGCGCCGAGGCGCAGGCCACCAGTACCACCCGGTCTCCCGGCTCCAGTCGGCCGAAACGGTGGATGATCAGGCTCGCCTCCAGCGGCCAGCGCCGATGCGCCTCGGCCTCGATCGCGGCGAGCTGGCGCTCGGTCATGCCGGGGTAGTGCTCGAGCGTCATTGCGGTGACCGGGCCGTCACCCGCCATGTCCCGCACCAGGCCGACGAAACTTGCCAGGCCGCCGACACGGTGATTGCCGCAGGCAAGCGCGTCGAGCTCGGCACCGAGGTCGAAGTCGTCGCGCTGGACCCGGATCATGCCGCTACCCTCCGGTCACCGGCGGGAAGAACGCCACCTCGTCGGCGTCGCTGAGCGGGTGATCGGGGTCCACGTACTCCTGGTTGACCGCAACCCGGACCTGCGACGGATCGGCGAAGGCATCGGCGTAGCCTCCACCGCGCCGCTGCAGCCACTCGATCAGGCCGGCAACGTCGCGCACGCCGTCGGGCAGCGCGATGGACTCGGAACCGGTCCCGATCCGGGACCGCACCCATGCGAAATAAAGGACCGTCACACTCCGACCTCGCTGAACGGCAGGTAATCGACCGGATCGCCGCGTGACACCGCGACCACCGTCTCGGGCAGTTCGACCAGCCCGTCGGCGTAGACCATCGACGACAGGATCCCGGCTCCTTCGCGCGGGAAGCGGCGCGCGATCAGCGTGCCGCAGGTGTCGGCCTCGAGCCGGACCCGGACATACTCGCGCCGGTTGCGCTTCTTGGTGTAGTCGAATCCCGACCTGACCCGGAACAGCCGCGGTTCGGTCTCCGTCGCACCGGCCAGCCGCAACAGCAGCGGGCGGGCGATCCGCAGAAAGGTGACCATGGCCGCGACCGGGTTGCCCGGCAGGCCGATGAACGGAACCTGGCCGACCTGTCCGAGGGCGACCGGCCGGCCCGGCTTGATCGCAACCCGCCAGACGTGCAGCGAGCCGTGGTCCTCCACCGCGCCGCGCACATGGTCCTCGCCACCGGTCGACACCCCGCCCGACGTGACGATGACATCGTGGTTGCCAGCGGCCGAGCTCAGCGCCGTCCCGATCCGGTCCCGGTCGTCCTCCAGGATCCCGAGATCGCTGACCCGGCACCCCATGCCGGCAAGTGCGGCCGACAGCGCGAACCGGTTGGAGTCGAAGATCTTGCCGTCGGGTCTCGCCACACCCGGATCGCAGATCTCGTCGCCGGTGGAGAACACCGCCGCGCGCAGCGGCCGATAGACCGACAGCGTCCGGTGCCCGGCCGCCGCCGCGATCCCCACGTCCTGGGCGCGCAGCCTGCGCCCGGCCTCGAGCGCCACGGTTCCGGCCTCGAGGTCCTCGCCGCGAAACCGCCGGTTGGCGCCGCGACTGATCCCGGGCCGGATCACCACGGCGCCGTCCGTCACCCGGCAGTCCTCCTGCATCATCACCGTGTCCGGTCCGGCCGGCATCGGTGCCCCGGTGAAGATCCGCACCGCCTCGCCGCGGCGCTGGGTCTTCGGGTACGGGTGGCCAGCGGCGGCCCGGCCAACCACCGGAAGCACGGTCTCCGTACCCGGTGCGAGATCATCGAAGTACACCGCGAACCCGTCTACCGCGGAGTTGTCATGCGGCGGCACGTCCCCTCGCACCGCAACATCCTCCGCCAGGATGCGGCCGTGCGCCGCATCAAGTCCGGTTTCCTCGGGTTCCGCCACCACCGGGAGCACCCGCGCAAGCTGCGCAAGCGCGTCGTCAACCGGCGTGAGCCCGCCACCGAAAGCAAAACAGTCATCACTGAGCTGGGCCATCGCCGCAGTCTATCACAGGGCCCGGCACGGCCGGAACGCACGTGCGCGAGCGACCACGAAACCGGCGATGGCATCGATGTCGTCGAGGCTGAACACGGGCCGACCGGACTGCGGCAACGGCACGTCACTGGCAATGGCGCAGACCTGCGGGTCGTCCGGGTACAGCAACGGCTTGCCGTTCGCCGCCCTGTACACCTCGAGCTTGTCGTGCGATCCGCGCTTGAACCCCTCGACCAACACCACGTCGACCGGGTCGAGACGGGCGAGCAGCTCCGCGAGCCCGGGCTCCGGGTCACCCCTGTTCTCGTGCACCAGTGCCCAGCGCCGTGACGAGGATACCAGCACCTGGCGCGCGCCGGCGAGGCGGTGCGTGTGGGAATCCCTGCCCGGCTGGTCGATGTCGAAGGCGTGGTGGGCGTGCTTGATCGTCGAGACCGCCAGGCCGTGCTCGCCAAGCCGCGGGATCAGGCGGCGAACCAGGGTGGTCTTGCCGGCTCCGCTCCACCCGGCCACCCCGAGCACCATCATGCGCGGTTCACCCGCCGGACCGGACCGACCCCTTGTCCGGGCTTTCCGAATCATGCGCATTGGCGTGCAGCAGGCCAGAGCGCAGGTAGTCGTACCCGGTCCACAGGGTCAGCAGTGCCGCCATCCACAGGCAGACCTCGCCGGCTTCGGTCGTGGGCAGGAAGGCGGGGCCGGCATCATCAAGCATCAGAAGGCCGATGGCCGTCATCTGCAGCGCCGTCTTCCATTTCGCAAGCCGGCTGACCGGCAGGTGCAGGCGGAACTCGGCGAGGTACTCGCGCAGTCCCGATACCAGGATTTCGCGCAGCAGGATGATGACGGCGGCCAGCACGCTCCAGCCGTCGATGTTGCCGAAGGCGCACAGCAACAGCAGGCAGGCGCCGACCAGCAGCTTGTCCGCGATCGGGTCGAACAACCGCCCGACGAGGGACTGCTGGTTCCAGTTGCGTGCAAAATACCCGTCGAGGTAGTCGGTCAGGCATGCCAGCGCGTACAGCACCGTCGCCGCCCACTGGGTTTCCGGTTCGCGGATCCACAGCAGTGCGACCAGCACCGGGATGATCGCGATCCGCGACATGGTCAGAATGTTGGGCAAGCGCATCATGTACGGGAACCCGGTGTCAGCCGTGGCCGCAGGTCTCAGGTGGCGCGCATTCTATCGCAAACGGAATCATGTAGGGTAGTGCCGAAACCTGTCGCTGCATCGTGCTGCAGTCTTGCGAGCGACACGGATGGCATTCCCGGTCCCCGGACCGGCGGTCAGGCCGGGGGACGACAGCAGCCTGGCGCGCAGCGCATCGGTATCGCCCGCCGCAAGCCGGTTGGTTCCACGTCCGGCATCGGAAGGACGCGCTCGACGCGCTGCAGGCGGGAAATCCCGTCGCCGCGCGCCCGGCCGTTCTGCCCGGGAACGACATGGCGTCAGCAACAGCCTCTGGTCCGTTTCGTGATCGAGCGGTTGAGGCATCGTTTCCGGTGCTCGTAGAGGATCCGACAGGCGGTGGAGGTACTGAGGAGTGAGCGCGTCGCGGATCGCGGCAATGCCGGAAACTGTTCAACCTTTCGCTTCTCCCGTTCCACCCTGACGATCTGACTGCAGCCTTACCATGGCAGCGACGCTCCGTCTCGGCCGATTTACCCGCCCCGCGACCCTCACGTGATGCTTGTACTCTTCCGTTCAACGGCATTCGCGCCATCGACGGCTGTCCACGCCACCAACAGCGCGCCGTACGCGTCACCATCTTCCGAACAGACGTTCAATCCACCCGTGACTCAACGTCAATACCGGTTCCAAAAGGTCCGTGCACCTGCTGCTCGCCCCTTTCCCGGACACCTCCCGTCGCAAGCCCCGGGCCTAATGGAAATGCTCGTAGATCCTGCGGGCGGTGGTGCTGCTTATACCCTGGACCGTCTCCAGGTCGGCGAGACCCGCCCGGGCCACCTCCCGGGCCGACCCGAAGTGGTTGAGCAGCGCCCGCTTGCGCTTCGCCCCGATGCCGGGGACCTCGTCGAGCGCCGAGCGCCGGGACGCCTTGTGGCGCCGCGCCCGGTGGGTCTCGATGGCGAAGCGGTGCGCCTCGTCCCTCAGGCGCTGGAGGAAGTACAGCACCGGTGTGCGCTCGGGCAGCAGGAACGAGGGCCTGCCGCGCTGGTGGAAACGCTCCCTGCCGGCGTTGCGGTCCGGTCCCTTGGAGATCGCGACCACGGCGAGGTCTGTGATGCCGAGGTCGTCGAGCACCTCCCAGGCGGCGCCGAGCTGCCCGGGGCCACCGTCAATCAGCACGAGGTCGGGAAGGCCGGCATCCTCTCGCAGCGCGCGGGCAAACCGCCGGCGCAGCACCTGGCGCATCATGGCGTAGTCGTCGCCGCGCGACATCTGCTCCGACCCGGTCGCGCCGTCACGGATGGTGAACTTGCGGTAGGCCGCCTTCTCGAAGCCGTCGGAACCGAACACGATCATCGCTCCCACGGCGTCGGCACCCTGAAGGTGACTGTTGTCGTAGACTTCGATGCGCCGGGGCGGCTCGTCGAGCCCGAAGGTCTCCGAGACATCGCCCAGTAACCGGCGGTGCGAGGCGCTCTGGGCCTGTCGCCGGGCGAGCGCGTCGCGGGCATTGACCGCGGCCTGGGTAACCAGGTTGCGCTTTCGGCCGCGAACGGGGGCGGTAACGGTGACCCGCGCTGCCGCCCTGACCGACAATGCCTCGGCCAGCAGTTGCTGTTCGGGCAACGAATGGCTGACCAGGACCTGGCGCGGCGGACGCCTGTTGTCATAGAACTGGGCAATGAAAGCCGACAGGATTTCCTCCGGCGCCCAGCTTGCGTCGTGACCCGGGAAATAGGCCCGGTTGCCGTAGTTGCCGCCGCCGCGGAAGAAGAACACCTGGATGCAGCTCGCGGGGCCCTCGGCATGGACCGCGAACACGTCTGCATCGCCGAGCCCGTCGACATTGATGTCCTGGTGCGCCTGAACGGCGGCAAGCGCCCGGATCCGGTCGCGGTATGCGGCCGCGGTCTCGAAGTCGAGTCGGTCGCTGGCCTCGTGCATCCGCTCGGCCATTTCCTCGCGGATCTGCCTGCTCCTGCCGCTGAGGAACGCCCGCGCCTCCTTGACCAGGGCCGCGTAGCCCACGGGATCGATGTAGTTCACGCATGGCGCGGCACAGCGCTTGATCTGGTACTGCAGGCACGGGCGCGACCGGTTGCGGTAGACCGAATCGGAGCAGTTCCGTAACAGGAAGGCACGCTGCATCGCCGACAGGGTCCGGTTGACGGCGCCGACCGTCGCGAACGGTCCGAAGTAGTACCCCTTGCGGGACTGTGCGCCGCGGTGCTTGAGCAGTCGCGGGGCCTCGTGGTCGGTGGTGATCAGGATGTAGGGAAAGGACTTGTCGTCGCGCAACAGGATGTTGTAGCGCGGCTTCAGCCGCTTGATCAGGTTGCTCTCGAGCAGCAGCGCCTCGACCTCGGTGTGGGTGATGACGATCTCGATCGTCGAGGTCTCGGCGATCATGCGGACGATCCGGGTCGGCATCCGCGACGGATTGGCATACTGGGAAACACGCCTTCGCAGGTTGCGAGCCTTGCCCACATAGAGCACGGTGCCCCGATCGTCGATCATGCGGTAGACACCCGGGGAACCGGGAAGCGTGCGCGCGCTGGCGCGGACCGCAGCAATTCCGGCCGCGAGGTCGGGACGGCGCTTCGGCGCCGCCGCGGTGGTATCCGGTTCGGCGTCCGCTGGTGTCATGACCACACTGTGGAACCTGTGTCGAAAAGTCACAATGGGCTTTCCGAACGAATTCACGGTTCATCAGGTGCCCGACGTCGCCAGCGGCGGCGAGTCCGCCCGGGTCGCCCGGCCCGCACTCGTTCACGGTTCCCGGCGCCGGAGCCGCTCCCTGCGACGCTTCGAAGTCCCTCCCCCGGTTCCCGGTGAGACGGATCAACCGGGCGGTCCGGGCTGCACGGCCGAACCACCCTTGAAGACCCGGTGCCTCCTCTCCTACCTTCCGGGCACCAGACAGGCCATACGAGGTCCGAACAGGCGCCCCATGACCCTTCCCATTCCCGGTCACCGCCTGCGCATTCCCGCCGAGTGGATCGACTACAACGGTCACCTCAACGTCGGGTATTATGCCGTCGCCTTCGACAAGGCCACGGACGCGCTGCTCGACCATCTCGACCTCGGGCTGGCATACCGCCAGCGCAGCAATCACTCGATCTTCATCCTCGAATCACACGTGACCTACCTGCACGAGGTCGCGGAGAACGAAATGGTGCGGTTTGCGACCCGTCTGCTGGATGCCGACGGCAAGCGCCTGCACCTGTTCCACGCCATGCATCACGAGCAGGACGGATGGCTGGCGGCCACGGCCGAACTGCTCGCGGTCCATGTATCCCTGAACGAGCGGCGCTCGGCGCCCTTCCCCGCACCCCACCTGGACGTGATCGGTGAACTCGCTGCCGCGGACACCGCGCGGCCCTGGCCGGAACAGTGCGGGCGCGTCATCGGCATTCGCCGCCCCGCAGGCATCGCTTGAAGGCCGGTCCCGGGCTCGCCTAGTATCCGCCACCCGCCCCGGGCCGGTCCGGACCGCCGGTCCCGGTCATGAACCCACCACCGGAGCGTGGCCATGGCGTCACCGCCGCACACCCAGTCGGTGCTGATCACCGGCGCCGCACGGCGGATCGGCGCGGCGATGGCCCGCGCGCTGGCGGCCGACGGCTGGTTCGTGGTCGTGCACTTCAACCGCTCCGGCGAGGACGCGCGCTCGTTGCTGACCGATATCCGCCGTGACGGCGGGGACGGCATGTTGGTCTCGGCCGATCTGGGCGATCCGGAAGCGGCCGGCGCGCTGGTTCACAGGGTTGCGGCACAGGCGCCGCCGCTCGCAGCCCTGGTCAACAATGCCTCGATGTTTGCCTATGACCGGTTGGGCTCGCTCACGGCGGAAGCACTCGATCTCCACTTCGCGGTCAACCTGCGGGCTCCGCTGCTGCTCTGCCAGGCCTTCGTCGACTGCGTGGCGGAAGACGGGACCGGGTGCATCGTGAACATGCTCGACAACAAGGTGCTCGCCATCAATCCCGACTACCTTTCCTACACCGTCAGCAAGGCAGGTCTGCACGGCGCGACGCTCGCGCTCGCCATGGCATCCGCTCCCCGGATCAGGGTGAACGCCATCGCTCCGGGCATCACGCTGGAGAGCGGCAACCAGGGCCGGCAAAGCTTCGAGGCCGGGGTCAGGATGAGCCCGCTCGGCCGGGTCTCGCGCGTCGACGACATCATCAGCACCCTGCGGTTCATTCTCGCGACCCCGTCGCTGACCGGTCAGGTCATCGCCGTGGACGGCGGCCAGATGCTGCAGCGGCTGCCGCGCGACGTCGCGTTTCTCGAACCGGAACCGTCGGCGGACACGCCGTGACCGACATCAGCACCCGGCTCCTGCTCGAGGACTTCGCGCTCGACGTCGAGATCGGGATCCACGACTTCGAGCGGGCGGCGGCGCAACGTGTGCTGGTCTCCGTCGAGATCGAGATCGGCCCCGCGCCCGAGACCGACAGCATCGACGAGGCGCTCGACTACGACTTCCTGCGCCGGGAGATCGGGGCGCTCGCCGCCTCGCGCAGGTTCAACCTGCAGGAGACCTTCTGCCACGGGATCATCGGGCTGCTGCTCGCGCGTGGAGAGGTCCGCTCGGGCCGGGTCACCACGCGCAAGCCGGACGTCTATTCCGATTGCGCGGCCGTCGGGGTCGAGATGCGGTTTGCGCGCGGCACTCAGGGGACGAGCGAGGCCAGCAGCGAACCGGCCGGATAGAACTGGAGCGTCACGTAGATGACGTAGGTGAAGAAGAAGGCGACCGCGAGCGGGCGGACCAGGGTACGCAGCAGCAGTGCGGAGGCGATGAAGACGATGGTGATGGCCGCCATCACCCACAGGTCGACCCGCACCAGCTCGGGCGTGACCGTCAGCGGACCCACCGATGCCACCACGCCGACGATGCCGAGCGTATTGATGATGTTGCTGCCGATGATGTTGCCGAGCGCGACATCGGTGTGCCGGCGAAAGGCGGCCGAGGCCGTGGTTGCAAGCTCCGGGACCGAGGTTCCGAGCGCGACCATGGTGATGCCGATCACCGTCTCCGAGACACCCAGCTGGTCGGCGATGTCGACGGCCCCGATCACCAGCATCTGGGCCCCGCCGATCACGGCGACAATTCCGCCGACCACCCGCAACCACGATACCAGCTGGCCGGAATGACGGCCGATCTGTCCGGTTTCCGCCCTGTCGTGTCCGGCCCTCGAGCGACGTTCGCTCCAGTAGCAGTAGTAGAGGTAGGACGCGAGCAGGACCATCATCAGCAGTCCCTGCCAGATCTCGATCACGCCGTTCCGCCCGAGAAGCACGAAGATCAGGGTCGCGCAGGCCAGCACGCCGCAGTCGCGTCGCAGCGACCGGCCTTCGGTCAGGAACGGGCAGATCACGCCCACGGTTCCGATCATCAGCAGGATGTTGGAGATGTTGCTGCCGACGACATTGCCGACCGCAATTCCCGGTGAACCGATCAGGGCCGCCTTGAGACTGACCACCAGTTCGGGAGCCGAGGTTCCCAGCGCGATGACGGTCAGGCCGATCACGTGCGGACTGATGCCGAGACCACGCGCGACCGCGATCGCGCCCCGGATCATGAGGTCGGCACCGAATATCAGAACGACCAGCCCGGCCAGGCCGAGCATGATTGCGGTCATCGGGCAACTCGAAGTGCGGGCAGACCGGTCGTGCCGGTCTCGTCCGGCGCCGATGGCGGATCCTGACATCCACCCCCGGCAGATGCTGCTGCACCGAGAAAGTCCATGTACCTGCCCGACGGTCCTCCTGCCACCGCCAGGACACGACGTCGGTCCGACAGCAGATTTGTCAGATGGGGACGTTGCGAGCGGATTTCCAGACGTGAGGTGCCGGAATCAGGCGTCGGACCGGTCGAACCCGGCGCTGCAGGACGCGCCCCCCAGCACGCAGAACCGCGCGCAGTGAGGATGGTTGAGCCGGACCGGGCGCCGGGCCTCGGCCAGGGTCGCTCCCAGCTCGAACTGCGGATCATGCGGCAGCAGGGTGCAGGCAACCACCACCGGCCGCGGACTGTCCCGGCGCTTCACCACCATGCGCGCGGTCGCACACATCTGGTCCTCGGGCCGGACCGACAGCAGGTCCCAGCACTGCCGGGTTATTTCCGGGACGTCCCGGGTCTCGTCCATTTCCGGGAACAGCACGAGCCGGGCCGGGTCCTGTGCATCGATCTCGAGACCCTCGACGGAAAAGAGCGCCGCGTAGCCGTCGCGCAGTTCCGCTTCCGTTTGGTCATCGGGTACGCGCCCGGCAACGGTCGGCTCGAAACCCTGCTCCTGCAACCAGTGGAGCCCCCTCAGCATCGGGGTCCAGGTCCCCGGACCACGCTCGGCCTCGTGCTGCTCCCGGGAATAATGATCGACCGAGACCCGCACCTGCAGGCTGGCCGCATGGCGATGACGCAGTCCGGCAAGCGCGTCGCGCCGGTTCCACATCGGCTTCATGGCGTTGGTGAGCACCAGCGCCTGGAACCCGCGTCCCAGCGTATCATCGAGCATGGTGATGAAGTGCGGGTTCATGAACGGCTCGCCGCCGGTAAATCCGATCAGACGGGTCCCCATGCGGAGGTTCTCGATCTCGTCGAGGTAGGCCGAGACCTCGCCGGCGGCGATGTAGGAGAGTCGGTCGTTGCGCGGTGACGATTCGATGTAGCAGTTGGCGCACTCGATGTTGCACAGGGTCCCGGTGTTCACCCACAGGGTATCGAGGTTCCGGAACGGTACCACCGCCCGTTCCGAGCCGCAGGCCGTGCGCCGCGGATCCTGGAACTTCCGGTTCGTGCACGTGCCGCGACGTGTCGACATGCCCGCTCCAGCAGCCTGCACCGTCAGTGTCCGAAGAGGTTCCGGACCTTGCCTTCCAGAACGCACCAGACCGAACAGTCCGGGCTGTCGCGCGTGTAGGGCGATGACATTTCGAGACCGAGCAGCAGGAACAGTGAGACGAAGATGACCACCATCACCACCATAGAGATCGCAGCCGCCCGCAATCGTCCAAGCACGCTGCCATACATCCCTGTCCCACCCGCTCCTGATCCCACCCCCAATGTGCATCAGCGCGCGGACGGCGGCAAGCGGGGACGCAAGTCCGTCCTGGCAACCGGGTGCCGGGGCTCCCGGACAGCCGGGCCGGCACCACCGCTGCGGCATGCCATTTCTTGGAACGACCGGAACCGGGGTGGTTGCAAGGCCGGAACTCGGGCGGCCGAGTATCGAGCCATTCGCCGGGATGCGCGGGTCCGGGACAGGAGCGGAAGGCTGCGTCTGTCCTGCCACGGGACAATACGGGTACCGGGATCGGGGGGACGGGTGGCGACAATGGGGTCCTTTCCAACCCTGCCGCTGTCGCGCGCTCCCGCATGCTGTACAAGGAGCTGGCGATCCCGCTCTCGGAGCGCGCCATGGAGGGCCAACATGAACCATGCTGCCGGATCCCGGACCTCGTTGTCCGGCATCGGGGCCGAACCCGGTTTCCCGGTCGGTGACGGCGATGATCCGGTCCGCCGCGTCGACCGTCCGCAATCCGCGGCAAGGAGCCGACCGCCTTTTCTTCCGGTGCTCCGGGGGCGGTTCACCTGCGACCGGGTCGCCGGGAGCGAGGCGAACTGGGTTGCCCTTGCGGATCACGACACCCGGGTGCGTGGCGTGTTCGACGCGGACCTCGCCGGTCCTCGCCGTGCCATTGTCCGGACGCGGTGCCCTGCCGCCTCTCCTGTCGAACGGGGGCCGGCCGCCAGGGCGCTGCGGCGCGAAGGCACCGGGATGCCCGCTCGCGCCTTCGCGCCGTGACCGTCGCGGAGCGCATCGCGGCACTGCTCGACCGGCTCGGTCTGGACCGGGTCTTCATCGCGACCCAGATGCCCGGAGACATTGCCGACTTCTGCCTGGCGCAGCCACACCGCGTCGGCGGCCTCGCCCTGGTGGTCGCAAGCCGTATCGAACCCGATGCCTTCGTCGCCCTCGCCGACCGCCTCATCGTGATCACCGGCGACAGCGGCGTCCCGGCCGAGGCCGCTGCGCGCACGGCAGCCGCGCTCGCGGAGTGCCGGCAGCACCGCATGAAGGACTATGCCACCACCGCCTGGACGGATGTCGCCGCAGACCGTCCCGATGACCTGTGCGCCGGAATGCAGGCGTTCTTCGCACGCCTCGCGTCTCCCGCATGCCCCCCACTGCCCGCTTCCGGCACGACGGCGGGTCTCGAATGGCGCAGCAGTGGCAACGGACCGGCGCTGCTGCTGTTCCCGTTCTTCCTCGCCGCCTCGCAGTGGGATCCGGTCATCGACCGGCTGTCGCGACACTTCACCGTGATCTCGATCGGAGGTCCGCATATCGGCGGCGCCGCCATGCTCGAGGACCGGGCCGGTCTCGCCGGCTACCAGGACATGTTCTCGGTGCTGCTGCGCCGCATGGAGATCCCGCCGGGCGCCCGGGTTCTCGAGGTCGGATGCGGCACCGCCGCGCTGGGTCGGTCGCTGCTGCACACGCGCCCGGACCTCGAGGTCACCGGGGTTGACCTCAACGGCTACCTGTTGCGGGAAGCGGCCGCGATAGCCCGGTCGGAACAGGTCCGTATCGGGAATGCCGGGCCCGGGTCCCTGTCGCTCGCATCCGGAGACGCGACCGACCTGCCGCTGCCCGACGCCGCATTCGACGCCGTCTATTCGGTCACGGTGCTCGAGGAGTGCGACGGTGACGCGGCACTCGCCGAGATGGTGCGCGTCGCCCGGCCTGGCGGGCCGGTCGGAGTGGCGGTGCGTGCGATCGACATGGTGCAGTGGTGGAACCTCGATCTGCCGGACCACATCGCGGCTGTGGCATCGACGCAGCCGCAGTCGCGTTCGCCGGGCTCGATCGCGGACCGGTCGCTGTACCGGCGCATGGCCGCCGCAGGTCTCGAGCGGGTCCGCGGGTTTCCCTACCTCCTCGGGTTCGACCGGCCGGACGGCCCGATGTGGAAGTACCGTGAGGCACATGTCCGCTCGGCACTGGACCGGGCGGACCGGGAGACCTGGGATCACGCCTGCCGGGAAGCGTGGCAAGCCGGGTTGCTGTTCCAGGCCAACCCGCTGCACTGCGCGGTGGGGTGGCGCCCGACCGGCGCCACCGGATCGCCGCTGTGATCAGCTCGGGACCAGCCCGCCGTCGACATTGTAGCACTGGCCGGTGATGTTCCGCGCACCGGGCGAGGCGAGGAACACGGCAAGAGCCGCGATGTCCTCGGGGTCGTTCGCACGCCGGATCGGGATGTCGCGGGTCATGACCTCGATTATCTCCTCGCGCGAGACACCGCGCTCGGAGGCACGGGTGTTCACGATCCCCTCGACGATCGGCGTCAGCGTCACGCCGGGGCACACCGAGTTCACGGTTATCCCGTGTCCGCCCAGCTGCTGGGCCGCGGTCTTGGTCATGCTGATCACCGCGCCCTTGCTCGCGGCGTAAGCGGCATTTGACGTGCCGGCGAAGCCGCGGCCGGCGATCGAGGCGATGTTGACGATGCGCCCGCCGCCCTGGGCTATCATCTGCCGGGCCGCACCCTGCAGGCAGAAGAAGACCCCCTTGGCATTGACCCGGTGCATCCAGTCCCAGTCCTCCTCGGTCAGTTCCATGATCCAGGCAGCACGGGTGACACCGGCGTTGTTGACGATCACGTCCAGCGATCCGAACTGTTCGACCGTGGCATCGATCATCGCATTGATGGCCGCGACGTCCCCGACGTCGGTCTCGATCGCCATCGCATCGACGCCGTGCTGGCGCACCATGTCGGCGACAGTCTGCGCCGCGCCCTCGTCGATGTCGGCACAGGCCACGTTGCGCCCCGCCGCCGCCATAGCGGTGGCGACCGCCCGGCCGATGCCGCTGCCGGCCCCGGTCACCAGTGCCGTTTCACGCTGTGCATTCATGTGGTGATCTCCCGTGCGGACACCCGGGTGCCCTGGTCATGTGATCGCAACCGCCTCCGGCTGCGGGACTTCACTCCGTCGGCCGTCCGCCCGGCCAGACCGGGGCGAGCGCAAGATCCGGCCAGCCGATCGGGGCCTCGGCCGCGGCCCGGTTCTCGGCCAGCGAGCGCGCCGGGTCCCAGAGAGCTGCGACATAGCGGTTGCCGGTTACCCCGTCACCCTCGGGCGAACACAGCCACAGGGCCGGCCCGGTCATGGCTTCCGGCCGGATGAGGTCGCGGCGGTCGAATCCCGCGTCCTTCGGTACCATGGGCGTGTCTGCCGGACCTCCGGGCACCACGACGTTGACGGTGATGTCCTGGTCGGCGAACTCGGCGGCGTGACCCGCACTCATCGACTCGAATCCCGACTTGGACGGACCGTAGGGGTGGAAGCTGCCGCGCAACATGGTGAAGAAACTGGTGGTGACGTTGATGATGCGTGCCCGGTCGGCGCGGCGCAGGTGATCGATCGCAGCGCGGGTCATGTGCCACGGACCGGTCAGGTTGACCCCGACCATCTGGTTCCAGAACTCCGGCGTGACCTCGTCGATGACGACCGGCTCGACCATGTGGGATTCGCGAAGCGCTCCCATGCCGAGACCAGCGTTGTTGATGAGCACGTGCACACCGCCGAACCGGTCGGCCGTGCGGGCCACGGCCGCCTCGCAGGACGCGTAATCCGCGATGTCGACCGCGTGTGTCAGCAGGCGGTCCTCGTTGACGCCGTGATGCGCGGCGCGCAGGGCCGCAAGACCCTCCTCCGACACGTCGAGTGCAGCAACGCTCGCCCCCTCGCGCAGGAACGCACCAACGAATTCCTGCCCGAAGCCACCGGCCGCACCGGTGATCATGATGACCCGACCCTGCATGTTTCACTCCCCCGTGTTCCCGTTCGGAAGGCCGGAGTATAGGTGATCCTGCCGCCCGGTGCAGGTGCTGAATTGTCCCCGGTCCCGCCCGCTTGACCGCACTCCCGTCACCACCGATCCTGTCAGCTGTTACGGCTCGTCGGAAGGAATGCCCGCGCATGAGGGAACGGTGCTGTCTTGTGACCGGCGTCGGTCACGGCACGGGACGGGCGCTCGTCGAGCGCTTCGCCGATGACGGCTACCGGGTTGCGATGCTGGCACGCCGCACCGACCGGCTTGCGGAGTTCGAACGCGAACTGGCGGGCACCAGGGCCTACCCCTGCGACGTTGCCGATGCCAGGGCACTCGAGCGCACGGTCAGCCGGGTCATCGCGGAGCTCGGCCCACCGGCAGTCGTCATCCACAACGCGGTGAGTGCCGAACGCGGCACCTTCCTGGAGATCGAGCCCACCGGTCTCGAACAGGCCTTCCGGGTCAACTGCATGGGCCTGCTGCATCTCGCCCGCGCGACGGTCCCGGCCATGATCGAACGGGGCGGGGGCGCGTTGATCTGCACCGGAAATACCGCCGCCTACCGCGGCCGCGCGGCCTACGCCGGGTTCGCCCCGTCGAAGGCGGCGCAGCGCGTGCTCGCGGAGTCGATGGCGAGGGAACTCGGGCCCCGGGGCATTCACGTCGCCTACGTCATGATCGACGCGGTGATCGATCTGCGTTGGACCCGGCGTGCCTGGCCGGACCGGCCCGATTCGTTCTTCATCAAGCCCCGGGACATTGCCGCGGAGGTGTTTCACGTCGCACACCAGCCGCGCAGCGCCTGGAGTTTCCGGGTGGAGATCCGTCCGCACGGCGAAAACTGGTAGGAGACCCGGCCATGGAGCACGGGAAGATCGAACAGGCCGCCGCGACCCTGCTTGCGTGCTGGCGCGACGGTTCGGTGATTGCATCGCTGCCCGACGGACTTCGACCGGCAAGCCGGGCCGAGGGCTACGCGATCCAGGCACACTATGCCGAGCTCGCGCAGGACCGACAGATCGGCTGGAAGATCGCCGCCACCAGCCCGGCGGGGCAGCAGCACATCGGCGTGGAGGCGCCGCTTGCCGGACGCCTCCTGGCAGGACGGGTGTACGAGGACGGTGCGACCGTTCCGCTCGGCTGCAATCGCATGCTGGTCGCCGAGGCCGAGTTCGCATTCCGGCTGGGCGCCGACCTGCCGGCCCGCGCCGAACCGTGGGCGCCGGACGAGGTTCTCGCGGCGGTCGACAGCCTGCACCCGGCCATCGAGCTGCCGGACTCGCGCTTCGAGCCGTTCGAGCGGGCGGGCGGCCCTCAGCTCATTGCCGACAACGCCTGTGCCCGACATTTCGTCCTCGGTGCGGCGATACCCGGAACCTGGCGCGAAGTGGATCTCGCACAACACCCGGTGCGGATTTCCGGTGCGGCCGGAAGCCGGAGCGGTACCGGCGCCAACGTGCTGGGCAGCCCTGTTCTGGCGCTGGCCTGGATCGCCGCGGAACTGTCGCGCCACGGAACCGGGCTCGCCGCCGGCGAGGTCATCACCACCGGGACCAGCACGGTACCGCTCGCGGTCTCGCACGGAGACCGGGTGACCGCCGACTTCGGATCGCTCGGCCGGGTGTCGGTCGGCTTCGAGCCCGCCCGCCCGGATCAGCGGTAGGGGTCGGCGGCGTCGCGCAGCCCGTCGCCGAAGAAATTGAACGCGAGCACCACCACGATGACCGGGATCACCGGCGTCATGATCCAGGGATAGAGCTCCACCGCGTTGATGTTCTGCGCCTCCGTGAGCAACACCCCCCAGGAGGTGATGGGAGCCCTCAGGCCAAGGCCGAGAAAGCTCAACGCGGTCTCTCCGAGTATCATCGACGGGATCGACAGGGTGGCTGACGCGATGAGGTGGCTCATGAAGCCGGGAAGCAGGTGCCGTGCAATGATGCGGCGCGGCCGCGCGCCCATGAGCCGGGCCGCAAGTGCATACTCCTCCTCGCGCAGCGCCAGCAGCTTCGATCGCACCGCGCGGGCAAGACCGGTCCAGTCCAGCATCCCGAGGATCAGGGTCAGTCCGAAGTAGACCAGGATCGGGCTCCAGGTCACCGGCAGTGCCGCCGACAGCGCCATCCACAGCGGCAGTTCCGGAAACGACCGGATGATCTCGATCACCCGCTGGACCAGCCCGTCGACCCAGCCGCCGTAGTAGCCGGCAAGCCCGCCGACGACGATGCCGATCCCGAAGCTGATGATGATCCCGATGAGGCCCACGGTCAGGGAGATCCTGGTGCCGTAGACCATGCGCGAGAACAGGTCGCGTCCCAGCCGGTCGGTACCGAGCAGGAAAAGTGTTCCGCCCTCGGCGGGACAGAACAGGTGGACGTCGGTTTCGAACAGGCCCCAGAACCGGTAGCTGTCACCCGAACACAGGAAGCGGACCGGCATGACCCGGGAGTGATCAGGCGTGTAGGTCCGCTTCAGCGTGTGCATGTCGAGCTCGTAGTCGAGACCGTAGACGAACGGCCCGACGAAGCGGCCCTCGTGGAAGAGGTGGAGGCCCTGGGGCGGCGCAAAGATGTGATCGGTATGCCGGGTGGCAAGCGCGTATGGAGCAAGCACCTCGCTGATCAGGATCGAGAGGTACATGAACGCGAGGATCACGCCGGAGACCAGCGCCAGCCGATGCCGGCGCAGCTTCCACCACATGAGCTGCCACTGCGTGGCCATGTAGTAGCGTTCCTGCTCCGGCGTCATCGCCTCGGTGGCATAGGGATCGAACGGCGCGGGATTGACGTAGTGGGTGGTCATCGTCCTGTCCCCGCTCCAAGCCGGATACGCGGATCAAGCCAGGCCAGCGCCAGATCGGACAGGAACATGCCGATTACGGTGAGCAGCGCCAGAAAGATCAGGAACGACCCGGCCAGGTACATGTCCTGGCTCTGCAGCGCGGCAATCAGCATCGGTCCGGTCGTGGGCAGGGACAGCACCATGGAGACGATCGCCGAGCCGGAGACCACCTGCGGGAGCAGGTTGCCGATGTCGGCGACGAACGGGTTCAGTGCGGTGCGCAGCGGGTACTTGACCAGGCGTCGCATGGGACCGAGGCCCTTGGCGCGGGCAGTGACCACGTAGGGCTTGTGGAGTTCGTCCAGCATGTTGGCGCGCAGGCGCCGGATCATTCCCGCGGTTCCCGAGGTCCCGATCACCACCACCGGGACCCAGAGGTGCTCGAGCACCGAGAGCGCCTTGTCCGTGCTCCACGGCTGGTGGATGTAGGCCGGGTCCATCATCCCGCCGATCGAGGTGCCGAACCACACGTTGCCGAGGTACAGCAGCACCAGTGCGAGCAGGAAGTTCGGGGTGGCCAGCCCGATGAACCCGAGCAGGGTCAGGCCGTAGTCGCCCCAGCTGTACTGGTGGGTCGCCGAGTAGATCCCGATCGGGAACGCCACCACCCAGATGAACAGGATCGTCGCCGCATTCAGCACCACCGTCAGGAACAGCCGGTCCCCGACCACCTCGGTAACCGGCTGCTGGTACTCGAAGGAGAACCCGAGGTCTCCCTGCAGCAGCCCGCCGACCCAGACCAGGTACTGTTCGGTCGCCGACAGGTCGAGCCCGTACTGCGCGCGCAGCGCCGCGATCCGTGCCGGGTCGACCGACTCGCCCTGGCTCTCGAGTTCGGCGATGTAGCTCGACAGGTAGTCGCCGGGCGGCAGCTGGATGATGACGAAGGTGATGATGCTGATCGCGATCAGCGTCGGCACCATGATCAGGACACGGCGAACGAGAAAGGCCAGCACCGGTTCGCCCCCCCGCTACCGGTCGCCGGTCCCGAACCAGAAGGTGTCGGGACAGTAGATACCGAAGTGAGCTCCGGGATCCCAGTTCCAGATACCCCGCTCGGGTACGTTGCGCAGCGAGGCGGCGACCACCACCGGCTGCGGGACCGCCGCGATCAGGCCGATGGTAAAGACCTGGTCGGCATGGATCTCGAGCATGCGCCGCCAGGACCGCTCCCTCTCGCGGCGGTCTGCGGCCGAGCGCCACGCGCGGTAGAGCGCGAGCAGTTCGCGCGCCGGCTCCAGGTCCGGCGCCTCGCCCGAGGTGCCGCGGGTCTCGTAGTGCTGCCCCCATCTCGGCCACTGCAGTGACAGCTGCGTGGTGGGCGCGAACTCCGCCGGACTGCTGTCCGGGGTGGCAAGGCCGTTCTCCACACCGGACCAGATCGACATCGCGGTCGCGCCGGCGAAGATGCGATTGCGGAACACAGTGCGCTCGAGCGGCCTCGAATAGAGCTTGATCCCGACCTCGAGCCAGCTGTCATGGACGAGCTCGAGGACATCGGTCTGCTCGGTGCTCTCGCCCGCCGTCTCGACGATGATCTCCAGCGACCGGCCGTCGGGCAGCATCCGCACGCCGCGGGAATCGCGCTCGACCAGGCCGATCTCGTCGAGCAGCCGGTTGGCGGCATCGGGATCATGACGGGTCCAGGCGAACCGGTTCTCTTCCCGGTAGAGCGGCGATTCCGGGAGGGTGGTGTTGTTGCCGACAAGTGCGAGACCATAGTAGACGACCTGGTTCAGCTCGTGGCGGTGGACCGCCAGCGACAGGGCACGGCGGAACCTCACGTCGCGCATGAGTTGGCGCAGCAGCGGGTCTTTCACGTTCAGGTTGGGATAGAGCGCGAGATGCGCTCCCTTCGCCGTCTGCCACAGCCGGGTTTCGTAGGGCCAGCGTTCCTCGCCGCCGCGCAAGAAGGTATAGTCGTCGAACCTGAGGTAGCGCGCCTGCAGGTCGGCTTCCCCGGTCCCGGCCTTTGCGGCGATGAGCCGGTTGTTCGCCACGTCGACCAGCCACGAATCGACATACGGCAGCTGGCGGCCCGCCGGATCCACCCGGTGGAAGTACGGGTTGCGCCTGAATACCAGCCGCGATGACGACAACGCAGTCACGATCCGCCACGGCTGCAGGACCGGGAGGTCCGGGTTGTCGTTGCGGTAGAGGTTGTCACGCTTGTTGTGCAGGGCCGACCAGGACCGCTGACCCGCCTCGCGCACCCGGTGCTCCAGCTCGGCGGGATCCGCGTGGGCCGCATGGAACCGGCGCAGGTAGTGTGCCGGGCGGTAGATGTAGAGCGGCCTCGCGGCGGCAAGCCGCGGCAGGAAATCCGGGTTCGGCCTGGACCAGCGGTACTGAACCGTCCTGTTGTCGAGCACAGAGAACCGTGCGAGTTCGCCGTCGACCCGCATGACGACTGGCGGTCCGGCCGGGGACAGTTCGGGATTGTTGGCAACATCTTCCCACCAGTAGCGGAAGTCGTCGGTGGTAAACGGGTGCCCGTCGGACCAGCGGTGCCCGGCCCGCAGCCTGAGGGTGAAGACGCGCCCCTCCTCGACCTCGACCGACTCGAGGATGTCCGGTTCCAGGCTGAACCCGTTCGGCTCACGGACCAGCAGCCTCGCATACCCGTAGACCGTGAGCTGCCGGGCGTCCTTGGCCCGCGCCATCAGGGTACGGATCACCCCGCCATGCACGCCGGGTTCCAGTCCGAGGGCCGCGAAGTCGAGCATGCGCGGCACCTCCGGAAGACGCTCGGCGACCGGCGGCAGGTCTCCCGCCGCAACCCGGGCGGCGAGTTCCGGTGTCTCGATGTACCCGTCGGCCGCCGGTGCCGCACCGGACAGCAGGCATCCGCAGATGGCGACGAGCAGCCGACGCATCATGGCGCGTGCGCCGCCCGTACCAGGTGCCCGTCGCCGACATCGACCAGCCCCGGGTGGTGTCGGTCATCGCTGCGGAACGGCATCGGCCACTCGGACGGTATCGACTGGCGCGGGTCCGCAAGCGCGTTGAAGTCGAGCGGCCGGTCCGGATCGGGCTCGGGAACGGCGGACAGCAGGGCCCGGGTATAGGGATGGACCGGGCGTGCAAACAGGACATCCCGCGGCGCCAGTTCCACCAGGCGGCCGGCGCAGAGCACCGCGATCCGGTCGGCGATGTAGTCGACCACCGCCAGGTTGTGGGAAATGAAGATGTAGGTGAGATCGAGCGCGCCGCGCAGGTCCCTGAGCAGGTTCAGGATCTGGGCCTGGATCGACACGTCGAGCGCGGAGACCGGTTCGTCGCACACCAGCAGTCTCGGGCGCAGCGCAAGCGCCCGGGCGATCGCGATCCTCTGGCGCTGGCCACCGGAGAAGCTGTGCGGGTAGCGGGTCAGGTGACGGATGTCGAGCCCGACCGCCTGCATCAGTTCGCTCACCATGGCACGACGCGACGCGTGGTCACCGATACCGTGGATCACTAGCGGTTCGCTGACGATGTCGAAGACGGTCATGCGCGGATTGAGGGAACCGAACGGGTCCTGGAAGACGAACTGGACCTCGCGCCGGAACCGTGCCAGCGCCTCGACCGGACCGGGGCTCTCGCGGTCGGCCGCGTAGCGCACGACCCCGCTGTCGGGCTGGAGCGCACGCATGATGATGCGCGCAAGGGTGGTCTTGCCGCAGCCGGATTCGCCGACAATCCCGAGGCACTCGCCGCGCCGCACGTCGAAACTTACATCGTCGAGTGCGGTGAGCCGCCCTCCCCGGCGCGCGGCATAGGACATGCAGACCCGGTCGACCCGCAGCAGCACCGGGTCGGGATCGCCGGCAGGCGGACCGGTCGCCGGGTCCTCGTCGCGCGGAGCAAGCAACCGGCCGCCGGCGGGACCGATCTCCCTGAGCGGAACCAGGCGTTCGTCGCGCCCCATGTTGAACCGGGGAACCGCCGCCATCAGCGCCTTGAGATACGGATGTCCGGGCCGGCGGTAGATGTCGTCGATCGCGCCGCTCTCCATGATCTCGCCGCGGAACATCACGACCGCCTCGTCCGCGACGGTGGCAACCACCCCGAGGTCATGGGTGATCATCAGCATCGTCATGCCGAGCTCCGACCGCAGGTCCCGGAGCAGTTTCAGGATCCGGGCCTGCACGGTGACATCAAGCGCCGTCGTCGGTTCGTCGGCGATCAGCAGCGCCGGCCGGCAGACCAGCGCCATGGCGATCATCGCCCGTTGCCGCAGGCCCCCGGAGAGTTCGAACGGATAGGCGCGGTAGGCCCGGGCCGGGTCCGGGAACCCGGTGCGGTGCAGCATGTCATGCGCCAGCTCCTCGGCCAGCCGGCCGGTTGCCAGCCGGTGCACTTCCACCGCTTCGCGGACCTGGTTGCCGACGGTGTGCAGGGTCGACAACGAGGTCATCGGTTCCTGGAAGATGATGGAGATCCGCCGCCCGCGCAGCCGCCGGATCTGCCGTCCCTCCGCGGGCAGTCGGGCGATGTCGACAACCGTGCCCGGCGTATCGGGATCGGCGAACAGGATCTCTCCGCCGAGGATCCTGGCCCGGCGGGGAAGCAGCCCCATGATCGACTGGCTGACCACGGTCTTGCCGGAACCGGACTCGCCGACCAGCGCCACCACACCGCCGTGGGGTACCGAGAACGAGACGTCGCGAACCGCGATCAGCTGTCCTTCCGGCAGGTCGAAACCGATGCGAACCGAGCGCAACTGCAGCAGCGGCGGTGCTGCCGCCGGACGTGCAGGGATCACGCCGGCTCCGGCGGCGTGTCGACCCGCGACGCCGGCTCGACGGCAAAGCCCGTCGAGGCAAGGTTCTCGGTAGTGGCCTCCGACAGCGCGAGCCGGTTGCGACGCGCCGCGTCGGCGGCATGTTCCAGCACGGTGTCGAAGTCGTCGAGTTCCGAGTCCAGCGAGAGTTTGGCGGTGCCGCTGCGCAGGGTCAGCTGGAACCATCCGGCCTTGCGGTCGCGCCGGGTGGCGAAGTAGCGCAGCCGCAGGTCGGCAAGATCCGACCAGGCAATCTCCCGACCGAGCGGGCCTTGGGCGCGCAGACCGGTATCACTCACGCTGTAGATCGTCAGATGGCGCTGCAGGGTTCGCAGCACGAAACCGGCGAACAACAGCGCAAGGCCGATCATGATGTACTGGAACACGCTCAGCATGTTGGCCATCGCGAGCAGCGCGCAGGTAATCACCAGCCCTGACCCGCCTCGGAAGTAGTCGCCGACAAGCGACCTGCCAGGATATCTGTGTTCGGTCATGCGGCTCCTGCAGCTCCGCGCAGTTCGCGCGAGTCTATCATGCGGACCGCGGGATGCGCCATGAGCGCGGTACAGACCCTGGCGAACCCGCTCCAGTCCGACGGAGACATTGCCAGGTGGTGTGTGAGCAGTCCGACCGGTTCTGCCGGTCCGGCCGTCCTGCGGGCCGCAAGCCGGCCGGCCAGTTCCCGGGCCATGGCGTCGGCTCCGATGAAGCGGCGGTCTCCGCGCCAGGCGATGACGTCGAGGTGGGTGTTGATCTGCACGAGTCCCGCAACCGCCCCGGGTGAGGGTCGGGAACCGTGCGTCGAAAGCAGGTCGAACCCGAGCCCGGGTAGCTGTGCGACGAACTCCGGCCGGATCCGGTTCCACGGCGGCACCAGGACCGAAGCGGCCCGGGGGCCGAACAGGTCCCGGATGCGGGCACGGGCCCGCGCAAGATCGGACCGGGCCTGGTCCAGCGGCCTCGACGGGCCGAACTCCGCCTTGCGGCCCGTCCTCTCGTGGTTTGCGTGCGACCATCCGTGCACCGCGATGGCAACCGGCTCGCCGTCGAGCCGCTCGGCGAGCACGGTGCCGGCACCGGCCGGGATGACGGCAAGGAGCGGGACCACCGCCAGCGCGCGGACGTGTTCGAGCAGCCGGTCCAGCTCCGGCCCCGGCGCCGACAGGTCATCGTCGCGCCACCACGCGCGCACGGTCAGCCCGGCTGTGCTCCAGCGATCGAGTTCGCCGGCAAGTTCCCGGTGCCCGGTCACCGGGCGTCGGCCAGCCGGTGCAGGATCCCGGCGGTCCGCACGGCTCCGTCGAGATGGACCCCGCCGGGGTGCCGACGTCCGCGGGCGAGCGCCCGCTCCATGGCGGCGCCGAGGGTTCCGGCTGCGAGAACGTCGTGTGCGACCACCTCGAGCGCACCCCTTTCTGCCAGCAGGTCGGCCCTCAGTCGCTGTTCCGTCTCCACCCCACCCTCGAAAGGGATGACCACGGCCGGCGTGCCGGCGGCGAGCACCTCGACCAGGGTGTTGTATCCCGCCTGGGAAATCGACAGGTCGGCGTTCGCAACCAGTGCCGGCAGGTCGGCCCGGCTGCGTTCCACCGTGACCCCGGGGGCCGGGCGCAGGCGGGACGCGAACTCCTCGGGCATGTGCGGTCCGGTCACGAACCGCCAGGGGCGTCCTCCGGAGGGCAGCGCGCTGCGCAGCTGCATCACCCTGGTCATGATGGCCCCCCCGACCGCGCCGCCACCGGCGGAGACCACGATCTCGCCGCGCCCCTCGCCGTTACCGGCGTGCCAGGGCGTCATCACGTACCCGGTGTACTCGACCATCGGTGCGATCCGGTGGTGGTCGGGAAAGGTGCTGGCAAGGGTGATGACCCGGCGGTCACCGTGCACCAGCACCCGGTCATAGTACGCATGCAGGGTGTCAACGATCTCCCGGTTGCGGTCCGCCCTCGGCTTGGTCACCAGGATGTCGCGCATCGAGCTCACGATCACCGGCGGATGAGCGACGCCGCGAGCCGTCTCGAGCAGCGGCAGCAGTTCGAACCTGAGCTGACGCCGCCCAAAGGGAAACAGTTCGGTCACCAGCACGTCCGGACGGATCTTTCCGAACAGTTCCAGGGTGGTGTCGCGACGCAGCCGGCGCCAGCCGTCGTCGATCGGTCGGCCCTCGGCGTCGACCAGGACGCGGAAGTCGCTGTCGAGGGTCCTGACCGCCGGCAGCTGGAACAGGCGGGCGCCGCCGATGTCGAGGTCGGGAACCGGCATGCCTCCGGATGCAACCGTAACCTCGAACCCGGCATCGGCCGCCGCCCGGGCGACGGCCGCCGCCCGGCGCAGGTGGCCGATGCCGAGCAATGTCTGCACGTGAAGCAGCAACCGTCGCATCAGCCGCATCGCTCCGGCACCAGCGCGAGCGCCGGACAGGCCAGGCTGAGCCGGTCCCGGTCCTCGAGACGGAATACCTGGGCCGAGCCTTCCGGCACCCGGAAGCCGGGCCCGCGAAGCATGTCCCAGCCGGTCGCGAGCGCCAGCAAAGCGCGGATCACCCCCTTGTGGGAGACCACCCCGACCGCCTCGGCGCCCGATCCGGCCAGTTCCCGGAGCAGGGGATGGAGCCGGGCCTGAACCTCACGCGGCGTCTCGCCACCAGGCGGGCGGAACTCCAGGCCGCGTGCCTCGTTGGTGCGCATTTCCTCGCCGTGTCGGGCCCGCAGTCCGGCGAGACTGCATCCCTCCCAGCGGCCCCAGTCCATCTCGACCAGCCTTTCGTCCGTGATGACGTGGTCAAGCCCGAGGATGTGCGCGGTCTCGGTCGCCCGCCGCAGCGGACTGGACCGCCACGGCGCGGCGCGGGCCCAGTCCGGCAGGCGCCATCGTGCCACCTCGCGCCGTCCCGGGCCGTCGAGCGGAATGTCGGCGCGGCCCTGCATCAGGCCGTCCCGGTTCCACCGGGTCGGCCCGTGACGGACCGCGATCAGTCGTACCGTCATGCCGCCGCGCGGCGTGACCGAAATCGGCGAACGGTCTGGGCAAGTGCAGCGTCGATCCGCGCGGACGCCTGGTCGAGACCGTGGCGGGGGCGGACGGCGCGGCGCCTGGGTCGAGCCGGGGGCGGGCGCAAGCGGCGCGCGCGCCAGCCGCTCCCATGCGCCGGCGCAGTTCCGCATCATCCAGCAGCTTGCGGACGGCACCGGCGAAGGCGGCAACGTCGCCCTCCGGCACGAGGAGGCCGGTCTCGCCGTTGCGCACGATGTCGGGAACACCGCCGGCGGCCCCCGCCACCACCGCCATGCCCGCGGCCTGGGCCTCCAGCAGCGCCATGCCGTAGGCCTCCGCGACGGCGGGCCACAGGCACAGGTCGGCCGCAGCCATCCAGGAGGCGAGTTCATCCGGCCCGAGCGTGCCGGTAAACAGGGTTTCCGGTTCCAGTGCCGCCTCGACCTGGCCGCGGGTCGGCCCGTCGCCTGCCGCGATCAGCTGCCAGTCCGGGCAGTCGTGAAGCCGTTCGAGCGCGGCGCCGAGCAGGCGCCACGACTCGAGCTTGACGTCCCTGCGCATCATGCCGACCGCCAGCAGCCAGGCCCGGCCCGGGTCAAGCCCGTGCCGGGCTGCGAGCGCACGACGCGCGTCCTCGCGGCCCGGGCCCGTCGACGGTTCGATGAAGGGCCGGAGCGCAAGGTAGTGCCCCCCGGGGCCGAGCGCCGGCTCCACCCCAGGGCGATCGGCCCGGTTCAGCCCGATCACGAGGTCTGCCCGGCCAAGGGCATCGGCGACCGCGGCGTGCCAGGCGCTCCACGGACCGGTCGCCCGCTTGCCCGCGTGTGACGCTTCGGCGACCACGTAGGGTATCGCCAGTTCACGGCAGACCGTCGGACCCAGCCAGTCGGGAGCCTTGTAGTAGAGATGGTAGGTAAACCACAGGTCGGGAACCCAGGCACCAGGGCGCCGGGCACGCTCCGCGAGTGCGCAGGCGATCCGTCGTCCACGGACCTCGATCCGGCGCTGGCGGGCCCGGTTTCCGTCGGGCTCGCGGCTGCGCAAGCGGGAGGCCAGCCGCACGTCGTGCCCGGCCTGCCGCAGCGCCGCGATCAGCAACCGCGCCATTCTCCGGTCCCCCGAGGGCGTGGGGGCGTCGGGCGGCTTGAGCGGGGCGTGGAACGCGATCCTCATGCAGCCTCGCGGGCCGGAGCTCCGAGACGACGCAGCAGGGTAGCAACGGCACCGGTGTGGTCGAACTCGCTGCGAACACGCTCGCAGGCCGCGTCCCCGAGACGCCGGCGCAGGGCCGGGTCACCTGCGAGCTGCAGGATCGCCGCGGCCAGCCGACCCGGGTCGTCGGGCGGCACCAGCCAGCCAGTCTCGCCGTGCGAGAGCAGTTCCCTGACCGCCGCCACGTCGCTTGCGAGGCAGCACAGTCCCTGGCTCGCTGCCTCCAGCAGCACGTTGGGCAGGCCGTCACGGTCACCGTCCTCGGCGATCCGGCTCGGCAACACGAACAGGTCGGCGCCACGGCACGCCGCGAACACATGATCGTGGGTCCGCGGGCCCTGCCAGTCGATCCGGGAGGCCAGGCCGAGTGCGGTCGCCTGCCGCTCGAGACGCTCACGATCGGGCCCGCCGCCGATATGGGTCCAGCGCCAGTGCACCGTGTCCGGCAGCAGTGCCAGCGCATCGAGCAGCCGGTCGAATCCCTTCTTGGGAACAGCGCGTCCCACCGACAGAAGCTGCAGCGGTGCTCCGGCTTCCCCGCCCGTGCGCGCGGGCCGCAGCACCGGGCCCGCGGGCAGGACGTCCGGGTCGATGCCGTGGTAGCACAGCGCAACCCGGCCTGGAGCCAGGCTCTCGAGGTGGGTGTGACCGTAGGCGGTGCAGGTCACCGCCCAGTCGCAGTCCAGGAGTTTCTCGCGCTTCTCCCATTCCGGTGTCAGCCAGATGTCCTTCGCATGGGCCGACACCGACCACGGGACACCGAGCAGCATGGCGGCATAGCGGGCGACCGACGCCGGGGTGTGCAGGAAATGCGCGTAGAGACGCGACACGCGTCCCTCGAGTTCTTCCGCCAGCACCAGCGCCTGTCCCCAACGGCGCACCCGGTTGGGGGTGCGGTCACGCCGCAGGTCGGCAAGCCAGTGGCGCCGCGCCGCCCGGTATCGCGGCCATCGCCGCACGCTTCTCCAGGCGCGCGCGACCCTGGACGGCTCGTGGTACAGGTATTCCGGCAGGTAGAGCACCGGCGCGGTGATGCGCCGGTTGATCGCGTGCACCTCGGGATCGGTGGGATGGCGCAGCGAGACGATGACGAGATCCACTCCGGCCTCCTCGAGCGAGAGCAGTTCCCTGGCGATGAAGGTCTCGGACAGGCGCGGGTAACCCTTCACCACCACTCCGACGGTGCCGCCTCCGCTCACGTCACCGCCTGCCGGTTCATGTCCGGCAGCCATGTCGCGGTCAGCAGCTCGACCTGCTCCAGGCCGTTCAGCATGCCCTCGGCCATCCGTTCCGACGGCCTGTCCTGGCCGGGCAGTCTGCGCAGTGCGCCCGCCATGACCTCCGGATCCCGGTCGTCCTGGTCCACAAGCATGCTGACCAGACCGAGGTCCCGTGCCCGGCTGGCCCGGATCAGCTGTTCGAGGCGCGGTTCGGTCCGCGGAACGATCAGGGCCGGCTTGTCGAACGACAGGATCTCGCAGAAGCTGTTGTAGCCACCCATGGCAACGATCGCAGCGGCGTTCGACATCAGGATCTCGATTTCCGGGCTGAAGATGATGACCCTGATGCGCTCAAGTGCCTCGGCACGGCGCATCAGGTCACGCGTTCGTTCCCGCGGCATGAACGGCCCCAGGACCAGCAGTCCCAGCAGCGGCAGGCCGGCATCGTGCTCGTAGGCCCGCAGGATCCAGTCCATCAGGCCGTCACCGTCGCCACCACCACCCGCCGTGACCAGGATATAGGGCTCCTCCGGCACCCCGGCGGTGCCGGGGGCAGGTTCCGGCGCCCGGCGCTGCAGGTAGCCGGTGTAGCGCACCTTCTCGCGCACCGAACCGGGGAGGTCGAGACCGTGGAGCGGGTCGCACATGCAGCGGGTGCCGTAGATCCAGATGTCGTCATAGATCCCGTCGAGCGCCGGCAGCACGTCCTTGCGCTCCCACTCGGGGACCAGGGCGGCGGCCTCGTCGAGCACGTCGCGCAACCCCAGCACCAGCGCGGTTCCGCGTGACTTGAGCAGTTCGAGCGCCGAGCGCACCTCGCCGCGCAGGCCCCAGGGTTCCTTGTCGACAATGAACAGGTGGGGATCGAACTCCCGCGCGGTGCGTGAAATGATCGATTCCCTCATCCCGACGGTCTGGTCGATGTCGCGATGGGCGGCCCGCGACATGTAGTCGCCGTTCTGCAGCTTGCGGACCGCTGGAAGACGGACCACCCGCACCCGGTCGTGGAAACGGAACTTCCCGGACATCGGCGAGCCGGTGAGGACCACGACCGAGAGCCTGTCGTTGCGCGCTACCAGCCAGTGCGCGATCTCGCGGCACCGGCGCAGGTGACCGAGCCCCATGGTATCGTGGCTGTACATCAGGATGCGCGCATCGCCACGCGGGGGCGACCAGGTGCGTGTCACGATGTCTTATCCACTGGCTGTGCGTTACGGGATACGCCGCCAGCACTGGCCGGTCGGATCGGCGCCGCCCTCGGTCCGGAGCCGGATGGTATAGTGCAGGATCGCGTCAACGTAAATCGGGTGTGCGACCACCCGTACCGTCACCCGCGGTTCAAACCGGTACGCGGGAAATGTAGGATCGAGTAGACCGGACGACGGTGGCGGCCGCAGCAGGCCTGGCCGCGGGCAGGTTCTTGGAAGGGCCGCACGGCATGGAACGGACGCTCTTCGGTTTCATCTGGCGTTACAGCAAGCGGGACCAGGTCCTGCTGCTGGTGATGACCGGGCTTTCCTTTCCGTTCCTGTACGTCTCGCTGGAACTGCCCAAGACCATCATCAACGAGGCTATCGGCGGCGAGAACCTTCCCGGCGATCTGTTCGGCGTGTCCGTCGACCAGATCCAGTACCTGTTTGTCCTGAGCGGCCTGTTCCTGGCTCTGGTCTGTGTCAACGGTGCCTTCAAGTACGTCGTAAACGTGTTCCGGGGGCAACTCGGCGAACGCATGCTGCGCCGGCTGCGCTATCTCCTGTACGGGCGGGTGCTGCGGTTTCCGCTCGGCCGGTTCAGGCGCACCAGCCAGGGCGAGATCATCCAGATGATCACTGCCGAGGTCGAGCCGCTCGGCGGGTTCGTCGGTGATTCCATCGCCCTTCCCGCCTTCCAGGGCGGAACGCTGCTGACGATCCTGATCTTCATGTTCGTGCAGGACTGGATGCTGGGGCTTGCCGCGATCTCGCTCTACCCGATCCAGGCCTACATGATTCCGAAGCTGCAGCGCCGCGTCAACGAACTGGGCAAGGAACGGGTTCGCACGGTACGCCAGCTGTCGGAACGGATCGGCGAGTCGATTTCCGCAATCGAGGAGATCCACGCCAATGACGGTGCCCGCTGGGCGCTGGCGAATGTCGCCGAGCGGCTCGGCGTCATCTTCGACATCCGCTACGAGATCTACCGGCGCAAGTTCCTCATCAAGTTCCTGAACAACTTCATCGCACAGCTGACGCCGTTCCTGTTCTATGCCATCGGTGGCTGGCTGGTGATCCGGGGCGACCTGACCTTCGGCGCCCTGGTGGCGGTGCTCGCCGCCTACAAGGACCTGTCCGCGCCCTGGAAGGAACTGCTCGGCTACTACCAGCGCCTGGCCGACGCCCGGATCAAGTACGACCAGGTGGTCGAACAATTCGATCCGGCCGGAACCATGCCCGCCGAACTGCAGTTCGCCGAACTTCCCGATGACGTCTCGCTCGTCGGTCCGTTCGTCGGGTCGAACGTGACCCTGCTGGACGAGGACGGGGAGGCCGAGGTGGAGAGCCTCAGCGTCACGATCGAACCCGGAGCCAAGGTGGCCCTGGTCGGGCCGAGCGGCAGTGGCACGGACAGCGCGACCATGCTGCTCGCCAGGCTGCTGTTTCCCGACCGCGGCGGGCTGTCGATCGCGGGCACATCCCTCGCCGAACTGCCGGAGACGGTGACCGGGCGCCGGATCGGCTATGTGGGGCCGGCGCCGCATCTGTTCAATGCCAGCCTACGCGCCAACATCCTGATGGGCGCGATGCATCGACCGGTCGGCCCGGCGCACGACCGCGACACCCCGGCCGGCCAGCGCCGGCGCGCCGCCGCGGCAGCCTCCGGGAACAGCACCGACGATACCGCGGCCGACTGGGTCGACCTTGCCGCGGTCGGGGTCGGGACGGACGCCGAACTCGAAGCCCGGCTCATGCAACTGCTGGGCCGCGTCGATCTCGACGACGACGTCTACGGCTTCGGACTGCGCAGCGTGATTGACCCGGACGAGTGGCCGGGGCTCGCCGAGCAGGTTGTCGGGGCGCGCCGCCGCCTGCGCGAACGCCTGCGCGAGGAAGGCGTCGCCGAACTCGTCGAGGCATTCGACGAGACCACCTACAACACCAATGCGTCGGTGGCCGAGAACCTGCTGTTCGGCACCCCGGTCGGGCGGGCGTTCGCGCTCGATCACATCGCGCAGCACCCGCATGTCAGGCATGTCCTTGACAAGACCGGCCTCGTCAACGACTTCGCGCGCATCGGCCGCGACGTGGCGATGACCATGGTCGAACTGTTCGCGGACCTGCCGCCGGACCACGAGTACTTCTCCCAGTACTCGTTCATTTCGGCGGAAGACCTGCCGACCTACCAGGTCCTGCTCGGCCGGGCCGAACGGCTCGGTCTGGACGGCCTGGATGCCGAGGACCGGGACCGGCTGGTATCCCTGCCCTTCAAGCTGATCCCGGCCCGGCACCGGCTGGGCATGATCACACCCGAAATCCAGGACCGGATCCTGCAGGCGCGCCGGGTGTTCACCGAAGACCTGCCCGACGGGCTGCGCGGGGCGGTCGCGTTCTTCTCGTCCGACCGCTACAACGCGGCGGCGACACTGCAGGACAACATCCTGTTCGGCAAGGTGATCCACGGCCGCGCCGATGCCCAGGCCGAGGTCGGACGGCTGCTCGCCGAGGTGATCGACGGGGAACGGCTGCGCGACGCGGTTCTCGGGATCGGGATCGGCTTCGAGGCCGGTATCGCCGGGACCCGGCTGACCGCGGCCCAGCGCCAGAAGATCGCCCTGGCCCGGACCCTGCTGCGCCGCCCGGATGTCCTGATCCTGAACCAGGCGACCGGGGCACTGGACCCGGCGAGTCAGGCCCGCGTGATGACCGCGGTCTTCGCGGAGGCCCGACACCGGACCGTGATCTGGTCCCTGCAGCGAGCAGGGCTTGCCCCGATGTTCGACCGCATCCTGGTGTTCTCGGGCAACCGGGTGGTGGAAGACGGCGATTTCGAGCACCTGAAGGCCCGCGGCGGTGTCTTCGCATCGCTGATCGAGGAAGAAAAGGCGGGAGGATGAGATGAGCCTGAACCAGGAGGTCGAGCTGCTGAAGAACATCCCGTTGTTCTCCAGGATCGCGACATCGCGGCTCAAGTTGCTGGCCTTCACCTCCGAACGACTCGACTGGGACGCGTCCCAGACGCTGTTCCGCCAGGGGGACGACGGTGATGCCGCCTACATCATCATGGAAGGCAGCGCCGCGGTTCTGATCGAAACCGATGCCGGCGAGGTGGAGGTGGCACGGCTGCGCCGCGGCGACGTGGTCGGCGAGATCGCGATCCTGTGCGACGTCCCGCGCACCGCGACGGTGCGGGCCACCGAGGCGCTCACCACGTTGCGGGTGACCAAGGAGACCTTCTTCCGCCTGGTGACCGAGTTTCCCGAGGTCGCGATCGAGATCATGCGCGAGCTCGCGGCCCGGCTCGAACGGACCAACGCGCAGCTGCGCGAGGCCCTGGGCACCGGCGGCGGATGAGCCGGCTGGACAGCGCGATCCGCAGGCTCAAGGCGCAGAGGAGCGCCCTCGAGTGGGCCGTTGCGGATCTCGCCGGGTGTCCAGGTCCGATCCTCGAGATCGGGCTGGGCAACGGGCGGACCTACGATCATCTGCGCGAGATTGCGCCCGGTCGCGACATCTACGTGTTCGAGCGCAGGATCGCCGCCCACCCGGACTGCGTGCCGCCGGCCGACCGGCTGTTTCTCGGCAACATCGACACCACCGTGCCGGTTGCGGCGCGCATGCTCGGACCGGTGGCGGTCCTGGCCCACATCGACATCGGTACCGGCGAGAAGCCGGCAAGCGAGGAACTGGTCCGGCGCATCGCGCCCGGTCTGGACAGGCTGCTGGCGCCCGGTGCGATCGTGATTTCCGACCAGCCGGTCCCGTCCTGGCCGGCGCTCCCGCCGCCCGAGGGCGTGACACCGGGAAGGATCCACCTCTACCGGCGCCCCGGTATCGGTCCTTCCGCCCGCGGCGCGAAGTCGGTGGCCCCGTCAACCTCCCGGTAGTGCCGGAGCGCCCAGAGCACGGAGGGAAATGCAAGCGCGTCCCACGGGATCTCCTCCCAGGAGAACAGCCCCACCTGTTCCGACTCGGGTCCCGCGGCAACGTCCGGCGAGACCAGGCGTGCGCGGAAGATCAGTTGTACCTGGCTGATGCGGGCGATGTTGTAGACGCCGAGCAGCGCATCGATCTCGATGTCGGCGCAGGCCTCCTCGCGCGCTTCGCGCATCGCGCCCTCGCTGCTGGTCTCGTTCTGCTCCATGAAGCCGGCCGGGATGGTCCAGTATCCCTTGCGGGGGTCGATGGCACGCTTGCAGAGCAGGAACCGGTCACCCCAGGTGCAGACAGAGCCCACGACGACCCTGGGATTGACGTAGTCGATGAAACCGCACTCGTTGCACACCCTGCGCTCGAGCGAGTCACCGGGCGGGATGCGATGGTGGATCGGTCCACCGGTCCCCTGTTCGTAGGATGGCTTGCGCATGAACGGTACTGTGCCCCGCACCGTCGCGGGCGACAAGCCCGGCCCGGGGCACGCGCAGCGACCGGATCGGCAAAGCATCTGGCATCGGCCGGAACGATGTCGCATGATCGGGCATGGCAAAGCAGCTGCGCAGTGCGCTCCGGCGCGTGCGGGAGCCAGAGACGGAAAGGAATGATGTGATGCGAAAGGTGCTGGTTTCGACCCTGGCTGGCCTGGCGGTGCTGGCCGCCGGTCAGGCGCTTGCAGCCGAGAAGCTCAAGATCGGATTCCTCGCGACGCTCGAGGGAACATATACCGTGCTCGGCGAGGACGGGTTGCGCGGTTTCCAGGTCGCGCTGCAACAGGCCAGCAACATGGCTGGAGGCCGCGAGATCGAAGTCATCATCGGTGCCACCGACGCCAGTCCGGACAGTGCGCTGCGCGCCGTCCGAAAGGTCGTCGAGCAGGACCAGGTCGACATCGTGATCGGTCCGCTTTCCGGCTCCGAGGGCATTGCGCTGCGCGACTATTCGAAGACCCAGCCGCAGGTGACCTTCATCAACGGCATCTCCGGTGCCCAGGAAACCACCTACGTGACCCCGTCGGAAAACTTCTTCCGCTTCAACATGGACGGCGCCCAGTGGTCGGCCGGTCTCGGAGACTACGTCTACAACGAGAAGGGCTACCGCACGGTCGCCACCATCGGCGAGGATTACTCCTTCATCTACACCCAGGTGTTCGGCTTCACGCTGGAGTTCTGCAACGCCGGCGGCACCATTACCGAGCGCTTCTGGGTCCCGCTGGGGACCAAGGACTTCGGGTCGATCATCGCGGCCCTGCCCGATGACGTCGACGCCATCTACCTCGGTCTCGGTGGCGGCGACGCGGTCAACTTCCTGAACCAGTACCAGCAGGCCGGCGGTGACGCGAAGCTGATCGGCGGAACCATCATGATCGACGGCACGGTGCTGAGTTCGCGCGGCAGTGCCAAGAACGCGCTGATCGGCACCCCGGGCTCGGGGCCGCAGGCGGACGACTGGGACAACCCGAACTGGCAGGCCTTCGTGAAGGCGTACCAGGATGCGTTCCCGCCCGAGAAGCGTTTCCCGACCCCGGCCCTGATGGCGACCGGCTACTACAACGCCTTCACCGCCATGAAGACGTGCATGGACGAGATCGGCGGCGACCTGAGTGACGGCCATGCCGCGTTCCGCCAGTGCCTTGCGGGCCTGGAAATCGACGCGCCGAACGGCAAGATCCGGCTCGACGACAACCGCCAGGCGATCGGGACCAACTTCATCACCGAGGTGGTGGAGGAGGACGGCCAGCTGGTGAACAAGCTGATCAAGGTGGTCCCCGACGTCAACCAGACGCTGGGAATCGATCCCGCGGTGTTCAAGACCATCGGTCTGCCGAGCCGCGAGAACCCCGAGTGCAAGAAGTACTGATCCTGCAACCGCACTGCCGCCCGGCCGCATGTTCGCGGCCGGGCCGGCGGAGCGGGCGGACGACACCTCGACCGCGATCCTGATCCGCGGCACGCCGGCCAACCGGCATCGCGGGGACGTGCAGGACCGGCCCCGTCGGCCCGCGCGGACCCGGTCCGCACCGGCCGGCCCGGTCGCCATATCACGGACACGGCGCGCATGAACGAGACCGACGCGGATCGGCTGGCCCGGCGGGTCGCCGCCTTCATGACCGCGCGCGACAGCGCAAGCTCCGGCCTCGGCATCGACCTGGTATCGGCACGAACGCGGCACGCGGTCATGGCCATGAGCGTGCGCGCCGACATGCTGAACGGCCACGGCATCTGTCACGGCGGCTACGTATTCACGCTCGCGGATTCCGCCTGCGCCTTTGCCTGCTGCAGCGAAGGCCAGGTGATGGTGCTGCAAAGCAGCACCATCACCTATCTCAATCCGGCCCACGCCGGTGACCGGTTGACCGCGACCGCGACCATGACCGACCTGCGCGGCAGGACCGGCATCGTCGACGTTGCGGTCGAGACCGCAGGTGCGACACGGATCGCGCTGTTCCGGGGCATCGTGCGCAGCGTCGGCGCGAGCGTCCTGCCCCCGGACCCGGATGACAGCCCGGCTGCTCCCTGAATTTCCGCCACAGGAAGGGTTTTGGCCCGCGGCGATGCCGCTGCGAATCAACTCAAGGCCCGCACCCTGACGAACCCCTGCAACTCCCGCCCGCAGTCGCTCGCCGACGCCCACGCGGCGCTCGATGCTGCCGTCGCGGCAGCCTGCGGACGGGATGCGGGGATTTCCGAGGACGAGGCGCTGCGGAAACTGCTGGCGCTGAACATCGCAGGCGAAAGCTAGACGGAACTTCCCGCTGACATTCTCCCGCTGGCGTCGCGCAAGCCCCTGACAAGGCTCGACCTTGCCGCGAAAGCGCAGGGCCATCTTCTTGATGTGTGTTGCCATGTCAATACGCACATATGGTGTTGACATGCGATCCGTATTGCATATAGTGGGCTTAATTGTGTTGCCATGTAAGGACCGGGCTCGTGGCCCTCAGCGTCGACG
>MPMT01000047.1 GCA_002238645.1 Alphaproteobacteria bacterium bin52 | reverse complement strand
GATGAGCGTTGAGCGCGTTCGTATTGGCGTGGGGCATGACGAGCGCGGCCGCCTTGGCCTTGTTCGGGCAAATGGCGCCGAAGATAGAGGCCGAGGTCGTTCTCTGGTCCTTGGGCGCCGCCGGGCGGGTGCCGCGTTTCGCCCATCGCCGGGTGATCTTGTTCTTCTGCCCGACGCGGGCCTCGTCCTGCCACCAGACTTCGACCTCGACACCGTCACCGAGAGTGGCGCGGATCTCCCTCAGGCGTTCGGGGAACTTTTTCTTGAACGCCGCCAGCGCGGCTTCGTCCTGGGCATAATGGCGCGGGCGCGCGGAGAGCTTGGCGTAGCCCATCCGGCGCAGCTCGCGCCCGACCGTCGTCTCCGCCAACGACACACCGAACCGCTCCTTGAGCCATGTCGCCAGGTCGCAGCGCCGCCAGCGCACCACGCCGTGGATCGCAGGGTCCGGACCACTTTCTACCATCGCCGCCAGGGCCGCCCGCTGTTCTTCGCTCAGCTTGCGCGGCGGACCCGATGCCTTGCGGTCCTTCAAGCCCTCCGGGCCGGCCGCGTTGAAGCGAAGAACCCAGTCCCGGACGATCTGCAAGCCAACCCCCGCAAAGCGCGCCGCATCCGAACGACGATGACCGTCGTAAATCACTGCCAGCGCCAGAAGACGACGGTTCTGCGCGCCGTCCCGGCTCTGATGCGCCAAGCCGCGCAACTGCGCGCCATCGAAATCCTTCCTCAATGGGACCCCTGTTCTCACGCCGACCCTCCAATATGCGGGGTCGCCATTGAGTCAGATGCCGTTCCTCTTGGGAATCCCCCAATGAGTCTCAACACTTAGCCGCTGGTATTAGATGGCTACGCCGCACAAGGGTGGCGCAGTTAGTGGAGCCTCATTCCAAGCGCTCCCGCCTCGTCGTGGATAATGGCGGGCGCTGGCAGGGAGTGCACCATCGGAGCGCGGGGTATGCCTGGTGGTATCGGAGCGCTGCTGCGCGGGAAAGGCCGTGCCGCCGGCCCGATGCAAAAAAAAACCGGTGTGACGGTTCGACCCGGTTCCCGGACGCTCAGTCGCGGCGGGCCTCGAACTCGAAGATCAGCTCGACCTCGTCACCGACCCATCCCTTGGCCACGCCGTAGTTCATGCCGAAGTCACTGCGCAGGATGCGGGCGCGCGCCGACAGGCCGATGGCCTCGTGGTGGTCGCCGAACGGATACGCGCCGGTCCGGTTCCACACCACCTCGACCGAAACGGGCCTGGTCACTCCCCGCAGCGTCAGATCGCCGGTGATCACCCCGGTCCGCTCACCGGTGGCGCGAGCCTCCCGCCCGGTGAAAGTGATGGCCGGGTACTTCTCGGCCCACAGGAAGTCGCGGCCGCGCAGGTGCTCGTCCCGGGCCTTGTGATTGGTGTGGATACTGGCAGCCCTGACCGTGACCGTGATGTCCTCGACCCGGCGTTGCTCGGCGTCGAAGACGAAGCTGCCGTCAGCCTCGTGAAACATCCCCAGCACGCTGGCGAACCCGAGATGATCGACCAGAAAGCCGACCGACATGTGCTCGGGATCGATGCGCCAGGTGACCGGCTCGGCCGCAAGCGGCTGCGACACCAGGAGCAGTCCCAGCACGAGACTTCGCAACAGGTTGCGGCAGTATCCGGTCACGCTGGCCTCTCCCCGCTGGCGTGAGGCAGGGCTCAAGGGTAGGACAGCGATGTTGCGACAGGCAAGCGGACAACGGCTCGCCACGGTGCACCTTTCGGGCGGTCCCGTCGTTCCGGCCGGTGCACCCGTAGGCCGGGCCGGGAGTGTCATCCGGTGCCACGGGCAGGAGCGGGTCTGGTCCACCTCTCCCGGGCACTGTGCGGGCGGCATGGACACGGAGCCCGGCGAGGGTGACAGTGGGCGTCCCACCCGGGTGACAGCCGGAACCGGCGGCCCCACGCCGGAGCGCGATGATGGTTTCGACGGAGCCGGGTCACGGCGGAACTCCCGGGGGTGTGTGACAGGTCCGGTCAGGGTGATCGCGCGATGACAGGGCAGTCGGCGGCGGGACCGTGTGAAAAGGTGCGCGCCTTCTGGGTGATGCGGCCGGGCCGCGGCCGGATCCGGTCGCAGCCGATGCCGCCTGTGGCACCCGGCGAGGTGGTGGTGCGGTCGCGGTATGGCGGCGTCAGCAGGGGAACCGAGACCCTGGTGTTCCGTGGCGAGGTGCCCGACAGACTGGCCGGGCGCATGCGCTGCCCGTTCCAGGAGGGCGAGTTTCCGGGTCCGGTCAAGTACGGTTACTCCACCGTGGGGACGGTCATTTCGGGTCCCGGCCGCGGCAGGGAGGTCTTCGCCCTGCACCCGCACCAGGATGTGATGGTGCTGCCCGAGGACGCGTCCCGGCCGCTGCCGCGGGGCGTTCCGCCGTCCCGGGCGGTCCTGGCACCTGGAATGGAAACCGCATTGAACGCGCTGTGGGACGCAAGGCCGGACCGGGACCAGCAGGTCTGTGTCGTCGGCGCCGGGGTCATCGGCCTGCTGGTCGGCTACCTCGCCCGCCGCCTGGCCGGGGCCCGGGTCGAGGTGGTCGATCTCAAGCCGGCACGGGGCGAGGTCGCCCGCCGGCTCGGCCTGGGCTTCGCAGGGGAGCCGCGCCACGCCGGCACGCTGCTGTTCCATGCGAGCGGCACGCCCGCAGGGCTGCGCGCCTGCCTGGCGGCGGCCGGATTCGAAGCGCGGATCGTCGAGCTCAGCTGGTACGGCACCCGGCCCGTGACCCTGCCGCTCGGCGAGGACTTCCACGACCGGCGCCTGTCGATCATCTCCTCCCAGGTGGGCGTCGTCGCTCCCCGCTACCGCGTACGCTGGTCGCGCGCGCGACGGCTTGACAGGGCGCTCGAACTGCTGCGCGATGAACGCCTCGACGCACTCATCGACAGCGAGGGCGCGTTCGAGGACCTGCCCGCGGACATGGTCGAACTGTCGGCGGGGCGCCGTGCCGCCCTGTGCCACAGGGTGGTGTATCCTGCCGCCTGAACCTTCAGGGGAGCCGGCTCGTGTTCAGTCTCACGGTTCGTGATCACATCATGATCGCGCACAGTTTCCGGGGCGAGGTGTTCGGCCCGGCCCAGGCCGTGCACGGCGCGACCTTCCTGGTCGATGTCACCTTTCGCCGACCGGACCTTGACCCGGACAGGATCGTGGTCGACATCGGCCGTGCCAAGGCGGTCCTGCGCGAGGTGCTGGACGGCTACGACTACCGCAACCTCGATGATGTCGAGGCGTTCCGAGGCATCAACACCACGACCGAGTTCCTCGCCCGCGACATCCACGCGCGCATGGCGGATGCCATTGCCGCCGGGCGACTCGGACCGCACGCCGCAGGCATTGCCGCACTGCTGGTCACGCTCCGGGAATCCCACCTCGCCTGGGCCTCCTACGAGGGACCGGTCGACCCGGACCGCGACGTGTGACGGACGCGGGGCCGGTCCGCCTGGTGGTACCGGGCCCGCTGGAAACACGCACCGGCGGTTTCATCTACGACCGGCACATCGCGCACGGCCTCGAGGGCCTGGGGCGGCTCGACGACGTCGTCTGTCTCCAGGGCGCCTACCCGGAACCCGCTGCGGGCGAACTGGCACGGGATCTCGCCCTGCTGGGCGAACGGCGCGGGATGACCGTGATCGACGGGCTGTGCTTTACCGCGCTGGCAGCTGCCCGGGACTACCGGCCCTGGCCAGGACAGACCGTCGCCCTGGTCCACCATCCGCTTGCCGACGAGACCGGACCGGGAGAGCAGGCCAGGGCCCGGCTTCTCGAGACCGAGCGCCGCGCCCTTGCCACCGCGTGCGGTTGCATCGTCACAAGCGCCGCCACCGGGCGCCGCCTCGCCGAGTTCGGTTGCGGGCCGGGCCGGGTCCGGGTTGTGCCTCCCGGGCTCGAGCGCCCTGCCCCCGGCCCGGTGCGATCGCCCGGTGGTGGACCACTGCGCCTGCTGTGCGTGGCCACCCTGGTGCCCAGGAAGGGCCATGACGTCCTGCTCGCGGCGCTTGCGGAGCTTTCGGATCTCGACTGGACCCTGGACCTCGTCGGCCCGGCGCGTGACCGCGACTGGGCGCGGCACGTCGAACGGCTGGTTGCCGACCACTCGTGTTCCGGCCGGATCCGGCTCAACCACGAGGTCCCCGATCCCGCCGGCTTCTACCGGCGTGCGGACCTGTTCGTGCTTGCATCCCGCCACGAGGGATTCGGCATGGCCCTGGCCGAGGCCCTGGCCGCCGGCCTGCCGGTGGTCTCGTGCCGGACCGGCGCCATCCCCGGGACCGTTCCCGAGGACGCTGGCATCCTGGTTCCGCCCGACGATCCGCCCGCACTGGCCGGCGCGTTGCGCCGGGTGATTGCTGATCCGGCGCTGCGCTCGGGGATGGCGGCGGCGGCACACCGCGCCGGAGAACGGTTCGCGGACTGGGAGACGACCGCCCGCCGGTTCGCGGCCGCCGTCGACGCACTGGCGGGTGGCGGGTGAGCGGATTTTCCGCCGCGTGGCTCGAGGCGCGGGCGGACTGGGACAACGCCGCGCTCTCGCCCGAGATCCTGGCTCGGCTCGCTGCCTGGTCGGCGCAGCGCCGGAGTCCGCTGCGCATCGCCGACCTCGGATGCGGGACCGGTAACGGCCTTTCCGTTCTCGACGAAGTGATCATGGTCCCGGCCGGCTGGCACCTCGTCGATGCAGACCCCGGCCTGCTGGATTGCGCACGGCGCCGGTGGCCGGGGCGAACCGGTTCGACACTGCGGCTGACACGGTGCGACCTCGCGCAGGCGGATCTCGACCGCCTGCTCGCCGGAACAGACCTCGTCACCGCCTTCGCCCTGCTCGACCTGGTGTCGGCCGAGTGGATGGAGCGGCTGTGGCGGGCACTCCGTTGCTCCGGCGCCGCAGTGCTGGCGGCTCTCAGCTATGACGGGCGGCTCTCGTGGTCACCGGCGGACCCGCTCGACGGAGTGGTTCGCGACAGCCTCAACCGGCACCAGCGACGCGACAAGGGATTCGGCAGCGCCCTCGGCCCGGTGGCCACGTCAGCGTTGGCGCACCGTGCCCGGGCTGCCGGCTGGACAGTCCTGGTCCGGCGCAGCGACTGGATCCTGCATTCCCCGGGCAACCGGGTCGGGCTCGAAATGCTGTTCGACGGCTGGGTTTCGGCGGCTGCGGAACTGCACCCGGGCCTGGGCCCCGAACTCGCGGCGTGGCGCGAGCGCCGGCTCGGTGAGGAGCGCCTGGTCGTCAGGGTGGGCCACCGCGACCTTCTGGCCCTGCCGCGTTGAGCCTGCAGGCAAACAGCACGTCACTGCCCAGCCTGTAGGACCTGGCCGTGAAAGTGAGTGCCTGTTCGATGCGGTCGATCGGGTCGAGCTCGAACCCGGATCGTCCCGAACCGAGGATAAGCGGCGCCACCATGACGTGCAGTTCGTCGATGCACCCGGCGTCAATGAACCGCGATACTGTTGTGGGGCCGCCCTCGATCAGCACCTTGTCGAGTCCGTGTTCGTGCAGCGCGTCGAGGATATGCTGCGGCCCGAATCCGTCGGCAGCGGGCGCGAGTTCGATGTGCCGGACCGACGGGTGGAGGCCGGAAACCGGGATACCGGGCCGCGTGATCATGATGGTCGGCGCCGCTCCCTCGGCGAGAATCCGTGATCCCCGGGGGGTCCGGCCCGAGGGATCGATCACAACGCGGACCGGGTCGGGGCCCCGGACCCGGCGGGTGGTCAGACGCGGATTGTCGAGAACCGCGGTGCCGCAGCCGATGACGACCGCGTCGACCAGGGCGCGCAGCCGGTGCAGGTGATCGAGGCCAGACGGCCCGTTGATGGTGTGCGAGTGACCGGTCCGGGTGGCGATCCGACCGTCGAGCCCCTGCCCCGCCTGCGCAAGGACCAGGCGGGGACGCTCGGCAATGGACCGGTAGCACTCCTGGAACAGCAGCTCCTGTTCATCGTCGACGGTGCCGGCCGAACGCCACACCTCTATGAGGTCCGGCATCAGCGTTCCGATGCCGGGCGTTGCGCGGCGAAGATCGTGGCCAGGGTACCACTCCCGAGGTTGGCCGCACCGGGTGCGGCCGCAGGGACCGACACATGACCGGGATATTCCCCCGCTCCACCGCGACTGTCCACTCCGGCGGGGGAATGTGCCACAGCCCGGGTCACGCCCGCCTGAACGTGGCCCTTCACCGGGTCTCGTCCGGTCCCCGATTCCGGCGAAGCGCGACCGGTTCGAGGGCCGGGGCCGGGGCATGGTCCGACCGACGCGGGTGGCAGGAAGATGTTGACCGGGGCAGCGGCAGGCGCCGTGCCGGGCCCGCTGCGCGGCCTGCCATGGCCGGTGCCCGTGCGCATGCGCGGATTTCTGCTTGCGGCACCGTGGCACCGGTCCCGGCGATTTGGGAGTGGGGGCTGCCGCACCGGGGTTTCGGCGGATGGGCGGATCCCGCGCGGGCGATGACCGGCCCATCACCAGTGCGATCATGCTACAGACGCTGTGCGGACGCGGTTCCGATCGGGCATAAGGTGTGTTTCCGCATCCGGACACGGGGGGCATCGCATGGAAATCGTCGGTCTCGGGTTCTTCTTCGAGGACCTTCCGGTCGGCAGACGGTTCCGCACCATCGCGCGGACGGTCACCGACGCCGACATCACCGGGTTCGTCAATGCCACCGGCATGGTCGAGAACCTGTTCGTCGACCTCGAGTACCTGAAGACCGAGAGCGACATTGACGGGCGGGTCGCACCGGGAGCGCTGGTCTACAGCTTCGCCGAGGGCCTGCTGGTGCAGGCTACCATGCAGCGGACCGGCCAGGCGTTTCTCAACATGGAACTCGACGTGCACGCCCCGACGCTCTCCGGCGACACCATCCATGTCGAGTGCGAGGTGATCGAGGCCCGCCTGACCCGCCGGCCCGGGCGCGGACTGGTGCGCACGCGGAACCGGATCGTCAAGCAGGACGGCACAGTGGTCATCACCTACACGCCGCTTCGCATGGTGAAGTGCCGGGACGCCACGCTGCGGCGGAGCGGGGACGGGGCATGACGAGCCGGCGGTCCGGACCGCTCGACGGCGTACGCGTGATCGACCTGACCATCAACGTCCTCGGTCCGGTGGCCACCCAGATCCTGGGTGACATGGGGGCCGAGGTCATCAAGGTCGAGGCGCCCGGCGGCGACCCGATGCGCTGGATCGGGCCGAGCCGCAGCGGCGAGCTCGGACCGTTCTTCCAGACCACCAACCGCAACAAGCGCAGCATCGTGCTCGACCTCAAGCGTCAGACGGCGCGCGCGGCACTGCGCGGGCTGGTATCCGGCGCCGACGTCTTCGTCCACAACATGCGCCACGCGGCGGCCGACCGGCTCGGTATCGGCTACAGCGACATCCGCGCCGTCAACCCCGCGATCGTCTACGCCTCGGCAACCGGCTACCACGCCGACGGACCATACCGCGACCGGCCGGCTTACGACGACGTGATCCAGGGAGAATGCGGCCTTGTCGGCCTGATCGGGCGGACCGGCGGCGAGCCCGGGTTCGTGCCGATGCCGATTGCCGACAAGTTCTGCGGCTACGTGCTCGCATCATCCATCGCCATGGCGCTGGTTCACCGCGAGCGCACTGGCGAGGGCCAGGAAGTGCACGTTCCCATGCTGGAGACCATGCTGTCGCTGACCATGACCACCCACCTGTGGCAGGGGGTTGCCGACGGCCCGCCCGGGTATCCGCGCGCGGTCTCGCCGTGGCGCCGGCCGTTTCGTACCCGCGACGGGATGATCTGCGTGCTTGCGCATACCGACGCGCAGTGGGATCGGCTTCTGCGGGCCGTGGACCGTCCCGACCTCGCCGAGGATGCACGGTTCACGCGCATGGCGCAGCGCGCGGCCAATATCGTCGAACTGCAACAGCTTCTCGCCGCCGCCCTCGCCGAGCGAACCACCGAGGAGGTCCGCCGCCGGCTCGAGGAGGTCGACGTGCCGGTGGGACCCGTCAACGATCTCGAGGGGATCCTGGAGGACGCCTACCTGCAGCAGACCGGGTTCTTTCGCACCATCGACCATCCGAGCGAGGGAGCGGTGCGGACCACCGCGGTCCCGGTGTCGTTCTCGGCCACCCCCGGTACCATCCGCCACGGCGCGCCGCTGCTCGGGGCCGATACCGCCGAGGTGCTGCTCCGTGCCGGGGTGCCCGAGGCAACCGTGGCCGAACTCGCTTCCGGGGACGGCGGGTAGGCCGGCGCATGGCTGCACATCGGCTCGTCGATCATCTGGCCTACACCGACGCACAGCGGCTGTGTAGCCGCGACGCCCTGTGGGAGCTGTTCGACGGCGACAGGGACCGGCTCAACATCGCTCACGAATGCCTCGACCGCCATCCCCGTGACCGGGTGGCGATCAGGATCGCCCGCGGCGACGGCCGCATCGAGAGTTACAGCTTCGGGACGGTATCCGACCTTGCGTCACGGACCGCCAACTGGCTCGCCGGACGCGGTATCGGGGCGGGCGAGAGAGTCGCGATCATGCTCGAGCCCTCGCTTGAATTCTACGCCACCCTGTTCGGGGTCATGAAGGCCGGCGCGGTCGCGGTGCCGTTGTTTACCGCCTTCGGACCGGACGGACTGGCCGCGCGGCTCGCGGACTGCTCTGCCTCGCTGCTGATCCTCGCCCCCGGCCTGGGGCGGCTCGCGGGTACCTGCGGCGTGACCACGGTGCTGGCGGACGACGGGCTCCTCGCCGAACTCGGCAGGCGGGACGCCGTGTTCGCAGCGGCGACCGCGGCGGACGACATGGCGCTCTTCCAGTATACCTCCGGAACCTCCCGGGCCATGCCGGAGGCGGTGCGTCACCGGCACCGGGCGGTGGTCACGGTGATGATCGCGGCACTCTACGCAACCGGGGTGAGGCCGGGCGACCGGTTCCTGTGCCCGTCCTCGCCGGCCTGGGGCCACGGGCTGTGGCACGGGACCATCGCGCCGCTCGCACTCGGGGTCGAGATCACCGGGTGGGCCGGGAAGTTCGACCCTGATCGGCTGCTCGACGTGATCGAGCGTCTCGGGGTCACCACGCTCAGTGCCGCGGCGACACACTACCGGATGATGCGTACCCGGTCCCGCGCCGCACGCCGGAGTTTCGCAGTGAGGAAGCTGTCGTTTACCGGTGAGCCGGTCGACGCGGCGACCACCGCCTGGGCAGGCCGCACCTTCGGCACCGACCTGTGCAGCATCTATGGCACCACCGAGGTCGGCGTCATCATTGCCGACTACCCCGGCGCCGATGACCACGAGGTGCGCCCGGGCGCACTCGGCAGGCCGCTTCCCGGCTGCGAGGTCTCGGTTCGCGACCGCGACGGCGCTGCCTGTCCCGTCGGCGCCGTCGGCGAGATCGCCGTTCGCCGCTCGGGCGCCTGGGTCGGGGTCAGGGATCTCGGTCGCATGGATGCCGACGGCTACTTCTACCACCTTGGCCGCGCGGACGACGTGATCCTGTCGGCCGGCTGGACGCTGAGCGCCATCGAGATCGAGGATGTGCTGCTGCATCATCCCGATATCGAGGAGGCGGCGGCGATCGGGGTTCCCGATCCCGAGCGCGGCCAGGCGGTTGCGGTGTTCATCGTCACCCGGCGGGCTGGCGAGGACGGACTTGCCGAGGAAGTCTCCGGCTTTGTCGCTGACCGGCTCGGGCGCCATGCGCGGCCGCGTCGGGTCGACTGCGTCGTCGACCTGCCGAAGACCCCGGCAGGCAAGGTGAACCGCCGGGTGTTGCGGGAACGGGAGGCAGCGGCATGACCGGCAGGTTTCCGAGGATCACGGACGAGGCGCTTGCGCAGCTTCGCCAGCGGATCGGCGTGCGGATCTCGCGGGACCCGGAACCGTGGTGCCACGAAGCCACGCGTGACGCCATCCGCCACTACGCCCACGGAATCGGTGACGACAACCCTTTGTGGTGCGATCCCGACTATGCCCGGGGCTCGTGCCACGGCGGTATCATCGCTCCACCGTCGTTCCTGTTCGCGACCAGCCGGATCGCGTCGGGCTACGTCGGCGGCCTGCCCGGCGTCCACGCCATGTGGGCCGGCGCCGACTGGACCTGGCACCACCCGGTGCGGCGAAACGACGAGATCACCACCGAGTCCCGGCTCAAGGACCTGGTCGAACACACGACCCGGTTCGCCGGCCGTGCGATCCGCCAGATCTATCACGTCGACTTCTTCAACCAGGACGGACTGCTGGTTGCCGAATGCGACAGCTGGTGTTTCCGCACGGAGCGCGACACGGCGCGCGAAAGCGGGACGAAATACGCCGGTCTCGAAGGCGAGAGGCGCTACGACGACGAGGAGCTCGAGCGGATCTTCGCGCTGTATGCCGCCGAGGAGATCCGCGGTGCGACCCCTCGCTGGTACGAGGACACCGCCGTCGGCGACGCCCTGCCGAGCATGGTCAAGGGTCCGATGACGGTGACCGGCTTCATCGCCTACGCCCAGGGCTGGGGCGGGCTCTACATCCGGGCGAACAAGCTGGCGTGGCGCCAGGTCAGCCGGCATCCGGGTCTTGGTATCGCCAACCGGTTCAACATCCCCGACTGCCCGGAACGGGTTCACTGGGAACCGGAGTTTGCACGTGCGGTCGGCGCGCCGGGAGCCTATGATTACGGGCCCGAACGCTGTTCCTGGATGACGCACCACATCACCAACTGGATGGGGGACACAGGCTTCCTGGTCAAGTCGTCGGCCCGGATCCGTCGTCACAATCCGGAAGGCGACACCCTGTTCATCAACGCCACGGTGACCGACCGGTTCGAGCGTAACGGAGAGGGCCTGGTCAGAATCGCCCAGGAAGCACGCAACCAGGACGGGGAACTCTCGGTCACGGGGACCGCCGTGGCCAGGCTGCCACGGCGCAGATCAATGGAGCGACCATGACGCTTGATCCTTCACAGTACCGGCAACTCAGGTTCGACCGCCCGGCGGACAAGGTGCTGCGCATTACCTTCGACCGCCCCGAGACCTACAACTCGCTCGACGAGACCGGGCACCGCGAGCTGGCCTATGTCTGGCGCGACATCGACGCCGACAGTTCGATCAACTCGGTGATCCTCACCGGCGCCGGAAAGGCGTTCTCGTCCGGCGGCGACTTCGGGATGATCCGCTCCATCATCGATGATCACGAGGCGCGCGCGCGCGCCTGGAAGGAGGCCCGCGACCTGGTCTACAACGTGATCAACTGTTCGCGCCCGATCATCTCGGCCATCAACGGCCCGGCCGTCGGGGCCGGCCTGGTCGCCGGCCTGCTTGCCGACATCTCGATTGCCGGTGAACGGGCGCGGATCGTCGACGGCCATACCCGGCTCGGTGTCGCGGCGGGCGACAGCGCGGTGATCAACTGGCCGCTGCTGTGCGGCATGGCCAAGGCCAAGTACCTGCTGCTGACCTGCCGGCCGATCGATGGCCGGGAGGCGGAACGGATCGGGTTGGTGTCCCTGTGCGTGCCCGACGACGAACTGCAGGACAGGGCGCTCGAGACCGCGGTCTCGCTGGCCGAGGGCGCCCAGGGCGCCATCCGCTGGACCAAGTACGCGCTCAACAACTGGTACCGGATGGCGGGCCCGGCCTTCGATGCCTCGACCGCACTCGAGATGCTCGGCTTTACCGGCCCCGACGCCCGCGAGGGGCTGGAGGCCCACCTCGAGAAGCGTACGCCGAAGTTCTCCGGGGAGAGCCCGTTGTGACCGCACGCCCCGTGACACCGGTTCCGGCCGCGACCGTGATGGCGCTCAGGGATACCGAACAGGGGATCGAGGTGCTGATGGTGCAGCGCACGCACAAGGCCGACTTCGCCGCCGGCGCCCTGCTGTTTCCGGGTGGCAAGGTCGACCGTGCGGACCACGAGGTGGTTCGCGCCGGGCGTTGTGCGCTGGGCGGGGGCGTGCCCGACGACGAACGTGCAATCAGGGTGGCCGGGGTCCGCGAGGTGTTCGAGGAGGCGAACCTGCTGTTCGCCCGCGAACCCGGCGCAAGCGAACTGATCGGCAGCGACAGGACGAGAAGGATCAGCGCCCGCTACCGCGCCGGCCTGCTGGACGGTTCGGTGAGCCTGCTCGACATCGCCGAAGCGGAGGGGCTCGAGATCGCCAGTGACCGGCTGGTGCGGTTCGCACACTGGATCACGCCGGAAGGTGGGCGACGCCGCTTCGACACCCACTTCCTGGTTGCGCGCGCTCCTCGCGGCCAGCTTGCCCTGCACGATGGCTGGGAGACGCTGGAGACACTGTGGATCCGCCCGGAAACGGCCATCGCCGAGGCCGAGGCCGGGTTGCGCCGGGTGGTGTTTCCGACCCGGATGAACCTGCGCAAGGTGGCGGGCTCGGCAACCGCCGACGAGGCGGTGCACACCGCGGCCGCCACCCCGGTGGTGACCGTGCAGCCCGATGTCCGGGAGATCGACGGCAAGCGGCACCTGAAGATCCCGATCGAGGCCGGCTACGGCATTTCCGAGACCGTGGTCGACTACTCCGCGTCCGACCAGCCGCCACCAGCCAGCCAGGGATCGTCGTGATGCAGTTTTGCCTGACCGAAGACCAGCAGACCATTCGCGAGACCATCCTGCGGATCGCGGGGCGCTTCGACGACGCCTACTGGCTCGAGCGCGACCGGGACGGAGGGTTCCCCGAGGACTTCTACCGGGCCTTCGCCAGTGATGGCTGGCTGGGTATCGCCATGCCGCAGGCCTACGGCGGCGCCGGTCTCGGCATCACCGAGGCGGCGCTGATGATGCAGGCGGTCGCGGAGTCCGGGGCGGCGCTGAGCGGCGCATCAGCCCTGCACATGAACATCTTCGGCCTGAAGCCGGTGGAGCTGTTCGGCACCGAGGATCAGCGCCGCCGGTTCCTACCGCCCCTGATCGAGGGCCGGGAAAAGGCCTGTTTCGCGGTCACCGAACCCGATGTTGGCCTGGATACCACCCGGTTGCGGACCCGGGCCCGGCCCGAAGGCAACGGCTACGTCATCGACGGGAACAAGATCTGGATCTCGACGGCCCAGGTGGCGGACAAGATGCTGATCCTGACGCGGACCAGCGAACTCGAGGAGGTGGAGAAGCCGACCGAAGGGATGACGCTGTTCTACACCGACCTCGATCGCTCGCGCGTCGAGGTCCGCGAGATCGACAAGATGGGCCGCAAGGCGGTGGACAGCAACATGCTGTTCATCGACGGTCTCAAGGTGCCGGCCGAGGACCGGATCGGCGAGGAGGGCAAGGGCTTCCGCTACATCCTGCACGGCCTCAACCCGGAACGGATCCTGATTGCCGCTGAGGCCGTCGGCATCGGTCGCGTCGCGGTCGACCGGGCCTCGCGGTACGCCGCCGACCGCCGGGTGTTCGGCCGCCCGATCGGCCAGAACCAGGGCATCCAGCACCCGCTCGCCCGGTGCTGGGCGCAACTCGAGGCGGCGAACCTGATGATGCAGAAGGCCGCGTGGCTGTTCGATGGCGGACAGCCCTGCGGGGCAGAGGCCAACGCCGCCAAGTACCTCGCCGCCGAGGCCGGGTTCGAGGCCTGTCAGACCGCGGTGATGACCCACGGCGGGTTCGGCTACGCGAGCGAGTACCAGGTCGAACGCTACCTCAGGGAAATCATGATCGCGCGAATTGCGCCGGTTAGTCCGCAACTCGTACTGAGCTTCCTCGCGGAACGGGTCCTCGGACTGCCGAGATCGTACTGACCGGTCACTGCCGGCGCCGCTCGCGGTAGAGCACGTAGCAGCCGGCGGCGACGATCACTGCCGACCCGATCCAGGTTTCCGGATGCGGGATGTCGCCGAAGACCAGGTAGCCGAGCATGACCACCCAGACCAGCTTGGTGTAGTTGAAGGGCGCGATCAGAGACGCCTCGCCGCGGCGGAATGCCGCGATCACCAGCATGTGGGCGAACGCACCGAGAAACCCTGTGCCGAGGAACACCAGCCAGTGGTGCGCACTGGGCTGCGTCCATACCAGCGGCGCCAGCAGGCTGGTCCAGAACAACGCTCCGAGCCCGGTATGGACGAGGGTGGTGTCGCTCGACTCGGTCCGCGCCAGCATCCGGGTGACGATCTGGAACATGGCGAAGAACATGGAGCTGACCAGCGGCATGATCGAGTACCAGTGCCACAGCGCGCCACCGGGCTGCACGACGATGAGCACGCCGCCGAGCCCGACCGCTACGGCCGCCCAGCGGTGCGGCCCGACCCGCTCCTTGAGTATCACCACCGATAATGCCGTAATGAACAGCGGGGCGGTGAAGCCGATGACGGTGACCTCCGCGATCGGCAGGTAGGTGAGCCCGAGAAACAGCGTCGAAACCGAGCCGGCCAGCAGCGCCGGGCGGCAGATCTGCAGCGCCCGGCGCCGGGTTGCGAACAGAACCCCCAGCCGCTGCCGGCGCGCCGTGAAGTAGCCGGTGACCGTGATCGCCACCCCGAGAAAGTACCCCCAGACCAGCTGGAAGGCGTGCAACTCGTCGGTGAACGCCTTGCAGGTGGTGTCGACTACCGCGATCAGCAGGATGGCCAGCGAGAACATGCCCACGGCCGCGAGCGGTTTCTGGCTGATGGTCTGGATCACCGGGTCACTCCGTACCGGTACGGCGAGGGGGCTCGCGGTCGGGTCTTTCGCGTACCGGCGTGTCCACGTATATGCTTGCCCCGCACCGTGCCGTCCACACTCCCGGAGCCGTCCCAATGAGCGACCTGCCCTCCCAAGCACGAGCCGTTGTCATCGGCGGTGGTGTCGTCGGATGCAGCATTCTCTACCACCTCGCCAGGCTGGGCTGGAACGACATCGTGCTGCTCGAGCGCGACGAACTGACCTCGGGATCGACGTGGCACGCGGCGGCCAACATCCACGGACTGCACGATACCAACAACATCTCGCGCCTCCAGTACTACACGATGCAACTCTATGACGAACTCGAGCGCGAGACCGGACAGAGCTGCGGGATCTTCCGCCCGGGCGCGCTGTACCTGGCGCAGACCCGCGAGCGCGAGCACCAGCTGCGAATCCAGGCGGCCAAGGCGCGCTATTTCGGGGTGGAGTTCCACGAACTGTCGCACGCCGAGGCCCGGGACATGCACCCGCTGGTCGAGTTCGGCGACATCCGCTGCGTGATGTTCGAGCCCGACGGCGGCAACGTCGATCCGTCCGGCGTCACCCAGGCCTTCGCCGCAGCCGCCCGCGCCAGGGGGGCGGTCATTCATCGCTTCACGCCCGTGACCGGCACGCAGGCCCTGGGTGACGGCAGCTGGGAGGTTGTCACGCCGAAGGGAATGATCCGGACCGAGGTGGTGGTCAATGCCGCAGGGCTCTGGGCGCGGGAAGTCGGTGCGCTGGTCGGGCTCGACCTGCCGCTGGTCCCGATGGAGCACCAGTATTTCGTGACCGAAACCATCCCCCAGGTTGCCGCCCTCGACCGCCGTCTGCCCTCGGTCTCAGATCGGGACGGCGAATACTACCTGCGCCAGGAAGGCCAGGGGCTCCTGGTCGGGGTCTACGAGCGTGACGGGCGGTTCTGGGCCGAGGACGGCACGCCGCAGGACTTCGGGCACGAACTGTTCCCCGACGACCTCGACCGGATATCCGAGAACGTGATGCGGGCCTGCGCACGGGTGCCGGCACTCGAGACCGCGGGGATCCGCCGGGTCATCAACGGTCCGATGATCTGGTCGCCCGATGCGGCTGCACTGCTCGGCCCGGTTCCGGACCTTCCGGGCTACTACTGCTGCGTCGGCATCATTCCCGGCTTCAGCCAGTGCGGCGGCCTCGGACAGGTGCTCGCACAGTGGATCGTCGAGGGTGAGCCGGAGCTCGACCTGTTTCCGTGGGACGTGGCGCGCTACGACGGCTGGACCACCAGGGAATTCGTCCGGGCCAGGGCGCTCGACTGCTATTCGAACCGGTTCAGGATCCACTTCCCGCACGAGGAACGCGAGGCGGGCCGGCCGGTCCGCGTGCGTCCGGCCCGGGACGAGCAGCGCGATCGCGGGGCGGTGTTCGGGCTCAATTCTGGCTGGGAACATGCGTTGTGGTACGCCGGACCCGGCGTGGACCCGCGCGACAGTGCCGGGTTCGAACGCCAGCACTGGTTCGAACCGGTCGGCGAGGAGTGCAGGGCGTTACGCGAACGGGCGGGTATCCTCGATATCTCGACCTACGCCAAGTACGAGGTCAGCGGCCCCGGGGCCCGGGACTGGCTCCCCCGGGTGGTGGCGAACCGGGTCCCGGCCGAACCGGGCCGCTCCTGCCTCACCCCCGTGCTCGGACTGCGCGGCGGCGTTGCCGCGGACTTCACCGTCACCTGTCTGGAGGAGGAACGCTACCTGGTGATCGGGTCGGGCGCGGCAGAAGGGCTTCACCGCCGTCTGCTTGCCATGGTGCCGAGGCCGCCGGAGGTCGAACTGCGCTCGCGCAGCGCCGAACTTGCCGGGTTCAATCTCGCCGGGCCGGACTCCCGCAGGATCCTGCAGCGGCTGACCAACACCGACCTGTCCAACGAGAGCTTCGGGTTCGCCCGCACGCGGCAGATGACGGTGGGAGGGCTCGATGCGATCGGCCTGAGGATGTCCTTCAGCGGCGACCTCGGCTGGGAGATCTACGTCGCCGAGAAGGACCAGCGGGAGCTGTTCCTTGCCCTGCTCGAGGCGGGCGGGGATTTCGGTGTCCGTCCTGTCGGCTCGCGCGCGCTGCTCTCGCTCAGGGTCGAGAAAGGGTACGGAAGCTGGGGGCGCGAGTATTCGCCGGAGTACTGGCCGCACGAGGTCGGGCTTGCACGGCTGGTCCGCGACGACAAGCCGGCGTTCCTCGGCCGCGATGCCTGGCTGGGCCTGCGCGACAGGGCGCCGCGCGAGAAGCTGGTGATGCTCGAGGTGGAGACCGGCACCGCGGATGCGGCCGACGGCGAACCGATCTTCCTGCCCGACGGCGGAGCGGCCGTCGGCCGGGTGAGCTCCGGCGCCTACAGCTGGCACGCCGGCGCCTCGCTGGCGCTCGCCTTCATCGACACCGACCATGTGGCCGCCGGTGCGGTCTTCGATGTTGCGTTGCTTGGTCTTGCGCACCGGGCGGTCGTGCTCGAACGCCCGCCCTTCGATCCCGACGGTCTCAGGCTGCGCGGGTAGTCCCCGGTCAGCCGACCTGGAATTCCGCGAGGAAGTCCGGCCTGAAGTCGAGGCCGTGGCCCGGGCGTTCCGGCGGTGTGACCATCCCCGCATGCGGCAGTACCGGGTCGATCCAGGCATCGTCCATCCAGTTGACGTATTCCAGCCAACTCGGGTTGGGGATCGAGGCCATGATCTGGATCATGAGTTCGGGGAACAGGTGCGGCGCGATGGTCATGCCGTAGGTGTCGGCGACCGTCGCGATCTTGCGCAGCTCCGTCAGCCCGCCGCGCATGACGTCCGGCTGCAGGATCGGAATGCGCGGGTGCTCGAAGAACGGACGCAGGTCGAACCGGGTGAAGTGGCTTTCGCCGCCGACGATCCTGAGGTCGAGCGCGTCGGCGATGCGGGCGTAGCCGGCGAAGTCCTCGCAGACCACCGGCTCTTCCAGCCAGTAGAGATCGAACTCCTCGAACTGCCTGCCGGTGACGATGGCCTCGTCCGCGGTCCAGCCCATGTTGCAGTCGATCATGATCTCGGCCCGGGGACCGAGCGCCTCGCGCATCAGCGCGACGTTGTGCACGTCCTGGTGCCGGTCGAACAGGTGGGCGCACTGCATCTTGATGGCGTCGAACCCGTCGGCAACGTAGCGCTGCGCCCGATCGACCATGCCCTCTGGGCCGTAGCCGCGCCAGCAGCCGCTGCCGTAGGCGCGCACCGAGTCGTTGCAATGGCCCCACAGCCGGTGCAGCGGCAGCCCGGTCCTGCGGCCGAGCGCGTCCCACAGTGCGATGTCGACCGCCGAGAGCGCCATGACCGTCACCCCCATGCGGCCCATCCAGTAGGTGCGCCGCCACAGGTGCTGCCAGATGCCTTCGATGTCGGTGGCATCGCGTCCGACGATCTCGGGAATGACCAGTTCGTGCAGACAGGCGGTCACGGTCGGCACGCCGCCGCGCAGCAGCAGCAGGTAGCCCATGCCGGTGATCCCGTCTTCGGTCTCGACCTCGACCACCAGGATGTCGCGTGTCTCCGGTACCACCGGTCCGAACCGGGGCGGTTCGGTCCACGGCGCGCGGAGGTGACGGGTGCGCACGGTGCTGATCTTCATGGAACTTTCTCCCTCGTGTCCCGCATCCGAAGTCCCGGAGGGTTGGTCCCTGCGCGATGTCCCCGGTTCGCAGCTGCCCGCTATACTTTCGGTGTCCAGTGTGGAACGCCAGCCTCCGGTGGTCTGTCCACGACGCGGGGCAACCGGCCCCGGGGCGCGGTGCCGGTGCCGCGCGACACTCTACCCCACCGGATGACGCCGCATTGTGGTATTCGGAACGGACGCGTTATCGAGTGGCGGGAGGCCGCAATCATGAACATTGCCGGAACCCTGGTGCGCGCGGCGCAGGCCAATGCCGCGCGGCCCGCCGTGTCCCACGGCAATGGTGTCGTCCTCGACTACGGCGAACTGGCCGAGCAGGTGGGCCGGCTCGCCGGCGCCATGCGCGGATCCCTGGGTCTCGAGCGGGGCGACAGGGTGGCGCTGGTCATGACCAACTGCGTGGCCTATCTCGAGGTCCTCTACGCGTGCTGGCATGCCGGGCTTGCCGCGGTGCCGGTCAACGCCAGGCTGCATCCGCGCGAGTTCGCCTACATCCTTGAGGACAGCGGCGCGCGGCTGGTCGTGGCGTCGGAAGACCTGGTCGCCGCCGTGGGCGAGGCGGTATCCGCGCTGTCCCCCGAACCCCGGGTCCTGGTCGCCGGGTCCGACGAGTACCGCTCGCGTGCCCACGGCGATCCGGTGGCGCTGGCCGAGGTCGGGCCCGGCGACCTCGCCTGGCTGTTCTACACCTCCGGGACAACCGGCCGGCCGAAGGGCGCCATGCTCACGCACCGCAACATGTACTCGATGACCATGAACTACCTCGCCGACGTCGATGTCATCGACCCGGCCGGCTGCATGATCCACGCGGCGCCGATGAGCCACGGCTCGGGCCTGTACGCGCTTCCCCACGTGGCGCGCGGTGCGAACAACGTGATCCCGGAAAGCGGCGGGTTCAACGTTGACGAGGCGCTGGCGCTGATCCGGACATGGCCCGGGTGCAGCTTCTTCCTGGCGCCGACCATGGTGACCCGGCTGGTGAATTCCGATGCCCTCGCCACGGCGGACCTGACCAACCTGAAGACCATCGTGTATGGCGGCGCCCCGATGTACCTCGCCGACACGCTGCGTGCCCTCGAGGTCATCGGCAACCGCTTCGTGCAGATCTACGGCCAGGGCGAGGCGCCGATGACCATCAGCGTGCTACCAAAACGCCTGTTCGAGGACCGCGGCCACCCGCGCTGGCACGAGCGCCTGGCATCGGCGGGCATCGCGCGGACCGATGTCGAGGTGCGAATCGTCGACGAAGACGGAGAGGCACTCGGGCCGGGCGAGGTCGGGGAGATCACCTGCAGGGGCGATGTCGTCATGGCCGGCTATTGGAACAACCCGGGGGCAACGGCGGCGGCGTTGCGCGACGGCTGGCTGTGGACCGGGGATGTCGGCGCCATGGACAGCGAGGGGTTTCTCACGCTCAAGGACCGCTCCAAGGACATGATCATCTCCGGCGGAACCAACATCTATCCGCGCGAGATCGAGGAGGTGCTGCTGACCCACGCGGCGGTGTTCGAATGCGCGGTCATCGGCCGGCCGCACGCCGACTGGGGTGAGGAGGTGGTGGCCTTCGTGGTGCCGGTCCCCGGCGAGGCCGTGACCGCCGACGAACTCGATCGGCTGTGCCTGGAGTCCATCGCCCGGTTCAAGCGGCCGCGGGCCTACCGTTTCGTCGAGGGCCTGGCGAAGAACAACTACGGCAAGATCCTGAAGACGGTGCTGCGCGACCGGCTCGCCGGTGAGGACGGGAACCGCCCGGCGCCGTAACCCGCCTCAGCAGCCGGCAGCCGCGGCGTCCAGCCACTCGAGCAGCGGCTGGCGGAAATGAGCGATGTTCTTGTAGCCCTGCATGGCGGCCGGCAGGCTGCGGATCGACCCGGCCAGTGCCGCCGCCGCTTCCGGGTGCCGTCGCAGCGTGGCGATCGGGTCGACATGGGTCTTGACGGTAAACAGGGCCCAGCCGCTCACCGGCAACCGGCGCAGGGTCTGGCGTTCGCACCGCAGCCACAGGCGTTCCCCGGCGTCGCCACGCGTGATCAGGGCGACACCGGGACGGGTATGGCGCACGGTCTGGAACAGCGTTGGGTCGTCAGTGACCGACCAGTTGACGCGCCAGACCGGGCGGGCTTCCGACAGGTGGGTGAAGAAGCGGTCGACCGGCCGCGCCAGACGTTGGGCGTAGCCCGGCACCGGCTCGTGGATGTCCGCGAGCACGTGGCCCATCTTCTCGGCCAGCCGCCAGCGCGACGGAAAGCACAGCGAGGCGGCCTCGAGCACGTATCCCCGCTCACCCGGGGACAGCAGCAGGAAATCCTCCTGCACCAGCCGGCCCGCCAGGTCGAGAGGAGCGCCGCGCCAGTCGTCGAGGACATAGGTTCTGCCGGTCGGTGGAAGTGTCACGCCATCCGCATTCCGGACCAGCAGGCCGGGATGGTGGCGGACCATGTGGTCGATCAGCAGATCGAGGGTCTCCTGCTGGGCGGGACGGCTGCCGGAACGGCACTGGAACACGTCCGCGTGGCGGGACGTGAGCAGCCGGTCCTTCTCCTCCAGTTCGCCGACCAGGTTCTCGTCGGGCTCGATCCAGTCGCCCGGGTCCAGGGACTGCAGGCCCATCGCCATCCGGTACTGCCCGGAAAGAAACGGCAGGTACTGCGGGCGCAGCATCCCGGCTATCTCCAGGCGGACGCCTGGTCCTCGGCCTGCCGGACCCGTTCCGGGGTCAGGGAGTGGCGCAGCGTGTCGCCGAACGCTTCGGCGGCGGCCACGCCGGCGCGTTCCGCCAGCAGCGCCCAAGCCAGGGAGCGGACCAGGTCGGGATCGTCACCGTCTCCGGCCAGCCTGGCCAGGTGCAGGAAGGCAAGGCCGAAGCCGGCGCGCGCGGTGGCCTCGAACAACTCACGGGCGCGTGTGCGGTCCACCGGGCCGCCAGTGCCGTCCTCCAGCATCACCGCAAGATTGTATGCCGCCTCGGTGAGCCCCTGGGCGGCGGCAAGGCCGTAGAGGCGGCGTGCCTCGACAAGGTCGGCCGCACCGACGGTCCCGAACTGGCGGATCAGACCGAGCTTGAACTGCGCCATGGCATGACCGCCCGCGGCAGCGCGCGCGTACCACTCGACCGCCGCTTCCGGGTCCAGCTTGCCCTGGGCGCCGTTCTCGAGTGCCAGGCCGTAATAGAATTGTGCCTTCGGGTCTCCGGCCTCGGCGCGCTCGCGGTACCACCGCATCGCCTCGCCGTAGGACTGGCGCTCGACCTTTCTGTCCGCCGCCGAGGCGCTGACCGGGAGCACGGCCAGCGCGATCATCACCGCCGGCATCAGGAAAAGGGCAAGTCTCATGACCGGGCGGAGAATTGCTTGCGGCGCACGGACGCTTCCTGCATGTCCCCGGGCCGGACGCGGTAACCGCGGTGCCGGCACCGGCGCTTGTCAGCCTCCACGGGTCGGAGCCTCCATCCGGTTTCCCGCCGCACGGGCCAACCCCGGCCCGACCGCCTCGTCGGAGAGCCGGTATATGACAGTTCGGCTGCAGCCGAGTCAATCCGTCGCACGGACACCGCGCGCCCCATCACGGCGCACACGACCGTTCGGCCGTGATCCGGCGGAACAGGTCGAGCCAGGCGTCGACCACCGCGCGTTCGCTGAAGGATGCGTGACAGGCTGCGGCACCGGCCGCGGCGAGGCGGGAGGCCAGGTCCGCGTCCCCGAGCACGGTCCGGATCGCGCCTGCAAGCGCCGGCGCGTCATCGACCGGACAGAGCAGACCGGTGTGCCCGTCATCCAGCAGGTGCCGGGCACCGGCGCTTTGCGTTGCCACGACCGGGCGGCGCTGTGCCCAGCCCTCCAGGATGACATTGCCGAGCGGTTCGTGGCGCGACGGGCTGACCAGCAGGTCGGCCGCAGCAATGATGTCCGCCGTGTCGTTCCTCCAGCCCAGGAACCGGACCCGGGCCGCGGTGCCGGTGGCCACCGCCAGGTCTTCGAGCCGCTGGCGTTCCGGGCCGTCGCCGGCCAGCCACAGGACCGCCTCGGGAACGAGGGCCAGCGCGTGGATCAGGGTGTCGAACGCCTTGTTCGGATGCAGGCGGCCGAGCGCCACCAACACCGGTGCTCCCGGCGGTGTCGCCAGCGTCGGGCGGGCGACTGCGGCTCCGGGCCGGCTGTCGACGAAGTTCGGAATGTAGTGGGCGCGGTCGACCGGCCATCCGCCCGCAACGATATGGCGCACGATATCGGGCGTGTTGCCGACCAGGTGGTCGCAGCGCCGGTAGTACCGCAGGTCGTAGTATCCGCCGAGCCGGGCCACGTGCTGCCACGGACCTGCCGGCATCCTGGTCGTCGCACGGTTCATCCAGGTCAGCACCAGGTCCGGCCGGTACGAGCTTGCGAGCATCCGCAGCCGCAGCGGCGTGAGCAGGTCGAGCGGTCCTCCGAAGGCCAGCTCGTGCGGCCGGAGCCCGGCGTCACGCAGGGTGTCGGCCCGCGCCCGGTCACGCCGGATCACCACCTCCTGGTCGAGTCCGGCGCGATGCAGGGCAGGTGCCAGACGGGTGAAGAAGGCCTCGGCGCCTCCGTGGCGGGCGCCGGCCATTGCCTGGAGGACCCGTGGCACGGGACGCTGTCCGCCCGGCGGGCCGATCAGTCCTCGGGGCCGAGGAACTCCAGCACCGATGCGTACTCCGGTAGCCGGACCACGATACTGCCGGCACTGGTTGCATGGGGCGGCGGGGTCTCGAGCCCGGACAGGATCGAGGCGAGCGGGGCCAGCGACGCGGTCCTGAACACGATAGAGCCGAAGATCTGCGACCGTCCGGCCATGTCCGAGGCCAGGTCTCCGTACTGCGCCCGGTAGCCGGCCGGCCGGCGGAAGGTCAGCCTGGCATCGGCGGTTTCGACGGTACGCACACCGTCGCGGACCATCGTCACCTCACCGTCCAGCAGGCGCGCGAAGGAGCCGGCGACACCCTTGACATCCTCGGTGACGACCACGACCTCCTCGATGGTGAGCACATCGTTGTCGTGCACCAGCCACTCCGGCCGCCACACCAGTTCGGGCGTGCCGTGTTCGCAGAAGTAGACCCGTCCGGCCGGAAACACGTCGGATCGTACGGTCACGGTGCGGAACCGGGCGTGATGATCCTCGCCGTCGAGGTGCACAGGCCGGCTGAAGGCGTGCGGCGGCTCGCCGTCCATGTCCAGGGAGACCAGCTGCGCAAACACGTCGTCGACGTTCGAGGTCTTGAATACCAGGCCGTTGATGCCGGGAGCGGCCGCCATCAGGTCCGCCCGCTGGGTGGCTCCGTCCTCGGGGATGCCGATGAGCTCGAAGTAGTTGGTCTCGAACATCATCAGGTGATTGATCGAGCCGAGCGTGTGGTACCCCCGTGGCGTGACCGTAAAGCCGAGCGAGCGACACAGCCGCTCCGCCGCATCCATGTCCTGCCGCACGTTGATGACCACGTGGTCCAGCCGCGCCGTACTCTCCATGGTTTCCGCGCCCCCCGTCCTGTCCTGCCCGATCCCTGCTGCCTGGCGGGTTCCCGCCTTCAGTCCCGCCCGGGACCGTGTCTCATCGGACCGCCAGTCCCGGCCCGGTCCTGAATGCCGGTGCGACCTCGGTGGCGAAGCGGCGCATGCTGGTCTCGCGCATCGCCGCCGGCCAGCCTTCCCGCGCGAAGTTCATGATGACATGGTCGAACCCCATGTCCCGGTACTGTTCCAGCCGCCCGGAAACCGTCCGGGGCGAGCCTATCAGCTGGTTGTCGAGGAACGGGTCAAGGTTGGCGGGGTCGGACAGGGTCCGCAGCATTCCGAAGCTCCGGGAAAACTGCCGGTACCCCTCGATGTCCTTCCAGTGGTCGGCATCGGCCTCGTAGTGGTCCGCCTGCAGCGCGAAGAACGCCGCAAGGTAGTGCCGCGCACCCTCGCGCGCCTCGTCGTCGCTGTCGGCGATGACACAGTTGGTCGACAACGGCCGGTATCCACCCGGATCGAGGCCCAGCCCGTCGGCGCGTTCCTGCCAGGCATCGATGATGGACTGCAGCGCCTGCGGCGGAAACTGGGTGTTGAGCAGGACAGGAAGTCCCATGTCCGCATTGCCGGCAGCACTCTCGCGGCTGCCGACGGCGCCGTAGAAGTAGATCCTGTCCCGCACTGGTTCCGGGCGCAGCCTGACCGTGCGCCCGATCCGGTAGTGTTCGCCGTCGTGATCGAACGGTTCGCCCTCAAGTGCCGTGCGGATCACCTGCATGGCCTCGCCGAGGCGCGAGCGTGCCGACGTCATGTCGATGTCGTAGGCATCGTATTCGAGCTTCGCGGTCCCGCGGCCCACGGCCAGGTGCAGCTCTCCGGTACAGAAATGGCTCATCATCGCGATTTCCTCGGCAAGCCGCAGCGGTGAATACCACGGAACCACGATGACGCTGGAACCCAGCGACAGCCCGGGACAGGCAGCGGCGAGATGCGCCATGACCAGCAGCGGGCTCGGGGTCGGAAAGTAGTCGGTGAAGTGGTGCTCCAGCACCCACGCGCAGTCGTAGCCCAGCGAATGGCCAAGCCGGCACTCCCGCACCATCCGGGCGTAGCGGTCCGCGTCGCGCCGCGTTGGCACATCGTCGGCTGCGGCCGCGGCGGTGAACCCGAAGGTCAGTGTCCGGTCGTGCGACATCGCCTTTGCTCATCCCCTGTCTTGCCAGCGAGCGTCACAGTGTCCCGCCCGCAAGCGCCGGGTCAAGCATGCCCGGACGTGCCGGGCCGTCCGCTGACCCTGACCGTGACCACGTCGGCGTCGTGGTACTGCTGGTGCCTGACCGAGGAGGAGACGTTCCGCAGGAGCCTGAGCGACACCTCACCCGCGTCGGTCGGGTCGGCCCGTTTCTCCCCGAGCACCGTCATCAGGTCCTCGAGGTTCCGTTCGCCCGGGGCGGCGATGAATTCGAGCACCGCACCACTGTTCTCGGCGCGCAGTGTCAGGCTCAGGCGACGCGGCACCTGCCCGGGCAGTTCGATCAGCAGGTGAACCGTCTCCTCGATCGCGGCGTCGAGCCGGTGGGCCAGCCGGTCGTCCCGGCCGGACCGGCGGGCGAAGTCCCGGCCGAACGCCTGCAGTTCGTGAAGCGCCGCCATGTTCAGCACGGTCTCGATGCGCCGGGGCCGGACCAGGGTCACCGTTTGCGCCAGGCTGAGCAGCAGTGCGCACAGGCCTCCCGCTGTCATGCCGTTCTGCAGAAGGCCGCCGGCGAAGTCTGCCGTGAGCTCCGGGAAGATCAGCCCGTGCTGGAATCCGGTGCCGACCCAGAACGACACGCCGATGACCACGCCCTTGCGCACGTCGAGGTCGTCGTTGACGACGATGCGCACACCGATGACGAACAGCAGTGCCAGCAGCACCGTGAGATAGGCGCCCGCGACCGGTCCCGGGATGGCAAGCACCACCGCCATTCCCTTCGGGAAGACGGCAAGCAGCAGGAAGATGATACCGATGGCAACACCGACGCTGCGGGCCGCGACGCCGGTCATCTCGGTGACCGAGATGCTGGTCGAGTAGGTGGTGTTCGGAACCGTGCCCACGAGGCCGGACAACAGGTTGCCGACGCCGTCGGCGGCCACCGCACCCTGGACCGCCCGGAAGTCGACCGCGCGTGGCCGGCGCCAGGAAACCTTCTGGATCGCGACCGAGTCGCTGACGGTCTCGATGGCGCCGACCAGGGTGACGAGGACGATCGCCGGCATCAGACCCCAGAACGCCGGCCCGAACCCGAGATCGAAACCGGGCCACACCAGGTCCGGCAGTCCGATCCAGCCGGCCTGGGCGATCCGATCGAAGTCGTACAGGCCGAACAGGGCGGCGATCAGCGAGCCGCCGACGACACCGATCACCGGGCCCCACAGTCGCAGCACGCCCCGCGCCCGCAGCGAGATCCCGGTAATGATGGCGAAGGTCGCGACGGCGCAGACCGGCGCGGCTGCGGCGTGGGTTCCCTCGGGCACCTTGTCGAACATTTCGAAGATGATCGGCAGCACCGTCACCGGGATCAGCATGATCACGGTTCCCGTCACGCTCGGGGTCAGCACCCGCCTGAACCAGGTCAGCCGGGCCGCGAAGACGAACTGGAACAGCGAGGAAATGACCACCAGGGTTGCCAGCAGGGCCGGCCCTCCCTCGGCGACGGCGGTGACCGAGATCGCGATGAAGGCGCCGGAAGTTCCCATGAGCAGGACGTACCCGGCGCCGATCCGCCCGACGCGCACAGCCTGCACGATCGTGGTGATGCCACTGACCAGTACCGCCCCGAACACCGCCCAGACGATGTACTGCTCGCTGCCGCCCCCGGCCCTGATGACGATCGCGGGCGTGAGCACGATGCCGGCAACGGAGAGGATCGCGAGCTGCAGTCCGAGCCCGAGCACGAGCAGCCGCGGCGGGCGCTCGTCGACCTGGTAGCGGACGGGACTGCCGGCGTCACTCGCCATCGCGGACCTCGCCTGATACAGCCGGCCTCGAACCGAGGCGGCACGGCGGCGGGCGGCATCGGCCGGCCGGATGCGGGGCAGGCGTCACCGCGGCGTCACGGCCCGGGCATGGTCGAAGGAGCATCGATCGAACACCTACCTGCGCATGGAGGTCCCCGCCGGGTCACGCGGCGACGGCCGGATGACCCGGGCGCCGCAGGCCTCTCCGACCACGTGAACGACAAGGTCCTGTCCGGTTTCGCTGAACTCCGGCTCCACCAGGGCCATGGCGAGGCTCAGTCCGACCGTGTGGCCGTATCCGCCGGAGGTGACGAACCCGACCCGCCGGTCGCCGGCCCAGACCGGTTCGTACCCGGTGGCGTCGGCGTCCCGGGTGTCCAGCGCCAGCGTGACCAGACGATGCGACGCCGTGTTCTGCTCACGCTCGCGCAGCGCCGCGTCCCGCCCGATGAACGGCTTTGAAAAGTCGATCCAGCGATCCAGGCCGGTCATCCCGGGGGTGTAGCCCTGGGTGTACTCGGCCGACCAGATACCGAAGCTCTTCTCCAGCCTGAGGGAGTTGAGCGCGTAGTATCCGTACTCCCGCAGCCCGAGATCGGACCCGGCCTCGAGCAGGATCTCGCGCAGGGTGTGATGGGCCCCGGCGGGACAGTTGATCTCGTAGCCGTGCTCCCCGGTGACCGACAGCCGGCCGACCCGGGCGCGGATCAGTCCGACATCGAGGCTGCAGCAGCCCATGAACGCGGGCAGGGTGTCACCGTTTGCCCGCTCGACCAGCCGCTCGAGCACCGCCGCGGAGTTCGGACCCGAAAGCGAGAAGCCGACCATGCCGTCGGAGATGTCGTTCACCGCAACCCGGTCGACCGCCGGGTCGGTCCGGTCGGAAAACCAGCGCATGTGCCAGGCACGCAGGTAGTACGATCCCATCAGCCACCAGGTGCCGTCACCCCAGTTGAAGACGGTAAGGTCGCCCTTCAGGCGCCCCGACGGGGACAGCATCGGGGCGAGCCTGACCCGGCCCGGCCCGGGCAGTCTGGCGGCAAGCAGCCGGTCCAGCCAGGATTCGGCATCCGGTCCGGTGACCTCGAAGCGCGAAAACCCGGTGATGTCCAGCAGTCCGACCTGCTCGCGCACGGCCCGGCACTCGTCGGCAACGATCGAAAACGCGTTCGACCGGCGCAGCGACGGGGTCTCGGTGAACCCCGACGGTCCGAACAGCAACGGAACCTCGAGTCCCCAGCTCGCGCCCCACAGCGCTCCGGCCCGGTCCATGGCCTCGTAGGCCGGTGCGCGGTTGAGCGGCCGGCCTGCCGGCAGCTGCTCGTTCGGGTAGTTCATCACGAACCGGCGCGAATAGAACTGGCCGGTGGTCTGGCGGATGTACGAGCTGTTCGAGGCGAATGCGCCGTAGCGCGCAATGTCCATTGACCACGTATCGGTCTCGGCCTCCCCGTGGATCATCCATTCCGCGAGCGACTTGCCGAGCCCGCCCTGCAGGAACCCGGCCATCACTCCGCATGCGAGCCAGTAGTTCGGGACCCCCGCCACCGGCCCCACCAGCGGATTGCCGTCCGGCGAGAAGGTGAAGGCGCCGTGGACCCAGCGCTTCACCCCGGCGGTCTGCAGCACGGGGTAGCGGTGGAAGGCCATGGTGAGCTCGTCGGAGATCCGGTCGATGTCCGGTTCGATCAGGTCGAACCCGTAGTCCCAGGGCGCGCCATCAACGTTCCAGTGCGCATGATCGGTCTCATAGATGCCGATCAGGATGCCGTGCTGGTCCTGGCGCATGTAGGTGAACCCCTCAAGGTCGACCGACATGGGCAGCTCGCGCCCGAGGGTCTCGAGCTCGGGAATGGTCTCGGTCACGAAGTAATGGTGCGACAGCGGTGCGACCGGCAACTCGAGCCCGACCATGCGCCCGACCTGCTTGGCCCACAAACCCGCCGCGTTCACCACGTGTTCGGCGCGGATGGTTCCCGCCTCGGTCACGACGTCCCATGACAGGTCCGGGCGCTGCACCAGGTCTGTCACCCGGGTGTGCTCGATGACGGTGGCTCCGCGCCTGCGCGCTGCCCGGGCGTACGCGTGAACTGTTCCGGTGGTGTCGACGTAGCCCTCGCGATCGGCCCACAGTCCGCCGAGCAGGTCGCCGGTCTCCATGATCGGGCAGACCTCGCGCACTTCCTGCGGCGACATCAGCCGGCAGTCCTCTATGCCGATGGTCTGGAATGTTCGGTACGCCGACTGCAGCCATTCCCACCGTTCGGGTGCACGGGCCACCGACAACCCGCCGGTCAGGTGCATTCCGATGTCCTGCCCGCTTTCCTGCTCGATTTCCGACAGCAGCCGGATGGTGTAGGCTTGGACCGCCGCCATGTTCGGATCGGCGTTGAGCGCATGCACGCCTCCGGCAGCGTGCCACGACGAACCCGCGGTCAGGATCGACCGTTCGACGAGGGCAACGTCGGTCCAGCCGAACCTGGCAAGATGGTAGAGGACAGAGGCGCCGACAACCCCGCCGCCGATCACGACGACCCTGAACTGCCTGTCCATCAGGTGTTCTCCCGAACGAACGGGGCGGCCCGCCGGAACCGGCAGTGCGCCGTGCTTGACGCCGCTTGCGGGACACCCACATCTTTCGGCAGGACCTTTAGCACGGACTGGCGGGACATGGCAGCACTTGCACAAGACTGGCTCCGGCACGGTGCGCGGTTCGTTCCCGGTGATCCGAAGACGATCGAGATCTCCTGGGACCGCTGGCGGGAGGCGGCCGAACAGAACCCGGACCCGGAGGTCCGCACCGTGGCCGGACAGGCCCGGGACAACGATGCCGTGGCCCCGCTTCTGACCACGGTATTTTCTTACAGTCCGTACCTGACGCGCTGCCTGATCGGCGAACAGGACTTTTCCTGCCGGCTGCTGATCGAGGGACCGGATACGGCCTGCGCCGGGGTGGTGGCCGGCATCGGCAGGCTTGCCGGTTCCGAACCGCTGTCCGAGGCCGACCTGATGGTCCGTCTTCGCGCGGCCAAGCGGCGGATCGCGCTTGCCGTCGCGCTCGCCGACATTGCCCTCGCCTGGCCACTCGAGGCCGTTACCGGGACCCTGTCGGACTTTGCGGAGGCGGTGGTGCGGGCCGCCTGCCGCTCCCTGCTGCTCGACCTTGACCGGGCGGGAAACCTGGCGCTGCCCAACCCGGCCCAGGCCGAGACCGGTTCGGGACTGGTCGTGCTCGGCATGGGCAAGCTCGGGGCCCGGGAACTCAACTACTCCAGCGACATCGATCTCATCGTGCTCTACGACCAGGACCGGGTTCCGGCCACCGGTCGCACCGACACGCGCCGCATGTTCGTGCGGATCGCCCAGGGCCTGGTCCGCATCATCGGGTCGGCGACGCCCCAGGGCTACGTGTTCCGCACCGACCTCAGGCTGCGCCCGGACCCTGGTTCCACTCCGCCTGCGGTCGCAACCGGGTTCGCGCTCAAGTATTACCGCGAGTCGGGCCGGAACTGGGAACGCGCCGCGATGATCAAGGCGCGGGCCATCGGCGGCGACGCCGCCGCGGGCCGGGACTTCCTCGAACAGCTGCATCCGTTCATCTGGCGGCGGCACCTGGACTTTGCCGGCGCACAGGACATCAGGGCGATGAAGCAGCAGATCGACGCCGCGCACGCGGATACCGACGGAACGCTGCATCGCCACAATGTCAAGCTCGGGCGGGGCGGCATTCGCGAGATCGAGTTCTTCGTCCAGGCCCAGCAGCTGCTCTGGGGAGGGCGGTCACCCGGTCTGAGGACCCGCGGCACGCTGCAGTCCCTTGATCTGCTGTCCCAGCAGGGACGGGTATCCTCCGAAGCCGTCCACGACCTGCGCCGGGCGTACGGGTTCCTGCGGCAGGTCGAGCACCGGCTGCAGATGGTACAGGACCAGCAGACCCACACCCTGCCCGACAGCGACGAAAAGCTGGAAGAGTTCGCCGCCTTCATGGGCTTCGGTTCCACCGGTGAATTCGAGGCCCTGATGCGTGGCCACAGCGAGGCCGTGGAACGGCACTTCGGTGCCCTGTTCGAGGACCGGCTGGCCGCAACGCCTGGGCGCCCGCTGGAATTTTCGGGTGAGGAGACGCGCACTGCCACGGTCGAGGCCGTCGGGCAGATGGGATACGAGGAGCCCGATCGGGTCTATGACACGATCTTGCGCTGGCAGGCAGGCACGGTGCCGGCGCTGAGGACCCCGCGCAGTCGCGACCTGATTGCCAGGCTGGCGCCGGCGATTCTGGCCGCGTTTGCGGCCGCGCCCGACGCGGACGCCTCGCTGCGCCGATTCGATGGTTTCCTTTCGCGGTTACCCGCGGGAGTGCAGTTGCTGTCGCTGCTCTCGGCGCGCCCGGAACTGCTCGGCCTGCTGGTCCAGATCATGGGTTCGGCGCCGCGTCTTGCCGAGTGGCTCACGCGCCATCCGACACTGTTCGACAGCGTGCTCAGCCGCGAGTTCACCGACCTGGCGCTGCCCGATGACATCAGCCCTGATCCCGATCTCGCCGAAGTGGCGCGCCGCGGCCTGGTCAGGCTGTTCTACCTGCACGAGCTCGGTCCGGGCGCGATGCGGGAGCAGCTGGAGGAGGCGGCAACCCGGGCGGCGGATTTCCAGGACCTGCTCGACGTCGTGCGCCGGTGGGCGCACGAGAAGATCTTCCAGGTCGGCCTGCACATGCTGCGTGGTCTGCTCACACCGCTGGAGGCCGCGCGCCCGCTTTCCGGCATTGCCGACGCCAGCCTCAATCTGCTGATCCCCCGGCTGCTTGCAGAGTTCCGCGCGGATCACGGCGAGGTGCCCGGCGGGCGCATTGCCGTGGTGGCGTTCGGCAAGCTCGGCAGCAGGGAAATGACCGTGAGTTCGGATCTCGACCTGCTGTTCCTGTACGATCATGAACCGGGCCAGCCCTTGTCGGATGGCAGAAGGCCTCTTGTCGCTAACGCGTACTACGCCCGGCTGTGCCGCCGGCTGATCGCCGCGGTCACCGCCCCGACCGCGGAGGGCAAGCTCTACGATGTCGACATGCGGCTGCGACCGTCGGGCAACAAGGGACCGATTGCCTGTTCGCTGACGACTTTCGAGAGCTATCAGAACGAACAGGCATGGACCTGGGAACACCAGGCGCTGACCCGGGCGCGCGTGATCTACGCTGACGGCGGACTTGACGACGGGTTCGAGCAGGTGAGGACGGGGGTCCTCGCCCGCAAGCGTGACCCGGATGTCCTGGCCCGCGACATCCGGGACATGCGCGACCGGATCCGCAAGGCGCAGGGCAGGAGCGACACCTGGTCGATCAAGCACAAGCCGGGCGGTCTGCTCGATGTCGAGTTCATCGCCCAGTACCTGCAGCTGGCACATGCCTCGAGCCACCCCGAGATCCTCGCCGGTGACCTGGTCGCCATCTTCGAGACGGCGGGAACGATCGGCGTGATTTCCCCGGAAGCCGCGGGAGACCTCGCCGATGCAGCGCGGTTGTGGCACAACCTTCAGGGCATCCTGAGACTTGCCGCCGAGGGTGATTTTGACCAGGACACGGCGACGGTGGCGTCGCGCAACGTGATCGGGCGGTCCTGCGGCGCCGAGGTGTTCAACGTGCTGGTCGAGTCGATCCGGGAGACCGGGGAAAGGGCTGACGGGTACTATGCGGAACTGCTGGGTTCGCCCGAGCCTGCGTGAACATCTTGTCTGCGGTTCGCGGCGCTGTTACCCATGGTCCGAGTATCACCCAGGAAACAGGGCACGGAAGCATTGCGAAATGCTGTCGCTGCCGCGCCGGACGACGTCGCAAGAGTGTGGAGCGTGGGAGCAGTCATGAGCAGGGAAGGCCGCAAGATTCTCGTGGTTGATGACGAGCCGGACCTGGAACGTCTGATGCTGCAGCGGATGCGCCGGGAGATCAGGTCCGGGACCTACAGGTTCGTCTTCGCATCCAACGGGATCGAGGCGATCAAGCGCCTGAACGAGGACAACGAGATCGAGATGGTCCTGTCCGACATCAACATGCCGGAAATGGACGGACTGACCCTGCTTGAGCAGATCCCCAAGATCGATCCCAACATCCGTTCCGTGATCATCTCGGCCTACGGGGACATGAAGAACATCCGCACCGCGATGAACCGCGGCGCGTTCGACTTCGTGACCAAACCTCTCGATTTCGAGGACCTCAAGGTCACCATCAAGCGGACGTTGCGCCACCTCGAGATGATTCGTGACGCGCTCGAGTCGCGTGACAAGCTGGTGGTGCTGAACAACGAGCTCGAGGTGGCCCGCAGCATGCAGCAGACCGTGCTGCGGACCGAGTTTCCCGTTTTTCCGAATTGCCAGATCTCGGCGAACATGGAGCCGGCGCAAAGCGTTGGCGGCGACTTCTACGACGTCCTCACGCTGCCAGACGGCCGGGTGGGCATCGCGGTGGCGGACGTATCGGGCAAGGGGGTTCCGGCAGCCCTGTTCATGATGTCCAGCCGCACGCTCCTGAAGGGAGCGACCATCGGGTTTTCCGGCGGTCCCGCCGATGTGCTGAAGGAAGTCAACCAGCTGCTTTGCAACAACAACGAGACGGCGATGTTCGTCACCCTGTTCTTCGGCGTGTATAATCCGGGGACAGGTGATTTCGTCTACGCGAACGGAGGCCACAACCTGCCGCTCCTGGTTCATGCCGACGGAAGCGCCACGACGCTTGATCGGACGGAAGAGGGGATCGCGCTGGGCGTGCTGCCCGAAGCCGACTATTCGGCCAGCAGGATCCGGCTCGAACCCGGGGAATCCCTGGTTCTCTACACCGACGGCGTGACCGAGGCGGAGGATGAGGACCAGCACCAGTTCGGGCTCGAGCGGCTGATCGCGCTGTTCCTGGGTTCGCCGCCGACGGACGCGGAGCAGACAAACCGGAACGTGTTCGATGCGGTTCGCGAGTTTACCGGCGCAGCACCGCAGTTCGACGACATCACGTGTCTGACACTGTACCGCTCAAGGGACGGCTCGTGACCGGGCGAGTGGAGCTGTTTCTGCATCCTGACCTGCAGGAACTGCGCCGAATGGACGATGCGGTCGAACAGCTTGCAGCCGAGCAGGACTGGTCCGCCAAGCTGTCCTTTCAGGTGAAGCTGATCCTCGAGGAGCTGGTCATCAACGTGATGAACTACGGGTTCCCCGAGGGCATGGACAGGCATGACATCGAGGTCAGGCTTGACTCGACGCCGGAGCGTCTTGTCATCGAGATCGTCGACCAGGGCCAACCGTTCGACCCGTTCACGGAGGCACCGACCGAGGACGTGACCTCGGCGCTCGAAGACCGGGCGATCGGCGGGCTGGGTGTCCACCTTGTCCAGACACTGGTGGACGAGGCCACGTACACGCGGGATGGCAACTACAACCGGGCCCGCCTGATCAAACGGAGATGACCGATGGCGAGAAGCCTGAACCGGGCGTTTCTGGTCGTGCTTGTGCTGGCCACGGGCGTCGCCGGGCTTCCCGCCGTGCAGGCACTCGAGACCGGAGTCTACCCGGGCCGGGTGCGGTTCGGACAGTCCGCGGCCTTCAGCGGCCCGGCCCAGGATCTGGGACAGTCGATGCGTCTCGGCATCCAGGCTGCGTTCCACGAGGCAAACCAGGCCGGCGGAGTCCACCGGCGCCGGATCGAACTCATCTCGCATGACGACGCGTACGAGCCCGAAGCCGCCATCACCAACACGCGCCGCCTGATCAGCCGGGACAGGGTGTTTGCGCTGATCGGCGCCGTGGGAACGCCGACGTCGCGGTCCGCGGTCCCCATCGCTTCCGCAGCCGGTGTTCCCTATGTCGCGCCCTTCACAGGAGCGCAGTTCCTGCGCGATCCGGCACTCGAGAACGTGATCAACCTGCGCGCATCCTACTACCAGGAAACGGAGGAGATCGTGGAACGCCTGGTGCGGGATCTGGAGGTGTCCCGGATCGGTGTGTTCTACCAGAACGATTCCTTCGGCCGGGCAGGACTCCACGGTGTTCAGCGTGCGCTGGAACGGCGCGGAATGGCGCTCGTCTCGACCGGTGTGTATCCGCGCAACAGCACGGCGGTGAAGTCGGCGATCCTGCAGTTGCGGACCGGGAAGCCGGAGGCGGTGGTTCTGGTCGGTGCCTACGAACCGGTGGCGCGCATGATTGCCTGGTCGCACCACATCGGGTTCTCGCCACTGTTCCTGACCATTTCCTTTGTCGGTACCAGCGCGCTGGTCCGCGAACTCGGGTCTGATGGTGTCGGCGTGTACGTAACCCAGGTGGTCTCGTCACCGGTTGCCGACAAGCCGCGAATTGCGGCCGAATACCGGCAGGCACTTGCGACCTACGAACCGGACGCGGTTCCCGACTTCGTGTCATTCGAGGGGTATCTGGCCGGCCGCATGGCCGTCATGGCGCTGGAGGCCTGCGGACGGCGACTCAACCGGGAGTGTTTCGTCAACAGCCTGTACGAGGCCGGGGACATTGACATGAGCGGATTCCGGATGCGTTTCGGTGAAGGTGACAACCAGGGATCCGACGCGGTGTTCCTGACCCGGATCGACGAGGCCGGGGAGTACCGCCAGGTCGATACGCTGTTCACGGGTGCGTCGCAGTGAAACCCTGGCTGCAACGGATCGTGGACACGTGGTCCCGGATCTCGACCCAGCTCTACCTGGGTATCGGTGCTGCCGTCGTTCTGACCGTTGCGGCGAGTCTGGTCGGCTGGGTGTTCTTCAGCAGGGTCGGCGAGGTGCAGTCGCGGGTCACCAACGAGAGTGTGCCGGCGCTTGCCACCGCCTTTGCCATTGCCCAGGGCGGCACTGCGCTGGCAACCGCGGCGCCGCGGCTGGTCAGCGCGCCATCGGATGCCGAGTTCGACCGGGTCTCTGGCACCGTGTTGCAGGACCGCAAGACTTTCAGCGACCGGCTGGACGCGCTTTCAGTCGACGATCCGCAGGCCCGGCGCGTCACTGCCTGGGGCAGGGCGCTCGATGACAACATCGCGGCGGTCCAGTATGCGGTCCGTGCCCGGTTTGCCCTGGAGGCGGAGCGCGACCAGCTGCGGGACGAGATCGCCGTCGCGTACCGGAAGTTGACCGGACTGCTCGTGCCGGCGATTGACGACCAGCTGTTCTATGCCGTCACCGGATACCACACCCTTGGAGAACCGCCGGCTCCGTCCGATGAACACCTGTCCGAGGAAGTATTCACGCGATACCGTATCCTTGAGGAACTCCACTCCATGGCGGCGGTGTACAACCAGATCGTCAGCAACGTCTTCAATGTCCGGGACGAGACACGGCTCGAGCCGCTGCGAGAACGCCTTGACGCCGTCGAGCGCGACGTCCGCCGCCGGCTCGACAACCTCGGGGAGGGCCAGCTCAAGGACAATCTGGTCAAGTCCTACCGGGGGTTGCGGGAACTGGGCACCGGCGAGCGGGGCAGCCTCGTGCTTCGGGCCCAGGAATTCGGGGTCCTGAAGCGTCAGAGGGCGTTGCTGCTCCAGAACCGGGCCCTTGCCAACGAACTGCTGTTCGAGACCGGCCGACTGGTCGACACCGCACAGTCGAGCGCCCGGGACGCGACCAGGGCGTCTTCGGAGGCCATTACCATCGGGCAGCGCATCCTTCTGGTGCTCAGCCTGCTCAGCGTTATCGGCGCGGTGCTGATCGGCTGGCTGTTCATCGGGCGGGTGTTGGTGCGCCGTATCGCGCTGCTGTCGTCGCGTATGCGCCGCATGGCGGATGGCGACCTTGAGGAGGCGGTCGAGGTCTCCGGACGCGACGAGATCTCCGAAATGTCATCCGCGCTCGAGGTGTTCCGCCGACACGCGCTCGAGGTGCAGCGACTCAACCTGGTCGAGAAGCTGGCGGAGGAACTCCAGAGCAAGAACCAGCAACTCGAGGACACCATGGGCAACCTCGAGGCGGCCCAGGACCAGATCGTGATGCGGGAGAAGCTGGCAGCACTCGGCGAACTCACCGCCGGGGTCGCGCACGAAATCCGCAACCCGCTGAACTTCATCAAGAACTATGCCGAGAGCTCGCAAGAACTCATGGATGAAATGATGGAGGAATTCCAGGCGGTTGTCGGTGAGCCGGACAATGACAACGAAGAGCAGAAGGAAGGCCTGGAGATGATCCAGGACATTCGCGAGGATCTGAAGGGCAACCTCGACATCATCCGCCATCATGGCCAGCGGGCCGACAGCATCGTCCAGAGCATGCTGCTCATGGGCCGCGGGTCGGGTGACAGGTTCCCGACCAACGTCAACACGCTGCTCGACGAGCACGCCCGGCTCGCCTATCACAGCGCGCGTGCGACCGACACCGATTTCCAGATGGAAATCAGCCAGGATCTCGACCCCGACATGGTCGAGGTCGAGGTGGTGCCGCAGGATCTCGGACGGGTGTTCCTGAACATGGTCAGCAATGCCTGCTACGCGACGAACGAGAAACGGCGCCGCGTCCAGGAAGCACGCAAGGCCGGCGAGGAGACCGAGGCGTACCAGCCGCTCCTGCGCATCTCGACGCGCAAGCTCGACGACGAGGTGGAAGTGCGCATGCGTGACAACGGCGTCGGTATTCCCCCCGAGGTCCTCGACAAGATTTTCAACCCGTTCTTCACCACCAAGCCCACGGACAAGGGAACCGGGCTCGGGCTCGCGCTGTCGAACGACATCGTCCGGGAGCACGGGGGCAGGATCGAGGTGGACACCGAGGCCGGGTCGTTTACCGAAATGACCGTCTACATTCCCCTGGTGACCACGGCCAGCAGGGTCGAACAGGAAACGGACGGTGCGGATGCGGCCGCCGGGGGCGGCTGAACCCGCCGCCGCCTAGCCCTACCGAGTACACATAAAGTTGCGTGACAAAGCGCTACTTTCTGTCTCTCAGCGCATGCCTCTGGCCGTCCCGAAACCCGGCTTCACGTCCGATGTCATGGCCGAGGGCTGCGCTCGTCAGCCGGG
>MPMT01000046.1 GCA_002238645.1 Alphaproteobacteria bacterium bin52 | reverse complement strand
GGGGTCCGAGCCGTCGGCGTCGCAGCATCACTGCCCCGGGGCGCCGCCCCTGCTCCCTGCACGTTCCATGGTCGCGGCACCCGGCGGTTCGCGGCCAGGCTTCGTTGTCTGAACGGGCCACTCGCTCTATGTAGGGAACGCTTCGAATCCCGGCACGGGACGCACTGCATGCGCATCGACTTCGAAACCTGCCCGGCGCGCTACCGACACTGGACCCTCGCGACCGAGGGCCAGGTCGCCGAGCTGGTGCTCGCGGTCGACGAGACCGGGGGCCTGTTCGACGGCTACGAGCTCAAGCTCAACTCCTACGATCTGGGAGTCGACATCGAACTGCACGACGCGGTGCAGCGACTGCGCTTCGAGCATCCCGAAGTACGCAGCGTCGTGATCCGCTCGGGCCGGGACCGGGTATTCTGCGCCGGAGCCAACATCAGGATGCTGGCCGGGTCCAGCCATGGCCACAAGGTCAATTTCTGCAAGTTCACCAACGAAACCCGCAATGCCATGGAGGATGCGAGCGCGCACTCGGGCCAGCGCTACATTGCCGCGATAAACGGGGCCTGCGCCGGCGGCGGCTACGAGCTCGCGCTCGCCTGTGATCACATCATCCTGGTCGACGACGGGACGTCGGCGGTCTCCCTGCCCGAGGTCTCCGTGCTGGCGGTACTGCCTGGCACCGGCGGCGTCACCCGGGTGACCGACAAGCGCAAGGTCAGGCGCGACCGCGCCGATATCCTGTGCACCACGGAGGAAGGTGTCCGCGGCCAGCGGGCCCGGGACTGGGGTCTGGTCGACGAGGTGGTCCCCGGTTCGCGGTTCGACGCGGCTGTGGCGGCACGGGCGGTTGCGAGTACCGCCGCCTCCGACCGGCCCGCGCAGGATTCCGGCATGTCACTCGAGCCGCTCGACAGGCACTTCGAACCCGACCGGGTCCGCTACAGCCTGCTCGATGTCACGTTCGAGCGCACAGCGCGACGCGCCATGATCACTGTTTCCGGACCCGCTTCGGGGCCGCCGGAGACCCCCGATGCGATCCCCCTGCACTCGTCGAGGTTCTGGCCGCTGGCGCTCGCACGCGAGCTCGACGACGCGCTGCTGCACCTGCGCTTCAATGAACCCGACATCGCCATCGTGCAGTTCCGCAGCGAGGGCGACCCGGCCCTGGTGCTGGCCCATGACCGGTTCCTGTGCGTGCACGCATCGCACTGGCTGGTGCGCGAGGTACGCCTGTTCTGGACCCGGGTGATGAAACGGGTCGACCTGACCTCTCGCTCGCTGCTCGCCCTGGTCGAACAGGGGAACTGCTTTGCCGGGTTCCTGGCCGAGCTGGTGCTTGCCTGCGACCGCAGTTTCATGGCCGAGGGACGGTTCGAGGGTGACAACCGGCCTGAAGCGGTACTCGCGCTGACCGCATCCAGCTTCGGCGCTCACCCGATGGCGAACGGACTGTCGCGGCTCGCCACCCGGTTCCTCGGCGAACCGGAACACCTCGAACGGTTGCGCGGGGAGACCGGGACCCTGCTCGACGCGGACGCCGCGGCGGAGCTCGGACTGGTGACTGCGGCCTGCGACGACATCGACTGGGAGGACGAGGTCCGGCTGTTCCTCGAGGAACGCGCGAGCTTCTCGCCCGACGCGCTGACCGGGCTTGAGGCCAACACGCGGTTTGCCGGCCCCGAGACCATGGAAACCAAGATATTCGGTCGGCTGAGCGCCTGGCAGAACTGGATCTTCCAGCGCCCCAATGCAACCGGGCCGGACGGGGCGCTTCGGCTCTACGGGACCGGGCGCCGCGCCGGTTTCGACCGGGAACGGGTGTAGGGAACCCTGGCATGAGCGATGCAACCGCAGTCAACTACGAAACCTCAATCCCCAACAATGTCGGACTTTCGCATGACCGCCGGGTACTGCGGGCGCTTGAGCGGTGGCATCCCGGCTACCTCGACTGGTGGAACCAGATGGGCCCGGACGGGTTCCAGGACAGCCTGGTCTACCTGCGTACCGCGGTTGACGTGGGAGCGAAGGGCTGGGCGAAGTTCGACTATGTCCGGATGCCCGACTATCGCTGGGGAATCCTGCTCGCATCCCCGGTCGAGGACCGGGTGATCGGGTTCGGCCAGCACAGGGGCGAACCGGCGTGGCAGGAAGTTCCCGGCGAGTATCGTGCCATGCTGCGCCGTCTCTGCGTGATCCAGGGCGACACCGAACCGGCCTCGGTCGAGCAGCAGCGCCATCTCGGAAAGACCGCGCCATCGCTCTACGACATGCGCAACCTGTTCCAGGTCAACGTCGAGGAGGCCCGGCACCTCTGGGCCATGGTGTACCTGTTGCAGAAGTACTTCGGACGCGACGGTCGGGAGGATGCCGAAGACCTGCTGCTGCGCCGGTCCGGCGACCCGGACCGACCGCGCATGCTCGGGGCCTTCAACGAGGAGACCCCGGACTGGCTGAGCTTCTTCATGTTCACCTTCTTCACCGACCGGGACGGCAAGATGCAGCTCGAGAGCCTCGCACGCTCGGGGTTCGACCCGTTGTCCCGCACCACCCGGTTCATGCTCACCGAGGAGGCGCACCACATGTTCGTCGGCGAGACCGGGGTCGCCCGGGTGATCCAGCGCACCTGTGAGGCGATGCGCGACGCCGGCATCGAGGATGCGGATGATGTCGAGGCCGTGCGCGCTCTCGGCGTGATCGACCTTCCCACCATCCAGAAGAAGGCCAACCTGCACTATTCGCTCTCGCTCGACCTGTTCGGTTCCGAGATCTCCACCAATGCGGCCAACGCCTACAACGCCGGGCTGAAGGGCCGCTACCGCGAGGAGCGGATCGAGGACGACCATCGCCTGGAACACGACACCTATCCGGTCCTGAGCCTGGTCGACGGCGAGGCGGTCAGCGTCGACGCGCCGGCCCTGACAGCGCTCAACATGCGGCTGCGCGATGATTACGCGCGCGATGCCGCGGCCGGAATCGCGCGGTGGAACCGGGTGATCGAACGGACCGGCATCGCGTTTCGGGTCACCCTGCCGAGCGTGGCCTTCAACCGCGCGATCGGAACCTTCGCCCCGATCGAGGCCGACCCCGACGGCACCATCATTCCGCACGAGACCTTCAAGACCCGTCGCCACGACTGGTTGCCGTCATCGGCCGATGGCGACTTCATCGCAAGCCTGATGGAACAGCAGACCGAGCCCGGCGCCTACGCCGGCTGGATCGCGCCACCGCGATCCGGCATCGACAACAAGCCGGGCGACTTCGAGTATGTGCGACTGTCCTGACGGCGGTCACGAGGAGGAGGCAAGCAGCAATGAACCCGGTCGACCCGATCACGGTATCGGTAATCCAGCACAGGCTCACGGCCATTGTGGCAGAGATGGGCGAGGCGATGCTGCGCACCTCGTACTCGCAGATCCTTAACTCCAGCCGTGACTTCTCCACCGCGATCTGCGATCGCCACAGCCGCCTGGTCGCCCAGGCCGAGCACATCCCGATCCATGTCGGCGCACTCACCTTTGCGGCGGAGTCGATCAGCGAGAGCTTTGCCGATACGGTCCGGGCCGGCGACGTCTACCTCCTGAACGACCCGTATTTCGGCGGCAGCCACCTGCCCGACGTCACCGCCTTCGTTCCCGTCTTTGCCGGTGACGAGCTGCTGTTCTGGACCATCAACCGGGCGCACCACAGCGACATCGGCGGCGCAACCCACGGCGCATACAACCCGACGGCAACCTCGATCTTCCAGGAGGGACTGAGGATCCCGCCGCTCAAGCTGTACGACCGCGGAACGCTGCGCGAGGACCTGCTGGAGATGATCGCGGTCAACACCCGCCACCCACGCGACTTCAAGGGTGACCTCGCAGCCCAGATCGGATCGGTGCACGGCGGCGAGCGGCGGCTGCACGCACTCGTCGCCGAGTTTGGCGCCGAGACCGTCAAGACCAGTGTCGAGACCATTCTGGAGAGCGCCGAGCAGCAGTCCCGCGCAGTGATCGCGTCCTGGCCGGACGGGGTCTACCACGGCAGCGCGATGCTCGATGACGACGGCCACGGACGGTCCGACGTGACGATCCGCGCCACGGTGACCAAGTCGGGCAGCGATCTCGAAGTCGACCTGACAGGGTCGGACCCCCAGTCGGCCGGGTTCGTCAACTCGTCCTATGCCAACATGCGCTCCGCCGTGGCCATGGCGATCGCCTATCTCATCGATCCGCAGACCCCGAAGAACCACGGCTCGTTCCTGCCGATCAGCGTGAAGGCGCAACAGGGCACGATCGTGTGGTCGCACGACGGTGCGCCGGTCACCATGTGCACCAGCCACTGTTCAAACGAGATCTGCGAGGCGATCGTCGTTGCATTGTCGCAGGCGTGCCCGGAGCGAGCCATGGGCGGCTGGGGCCGCAGGTTGCGGGTTGCGATCCAGGGCGAGAACCCGAAGACCGGCAGCGAGTTCATCTGGCACATGTTCCATGCCCGGCCCGGCGCCGGTGGCTCGTCGGGCGGCGACGGATGGCACAACAGCGGCGAGTGGCATTCGGCCGGGGGTCTGAAGTTCGGCAGCGTGGAACTGGCCGAAGCCCGGTTCCCGCTCTACTTCAGAAGACACGAGTTCCGCACCGACTCTGCCGGTGACGGAGAGTACCGCGGCGGGGCCGGTGTCGAGCTGGAACTGGTGCTCGAGACCCAGGACCGATCGCTTGCAAACACCGCGGGTGACGGCAGCAGGTACGGATCTCGCGGCATGGCAGGCGGCACCGACAGCATGCCGCACCACTACTGGATCGAGCGGACCGACGGGACGGTCCGCGAGCTCTCGACCAAGGAAATCCTGGTCCCGGTCGACCCGGGCGACACCCTGGTCGCCCACTCCGCGGGCGGCGGAGGCTGGGGTGATCCCGCGCGCAGGTCAGCTGCGGCGCGGGCCCGCGACGAGCTGAACGGCATCGTCTCCCCGGGCCAGCGCTGAGCCGGCCGGCCGTCGAACAGGCCGGAATGGCCTCCGACAAGGGTCCGGAACTTCGCACCCGTCGCGATGGAGGTGGCGGCAAACCGTGCCGCCAGCCCCGTCGGCGGGCCGCCTGACGCGCCACCGGGCTCCTGTGTGCCTGCAAGCTGCGGGCACCCGACCGGCGCCATCCCCGCGATCGTTCAGGCCATGTGACGGTTGCACGCCAGCGGTCAGGGACCGGCGGCAGTAGCACAGGCCATCGCGATCCACCGGGCCTGACGGACAACGATGTCGCCACCCCCGCACCGACAGCCCATCGGGCTGCACAGCGAGCAGCTCTACGGCGATCCCGGGGCGTTCGGACCCGTCCCGGTCCTTTCTCCCCGCCTCGTGCCAGCGAAGAGAGCCGGTACGCAAGCCACCGTACCCGGCCTCACGGGGACGCCCGCCGTTTGCCGGTCCGGGGTGGTTGCTGGCGTTCAGCGCCATCAGGCCTCCGGCAACCGCCGCAACGGAAGGCACAGTTCCGTCAGCAGCTCGACGGGCGGGGTATCGAGCGGTGAGTTGCGGTAGATCTCCATGCACGGCCGGTCGTCGACTTCCTCGCCGCTTTGCGGCAGCCACACCGAGAACAGGTGCCTGTACGCTTCCGTGATGCCGTCGTAGGGCCCGCGATGAGTGTGGATGGCGTAGCGCCCCGCAGCGAGCGTATCGATGGTGATGTCGGGCGGCGGCGTGACGTCGACGCGAAGCTCGAGGCAGGCATCCGAGCGCAGGCTTTCCGGCGCAACGGTGTCGGGGTTGTCGTAGGACAGGCTGAACACACGGCCGGGTTGGCCGCCGATACTGCCCGCCCACTCGAACAACCGCTCGAAGCACCGGCCCACCTCGTTGTAGGGACCGACATGACGGATGCGGGCCGTCTCGATTTCGTCGATGGTCTCGATCCGGACATCCATGTTGATTGCTCCAGATGGCATATCGACTTCCACGCGTTCCTCGCCCGGGTATACCTGACCGTGGACAGTGGACCACCAAACTTCGGAAGCGGCCAGGTGGTGCGGTACTAGCCCGGGCTCATCCCGCAGCCGTGGCGGAACGCCCTCGAGAAGGGCTCTGCCGAGCTGTAACCCGCATCCAGGGCAACGTCGGTCACGTCAACCGGCTCGTGGCAAAGACGCCAGGCGGCTCGCTCCAGACGCAGCCGTCGCACCAGGCCGGCGATCGACTCACCCGTCATGGCCCGGAACATGCGCTGGTAGTGAAAGCGCGAGAATGCGGCCTCGGCCGAGACCTCCTCGACCGTGCAGGGACGGTCAAGACGGCCCGCAACAAACTCGAGGACCCGAACCAGCCGGCGGTAATGGGTTTCTACAGTGACGGAACGCATGAACGCACCATCGCATAATGCCCGATGCCCGGCCTGACCGAATGTGCGGTCTTTCGCGGCCCGCACCGGGCAGCAGTGACGAGCAACGTGCGCGCCCAGGCTGGTTGCGGACCTCCTGTCAACATGGTTGGACTTGACCGAACCAGCCGTCTTGTCACCGGTGCCGAGGCCATGAGCGACTGCTCGAGCTGATCGACGCCGGGCATGACCCGTCGCTGATCGACACGCTCGACCGGACGCCGGACGCGGCCGGCACGTTCTGGCGCGGCGTGAACCTCACGCGCGAGGAACAGACCGGGGTACACGCCAGGCAGCGTCCATCCGTGGAACACGGCGCCGAAAGACGACCCGTGACGAAGGAGGAATACATCGCCGAGTCCGGTGCAGAGTCGTATCGCGAGTTTTTCTGGGCGCCCCTGGTCGAAGAGGCCGACACGACCAAGAGCCACAAATGCCTGGCCAGAAAGATGCAGTCCAGGCACGAGGTGAACGCGGCGGCCGAGCGTGCCGGCGTCGGGTCGATCTTCGACCTGCCGAGTTGGGATGACGACGAGACGATCTCGATCGAGGACCTGGAGCCGCGGGAGTGCGACGACGCCGGCGCCGGCGCGGACCAACTGGCGCGGCGCGAGGCCGAAAACCGGTAGCGCGATCGCACCATCATCATCATCGCCGAGCCGGCCGGCATCGAGGAGGCCTGAAAGCGCCTGCGCGGTCTCACCGCTGACTGGCATGACCTGACGCCCGCAACCTGCGACATCGGCCAGGTACCTGCTGTAATCCGCGCCAGCGCCGCCACCGGCGTGAGGACCGCCGCTGCCCGTCGCGACCTGTCCCCCTGGCTCTGCTGCCGGGAAGAGTGCGCGGCACGCGTCCGGGGCCTCCGGCCAATCGCCGGGAAGGTTCCAGCCAACCGAGGTTAGGGTCGTTCCTGCCGGTAACGGCATTCACGGCGGGCCTGTTCGCGGGCCACCTGGGCCGACGCCCGGAACGGGTCAGTCATCCCGTGCTCCCGGGACGGCAAGGCCGGCGTTCTGCGCGTAGACCTTGGCCACCGCGGTGTCGTTCTCTCCGCCCAGGCCCTGCGCGGCAGCGACGAGGAACTGTTGGAGCGCCGCTGCCGTTACCGGTGCGGCGAACCGGGCCGAGCGGGCTATGTCGAGCACGATTCCGAGGTCTTTCGGCCAGATGTCGATCCGGCTGAGCGGGGTGTAGTCCCCGGCCACCATCGACGGCCCACGGTTCTCGATCATCCAGCTGGTGCCCGCACACCGCGGGATGATCTCGAAAAACCTGGCCGGACTGATCCCCTGGGTCATCCCGAAGGTCAGCGCCTCGGCCATGGCGGCAACGTGGACGCCCGCCAGCATCTGGTTGACCGCCTTCATCGCGGATCCGGCGCCGGCGGACTCGCCGAGATCGAACACGGTCTCGGCCACCGCTTCGAGCACCGGGCCGGCAGCCGCACGGGCCGCCGGACTGCCCGAGGCCATGACCGACAGGTCGCCCGACGCAGCCTTCGCGGATCCGCCGGATATCGGGGCATCGAGATAGAGCACGCCAGCCTCTTCACAGCGCGCCTCCGTTTCCCGTGCGAAATCGGGAGCCACCGTCGCGCAGCCGAGCACGACAGCGCCCTGCCGCAATCGACCGGCAAGGCCGTCCGGGCCAAACAGCACGTCACGGGTCTGGGCGGCATCGAGAACCACGACCACCACCGAATCAAGCAGGGCTTCGGCAAGCGGATCCGTCTCGCCGCCCGAGGCTTGAAACCGCGCTTCCGCCTCCCGGTTGATGTCCCGACCCCAGACCCGGTGACCGGCCCGCAGGATCACCTGCGCCATGCCATACCCCATTGACCCGAGCCCGATCACCGCAACATTCAGTCCCATCACGTCCTCCACGAAAGGGGTGCGCGACCACCATAGCGGACGGACGCGGGCCGCACAGGAACAGTCGGCGACATCCGCACAGGAGCCAGGTTGACCATCCCGCGGCACGATGTACGGCGAGCCCCCGGTTCCCGCGGACGTGCAGGGATGGCAGCATCATCGCCGGACCTGTTCGCAAGGCGACGGGTGCGCCGGCGACCTTCGCGATCGACCTTCCGCCACGTCATCCTGGCAGGGACCGTCCCGCTCCGTGTTTCGGAGAACCCGCCCTGGGCGGGGAGCCCTCGACCATGACCTGGCACGCGCCCGGGTGTCTGGTCACGCTGAATTCCGGGGGGGACCGATTCCCCGAACCGGGATCCGCCGGCGCGCCCGCCAACACTGAAGCTAACAGGTGTCAGGCGCCTGTCGCCGGGTTTCCGAATGCGTGGTCGGCGATTTCGTCGGAGGTCGCGTTCCAGATACCGTCGAGTTCCAGCAGACGGCCAAGCGCCGCATCGAGATGACGGCTGCGGTGCGGCTGGCCAAAAATCCAGGCGTGGATGCCGAGGGTCATCATGCGCCCGCCCTCGCCATGCAGGTACTCGGCGGCATCGGCGATGAGATCCGGATAGCGCCAGGCGTCGACCTTGCGCACGGCGAAGAGCTCCCCGTCGTCCCACTCCGTATGGGCCGGGATCGAGACGATGGGCGGCTCGGTATGCATTTGCACAGGGCGCTCGTCATTCGGCCAGTCAATGACGTGATCAAGGCCCGCCTGTGCCAGCAGGCCCGGTGTGCGCGAGCTCTCGCCGTGGTCCTGCCCGACCCAGCCGCGCACGCGCCGCCCAAGGCAGGCTTCGAGCCGGGTGGTCGACTCGGCGATGAAGGCGCGCTCCTCTTCCTCGCTCATGCGCTCGGTGATCATACGGTTGGCGACCGTTCCATGCGCGGCGATGCCGTGGCCGTCCCGAAGCGCGCGCTCAATGACTTGCGGACACTCTTCCGCGGCAGCCGCGCCGAGCGCGACGGTCGCCCGCAGGCCGTGCGCCTTCAGTATGTCAAACAGTCGCCAGACGCCGACGCGCAGCCCGTAAAGCCTGCGGGTGAAATTGTTGTAGTCCGGCCGGTAGCTGCCAAGCGCACCCGCGAACCGCGGGTCGGCGAACGCATCCGGATCGGGGTCGAGCTCGAAATGCTCGACGTGTATGAGCGGCATCACCGCAAGCCGGGCACCGCCGGGCCAGACGGTCGGGACCTGCGACGGCGGCCAGTCGAACCAGGGATGGTCGTAGCCGGGGCCATCCCGGTAGCGGCGCGTTTGCTCGCTCATGTCTCCGCCTCCGGCATGGCCCAGGAGGGCAGCCATTCCCGCATTGCCCAGTCCGCGATCTCGGAGCCGGTCGCCTGCCACACACCCTCATGGCTCATCACGTAGCCGAGCGCCTCGTCGAGGTATTTCAGGCGGTGCGGCTGGCCGTAAATGTAGGGGTGGAGGCAGATCGCGAGTACCCGCCCGGTCTCCGCGCTCTCCTCGTAGAGCGTGTCGAAGGCATCGCGGATCATGCGCGCGAACTCCGCACCCTCAATGTGCCAGCGGTAGCCGTGTGCGTCATTGATGTCCATGGAATAGGGCACGCAGGGAAGCGCTCCGTGCCTGGTGCGAACCAGGGTCGGCTGGTCGTCATGGTAGTAGTCGGCCGTATAGAGGATGCCGAGTTCCTTCACGATATCGGCCGTGTTGAAGGTGCCCGAGACTGCGGGCCCGAACCAGCCCGGCAGCCTCTCGCCACCGGTGGCGCGGGCATAGGTCTCGACGCAGTCGCGGATGACGGCGCGCTCGTCCTCCTCCCCGAGCCCCCACAGATACCGGGTGTTGTAGAAGCCGTGGCAGAGTATGTCGTCGCCGCGTTCGCGCAGCGCCTGCCATACCTCCGGGTAGTGCTCGATCACGCCGAAATTCAGCGAGACCGTCGCCTTGATGCCGTGGCGGGCGAAACAGTCGAGCATCCGCCAGACTCCGACGCGGTTGCCGTAGTCACGCACGCCGTAGCCAATCACGTCCGGGGCGGGCATGCGCGGCCAGGCGCTACGCTGGCTTACGAATTCCGGCCGGTACTCGTAATGCTCGATGTTGGGCAGCACCCAGACAGCGAGCCGCTTGCCCCCGGGCCAGACCAGCTTCGGCCGCTCTGGCAGCGGGACATAGGGAAATCGATCCATCATGGTGGCGGCAGCCTGCCCCGGCGGCCCCGGCATGCGCAAGGGTCTTCGGGTTCATTTCATTCGACAGGTGGACGACCGACGTCGACTCCCTCACGTGATGGTCACCGTGAAGCCCCCGTGCAGATCGACACCTTGTGGAAACGCATGCCCGAAGAGTTCCGGTTCGAAATATGCAATACGTCCCCGGTTGGGCAGCGAGGCCGGCAGCGGCATGCTGGCAACATTCAACCATCCGGCGCCACCCGGCCTGTTCCGTTCGGCAAGGCAGGGCAGTATCGGTCTCGGCGGCGGCGACGAAGGGCCGAACGGGCAGTTCTCCCGCCGATTGGTCCGACTGGTACTCGGGTACGGGTTCACGCCCTGCCAACTGGCGAAGTTCACTGGTATCGGCAAAGATGGTACTGCGCGTGTCGGGGGACACCGGGTATCGTTGCGGCGGGGGACACGACCACTACGACGCCGGTCCGCCAACTCACAGACCGATACGTCGTCTGCTTGGCCGGTGCCGAACCGTGCCGCCGTGACAGGAGTCCTTTCCTTCGCGGCGACCGATGAACAAGACAGGGAGCCTAATGACAGACAAGCGACACGGTTACCGGGCATCGCGTCCCTTGCGGAACGTGGCGCTCTCCGCCTGCTGCGCGCTGGGCCTCGGTTGCTTCTGGAGCGTGCCGGTCCCGGTCGGTGCCACAGCGTCCGCACGGCCCGAAGTTCGGGAGCCCGTTTCCGCGGACGCCGCGGCCTCGCGGGATGCGGTCGTACTCGCCAGGCGGATCCTCCAGTGGCAGGGCGAGGAACTGTTCGTGGATGAGCGACGTCTCGATCGGCTCACACGCGAGACCGGGACGGTTCTCGCGCTGATTCGCAAACGCTACCCGTCGATGGCGGAGATCGCCGCACGGCAACCGCCCGCGAAGTTGCTTCTCAAGATCGAAGGCACATTGCTCGAGGGCATTGCCGGGCGCTGGACCGGTCTGAACGCCGGCACCGCCTTGAATGGCGGAGTTGCTCTTCCGACCGGGCATGCGACATTCGACGCGCTCAGCGCCAGGCTGGGATTGCAAACGGCCGAGTTCTGGCCGGCCTTCAGCATCGTGTTCCTGCATTTCGCGGACCCGGTTAACCCGCGCGCCGCCGCCAAGGCATTTTCGGCCATCACCGGCGTTGTCGATGCGCGTCTCGACCGGAACCTGATCGACGGGTCCGACATCGCCATGCGCAAGATCAAGGGAACCTGGTATGTCGTCATTCGCAAGGCATGGGGTGATTGTCCGGCCGGGTGCATTCACAGGGAAACGCATTTTTTCGCCGGCAACAACCGACACGTCGAACGGATAGACGAGAAGGTTGCAAGAGAGATGCCGGCATTCCGGACGGTCAAGAGGTTCGCGAGGCTTGGATGGTGACGGCGCCGCCCTTCGAGGGTTGAACGAACGAACGGCACGTGTAGCTGCAACTCCTGGCCTCCGGGCCGGGAAAGAGCTGCTGTCCCCGAACTGTACACTGCCCGTGGATCAGGTGAACATCGCGCGATCGCACTGCGGCATGCTGCGTCCTCGACGAAACAGCGCTACGGAATCGCTCTCCCGTACTCCCGTCGAAGCCCGCCTCCGCAACCGGTGACGGCCGCCGGACGCGCTGCTAGAGTGCCGCCGGGTATCGTGGCCGGTCGCAGCGGCAGCGCGGTGCAGTTCGTCCCCGGGCATCCGGCAGTCGGCCATCAGGAGCCGGCAGGAGCCGGCCGCCTCCTGAACGAACCCGCTTGCAGCATGCGTGCGTCCGCCCGGACCCTGTTCGCTTTCAACCGGTCGGACCCATGGCGCACTCTACCGAACACACGAACATCGAACCGATCCCCGATGGCGGATGGCGCATCGGCGTCGACGTTGGCGGCACCTTTACAGACGTCGTTGCGGTTGCCGATGACGGAACGCTGACCTTCACCAAGGCGCCGAGTACGCCCGAGGACCCGTCGATCGGCGTCATCGACGCCATTGACCGGCTTGCCACGGAACTCGACACCACCACGGCCGCGCTGCTCGCCCGGACCGGGCGGATCGTGCACGGCACCACCGTCGCCACCAACGCGCTGCTCGAACGTACCGGAGCGCGTGTCGGGCTGCTGACCACGGCCGGACATCGCGACGTGCTCGAGATGCGCGAGGGACTGAAGGACGAGCGCTACAACCTGCGCCTTGCCGCGCCGGATCCGCTGGTCCCCCGTCACCTGCGGATCGGCGTGACCGAGCGGCTGCGTCCTGACGGCACCGTGCGCACCCCCCTTGATCCCGCGTCACTGGCCGCAGCGCTGGAGACGCTGAAGGACGGAGGCGTGACATCGGTCGCGGTGTGCTACCTGCATTCCTACCGCAATGCCGTTCACGAGCAGCAGACCCGCGAGGCGATCGAGGCCGCCATGCCCGACGTGCCGGTCTCGCTGTCCAGCGACGTGTTCCCGGAGATCAAGGAGTACGAACGGGTCTCCACCACGGTGGTCAACGCCTACGTGCGCCCGATTGTCGAAAGCTACCTCGCTCGGCTCGGAACCCGGCTGACGCGGTCCGGCTACCACGGACCGGTCCTGGTCATCCTCTCCCACGGCGGGGTCGCCCCGATCGAGGAGACGATCCGTCTTGCGGCCGCTTCGGTCCTGTCGGGTCCCGCCGGCGGAGTAGCGGGCAGCCGTCACGGCGCGGCGCTGATCGGCGCCGGCAACCTCATCCCCTTCGACATGGGAGGAACCAGTACCGACATCTCCATGATCGTCAACGGCGAACCCGCACTGTCCGCAACCCGCGGCATAGCCGGGTTCAGGATCGCGCTGCAGTCGCTCGATATCGTGAGCATCGCCTCTGGCGGCGGGTCGATCGCCAGGGTCGACAGCGGCGGCATCCTGAGCGTCGGCCCGGAAAGCGCCGGCGCCATGCCCGGGCCTGCCTGCTACGGTCAGGGCGGAACCGAAGTCACCGTGACCGATGCCAGCGTGGTGCTCGGGTTCCTCGATCCGGCCAACTTCCTGGGCGGGCGTGCCCGGCTCGACCGGGAGGCCGCCGAAACCGTGCTCGACCGGCTCGCGCACCGGCTCGCGGTGTCCCGGGCCGAAGCCGCGGAAGGCGTTCACCGGGTGATCAACACCCAGATGGCGGAAGGCATCCGCCTGGTTTCGGTGCGACGCGGCGTTGACCCGCGCCGCTTTGCCCTGTTGTCCTTCGGCGGTGCCGCCGGCATTCACATCACCGACATCGCCCGCCAGATCGACGTGCCCCGCGTGGTGGTTCCGCGGGCGGCCGCCGTCCTCTCGGCGTGGGGAATGCTGGCCACCGACCTGCGATTCGAGATCAGCCGCACCCATGTAGGCGACACCCGCATGCTGGAGGCCGACGCCATCCGCGATCTGTACGCCGGTATGGAGCGGGAAGGCCGCTCCCGGCTCGCGCGGGTGTTCGACGGCGAGGTCGCGGTCCGCCGGTCGGCGGACATGCGCTACGGCGAGCAGATCTTCGAGATCGATGTCCCGCTCGACGGGGTGGACTTCGCGGCCGCGGGGCTGATCGAGGACATTACGCGGCGCTTTCACCGACGTCACGAGGACCTGTTCACCTACAGCCTGCCCGACCAGGAGTCGGTGCTGGTCAACGCCCGGCTGGCGGCAATCGGCCGGCTCCCGATGCTGCCGCAGGAACCGGAGGTCCGCGACCGCGAGCCCGCCGAGCCCCGGACCACGCGGCGCGCTTATCTCGGCGGCTGGCAGGACGTCCCAGTCCTCGACCTCGAGACCCTCTGTCCCGGCCAGGTGATCACGGGTCCGGCGATCATCGAATCCGCCACCACCACCGTGGTGCTGCGTGCCGGTGACAGCGCGGTCCCGAGCGGGGCGCTCTGGCTCGACATCACTATCGGAAAGTGAACCGGTCCGCTACGGCGTACAGTCGAGCATGATCTTGCCGATGTGACGGCTCGATTCCATCAGCCGGTGCGCGTCAGCTGCCTGTGCCAGCGGAAAGGTGCGGTCGATCACCGGTTTCACCGCGCCGCTCTCGAGCAGCGGCCAGACCTCGGTTCGCAGCGCGTCGGCGATCCGTCCCTTCTCCTCGATACTGCGCGGCCGCAGGGTCGAGCCGGTCAGCGTGAGCCGCAGTGTCAGCATTTTCAGGAAGTTGAACCTCTCCACCACCGGAGGTTGCAGGAAGGCAATCTGGCACAACCGGCCCTCGATCTTCAGGCTGTCGAGATTGCGCTGGATGTACGGCCCGCCAACCATGTCGAGGATCACGTCGGCACGGCCGTGTTCCTTCATCACCGCGACGAAGTCCTCTTCGCGGTAGTTGATGGCCCGCTCGGCGCCGAGCTCGGTGCAGACCCGGCACTTCTCGGCCGAGCCTGCGGTCGCGAACACCCGCGCACCCCGGGCCCGGGCGAGTTGGATCGCCATGGTTCCGATGCCGCTGCTCCCGCCGTGCACCAGGAAGGTCTCGCCGGCGGCAAGATGCCCGCGCATGAACACGTTGGCCCAGACGGTATACGCCGTCTCGACCACGCTCGCCGCCTGTTCCATGGAGTACCCGGCAGGCAGTGGCAGGCACTGGGGCGCCGGGGCCGTGCAGTAGCGCGCATAGCCGCCGCCGGCGACCAGCGCACACACCTTCTCGCCGACCCGCCAGTTCCCGGCATCCTGCCCCGCGCCCACGACGGTACCCGCAACCTCGAGACCCGGAATGTCCGACGCTCCGGGCGGCGGCGGGTATCCGCCTTCACGCTGCATCACGTCGGGACGGTTCACGCCTGCACTCGCCACCTCGATCAGCACCTCGCCCGCACCCGGTTGCGGTGTCGGGCGGGTGCACGGCTGCAGCCCTTCCGGCGGACCGAAGGCAGCGATTTCGACAGCCGTCATGGTTTCCGGAAGGTCGCTCATGGCAAAAGCTCTCCCTGGGCGCGCTGAGCGCCCACCTCCTCGCTCCGGCAGGTTCGGATCAGCCGCGGCCGTGGGCGGCGCGGCGGCGCTGCTTCATCAGTTCGTGCGATTGCGGCGTGCCGTCGTGCCACGAGCCGAACCACTTGTCCAGCGGCACCGACCCGTCACCCCCGTAATTGCACTCGAAGTACTTGTGGTGAAGGAAATGGAAGTACCTCTGGCCAAGGGTGAGCCTGTAGCGGCCGCCGAGCAGGAACTTGTCGAACCCGCAGTGGCCGAGCGCCGGCGTCAGGCCGGTAGCCTGGACGTGCAGGATGGCGTGCAGCGGGTGCGAGAGCACCACCCAGTGCAACAGGATGCCGCTGAAATACAGCAGGTGCTCGACCGGGTGCATGGCCAGCCCCGACCATGGTCCGATGTTCACGTTCTTGTGATGGAGGTAGTGCACGGTCCGGTACAGGAAGCGGACGTGCAGCAGGCGGTGCACCAGGTAGAAATGGGCATCACGGATCAGCGGGATGACCAGGAACAGTACGACGAACCACACCGGGTTGGTCTCGATCGTCATCCACGGAATGAGCTCGTTGGCAAACGCCCACAGCGTGACCACCTCGTATGCTGTCCAGATGCCGCAGCCGCTGACCGCGCTCCAGAACACGTTGTCCCAGACCTGGTCGCCGAACAGGAACCGGCGATGCTTGCGTTCCGGCCAGTGCCGGCTGTGCTTGTAGGCGGTGCCCTGGGATCGCAGGATGTAGAACCTGAAGTGCCAGCCACCGAAGACAATGAACAGCATCCCGAGATTGCGGGCATAGATCCAGGCGATCCAGTCGACCTGGAAGGTCTTCATGGTTGCCATCTCCGGCGTCAGGTAGAGCCAGGTGACGATGGCGAGCGCCATGTAGAGCAGGTTGCGCGGCAGGAAGTAGCCCGGATAGCCGAACAGGTAGCGTACCAGGGCAACAGGCTGCGGCGGCCACACGAACAGCGGCGGCGGGGAGATCGGTACGTCCGGGGCCCAGTCTTCTTCCAGTTCCCTGATGTCGGAATCTGCCGTCACCTGAGCCATCTGTCCGCCCCCTGCCCGTTCCGGTGCGCCCATTCTACCGGACGGCCGGCACCGCACAAGGTCCCTTTGGCGGATCGCCCCCGGTTGCGCATCACGCCGGGAGACGTAGGATCACCGGCAGGCGACACACCGGCGAGGGAGGACCCCGATCATGGCCAGTCATGCGACCGGAGACGGCGGGATACCGCCACGGGACGCCGCCCGACGCGGCCTGACCCGGATCATGACCCTCGGCGGGGCCTACGGCACCCGCAACTACACCGTGAAGGGTCTGCGCGACTGCAAGGGCAGGAAGGTGCTGGTGGAGACGCTGCCGTTCTCGCCCGAGGAAGCCGCCGCGGCCGAGGAGGCCGGGATCGATACGATGAAGGTGAGGTTCGATCCGGGCCGCCCGGATCTTGCTGCCGAGATCCGCCGCGCCGCGCCCCACACCTTCATGGCGTTCTCGGTGCCACTTGTCGCCGCGGCCAGCGAGACCGAGGCGGTTCGCCTCGGCTACCAGGCCATGAGCATTGGCGCCGACGCCATCATGTGCCAGTGGAGCCCCCGGTTCGTTGCCGCCGCAACCGAAGCCGGTATTCCGATACAGGGCCACGCCGGGCTGGTCCCGCGTCGCAGCACCTGGACCGGCGGCCTGCGCGCTGTCGGCAAGACCCTCGACGAGGCGTTGTGGGTCTGGCAGGAAATTCGCAGGCTCGAAGAGGCCGGCGCCTACGCGGTCGAGGTGGAGGTGATCCCCGAGTCGCTTCTCGCCGAGATCACCAGGCGCACGTCACTGCTGACATCGTCGATCGGCGGCGGCAGTGGCGGTGACATCCAGTTCCTGTTCGCCGACGACATCCTCGGCAATACCGGGGCTCCCTACCCGCGCCACTCGAAGCAGTACCGTGACATGTACGCGATGAAGCAGCGGATGCAGGAGGAGCGGGTGGCAGGGTTCCGCGAGTTCATTGAGGACGTGCAGACCGGCGCCTTCCCGGCACCTGAGCACGTGATCAAGGCCCCGCCGGGACTGATCGAGGATTTTCTCGGCGCGCTCGACGAGGACTGACGGGCGTCAGCCTCCGTTCAGACGGGTGTGCAGCAGCTTGCTGGTCTTGAAGAACGGAACCGCCTTCGCTTCGACCGAGACCGGCTCGCCGGTACGCGGATTGCGTCCGGTCCGCGCCGTGCGATGCTTCACGGCCATCGCGCCGAACCCGCGCAACTCCACGCGCCGACCCTGTTCCAGCGCCCGCGCGATTTCCTCGAAGACGGTCGTGACCGCCAGTTCCATCTCGTTGTAGCGCAATTCACGCTCGAGGCCCGGGTTCTCCGCTGCCCAGCGTTCGACCAGCCTGGCAATCAGTTCCGATTTTGTCATTCCGGGACCCTGTACACGCAAACACGGCCGGCAGCGGCCATCTCCAGAATCCGGGAATCATGTCAGCACCCGGCTGGCCGGTCAAGAATGGGTCGTTGCAGAAATGTGACGGGCCCCGGATCCGGCCTCCGGTCTTCTGCCGGCAGGCGCGACCGGCTACCCTTGTCCGGCGACCCGAAGGACGGAGACAGACGATGACGGAAATCGCGATCGGTGTGACCGGAGTCACCGGCCACATGGGCAGGATGCTGGTGCGCCAGATCCTCGAAACCCCTGGCACGCGGCTTGCCGGCGGTACCGTGCGCGCCGGGTCCGATGCGGCAGGCCGGGACATCGGCACGCTGTGCCAGGCAGAATCCCTCGGCCAGTCGGCCGTAACCGATCCGCATGAGCTCTTTGCCGCATGCGACGCCGTGATCGATTTCACGCTTCCCGAGGCGGTTGCCGGTCACGCGGAGGCCGCCTCGGCAACTGGAACCGCGTGGATCGTGGGGACGACCGGGCTGGAGTCCGGGCAGGAAGCCGCGCTCGATGCCGCCGCCGGGCACGCGCCGGTGGTCTTCGCCCCCAACATGAGCCTCGGCGTCAACCTGTTGTTCGTGCTCGCCGAGCAGGTCGCCGGCGCGCTTGATGACAGTTTCGACATCGAGATCGTCGAAATGCACCATAACCGCAAGGTCGACGCCCCGTCGGGCACCGCGCTCGGACTTGGCCAGGCCGCGGCCCGGGGACGCGGGATCGGGTTCGAGAGCGCCGCCGTCCTCTCCCGCGAGGGCCGCACCGACCCTCGCCGTCGTGGTGATATCGGATTTGCGGCACTCCGCGGCGGCGACGTGGTCGGAGAGCACACCGTCATCTTCGCCGGCGCTGGCGAACGGGTGGAAATCGCACACAGGGCGGCGGGCCGGCACATCTACGCCGCCGGTGCCGTCACTGCGGCCCGGTGGGCGTTCGGTCGACCCGCCGGGCGTTACAGCATGATCGACGTGCTCGGCCTCAGCGGGCGGTAGCGGATGGAACCACGCGAACCTGGCGCAGCGCCCCGGCGAGCGAGCGGGCGACCTCCTGCTTGTCGGCGGAGGCAAGGAAACTTCCGAGTTCGAGCGAGCGTCCGTGCGAGCGCAGCAACAGCCGGGCACGACGCCGGGCGATGAACTCGACCCTGGTCCAGTACGGGTGCATGACGGTGTGCCGGGCGGGACCGCGCCCGTCGCTTGCACGGATCTCGAGCGACCGTCGCGTCAGCCTGACATGTTCCGACCGCCGTGCCGAGAGCACGCTCAATCTGAGAGCAAGGCAGATAACGAGAATGTCGAGACCGCAGAACCCGATCACCGGCCACGCGCCCATCAGCGCAAACCCGGTCCCGATGGCCGCGCTGGCCCCGACCAGGACCACGATCAGGACCGCCATGCCGGCCCGCGACAGGCTGCGGTGCGGCAGCAGCACCCGGTCGAACAGCACCGGTTCGTGCGCCGCCTCGCTGTCGGACTGCCCGTTCATCGGGGAACGATAGTATGGCCCCGCGAAGCGGTAAAGGCCGCCGGCGCAGGACGCGAGCGATGAAACCCGCTGAAATCGACAGCTTCTTTGCACGGCTGGCCGAACAGAGGCCCGAGCCCCGTGGCGAACTCGACTCGGTCAACACCTACACGCTGCTGGTCGCGGTGGTGCTGTCCGCCCAGGCCACTGATGTCGGTGTCAACCGGGCCACCCGGGCGCTGTTCCGCGAGGTCGCGACACCTGAGGAGATGGTGGCGCTCGGCGAGGAGAAACTGAAGGATCACATCCGCACCATCGGGCTCTTCAACGCCAAGGCCCGCAACGTGATCGCGCTGTCCGAAGTGCTGATCGAACACCATTCCGGCAGGGTTCCCAATGACCGCGCGGCGCTGGAGGCTCTCCCCGGTGTCGGGCGCAAGACCGCGAACGTGGTCATGAACATCGCCTTCGGCGAGCCGGTCATCGCCGTGGATACCCACATCTTCCGGGTCGCCAACCGCACCGGGCTTGCCGCCGGCACCACACCGCTTGCGGTGGAACGCGGACTGGACCGCAGGGTACCGGACCGATGGAAACTCCATGCGCATCACTGGTTGATCCTGCACGGGCGATACCTGTGCAAGGCCCGCAGGCCCTCGTGCCCGTCGTGCCCCGTGCACGACCTGTGTCAGTTCACCGATAAGTCGCCGGCGGTGGACTGATCGGGCGGGATCCCGGCGCCGGCAGTAGCCTGGCGCACCAGATCCGACAGGCACCGGTTCCTGGCGCCGCGGTTCGGGAGCGGTTCGAGCGATGGCCACAGATACATGGCATGGGTCGCACGAACCTGTTCCGCCACCGGGAACAGGAACAGGTTCAGGATGCAGTCTTCAGTGCGGTATCGCCACAGCTGCGCCAGGGCGTCATCGCGCACGAACTGCGGACTGCCGAGGACCTGCCTGATTTCCTCCCCGGTCCGTTGCAGCGGCCAGCGGGGGCCGAGCGCCACGGTCGCAACCGGAGAGGACGCAGCTACCGGGGGAACCGGTGCCAGTTCGTCCGGACCCGCGTTGAGCGCCGCCTGCTGCTCGACCGCCGGCTCCGCGACGGTCACGAAACCAAGTTCCGGATCAAACCGGCATGCCGAGAGGCCGCCGACCAGCAACCCGATGGCCACGGCCCGGAGCAGGTGTCTGGTTGGCGCCGAGCCCATCGCGTCCGCGGCGCCGTTCGTGCCGGATCGCCTATCCCCCCTGGCCGTCCCGCAACACCTGGATCTGGCCTTCAATCTCGCCGCCGAACTCGACCTCGAGCTTGCTGCACTTCACGGTTCCCCTGATCCGTCCGGTCGGCCGGACCTTCAGCCTCTCGCGAACCGTGATCTCGCCCTCCAGCACACCGGCGATGGTCGCCTCGTCAATGGTGATGGTTCCCCGGAACACGCCGCTCTCGGTCACCTCGAGGCTCTTGCTGTTCTCCAGCGTGGCCTCGGCCGTTCCCTCGACGACCAGCACGTCGCAGTCGGTAATGGTACCCTGCATGGTGATCTGGCTGCCGATCGTCAGCGCCCGGCTCTGGACATTCCCGCGGGCTACGGGCTCCAGCGGGCGCCGCGGAGCGATGTCGGATCCCCGTCGCGCAGTCTCGTTCGCGCCCGCGCCCTGGCGCAGGCCTGCCCCTTCGCGCGCTTCCGCAGGCGCGATGAATCCCGGAACCGGAGGAGTGGAGGACCGTCCTTCCTGAGTGCGTCCCGCATTGCGTGGCTGCGACAGGGCGTCCGTGCGGTCCCTGTCGTCACCCCCGCTGCTGTCCTGGGTCTGGGGCCTGCGAAGAAACGAAGCCATCCCGGTCACCTTCTCGTCAAAGTGAAGCTCACCGCCGGAGAGTCCGGGTACTTGGAAGCACCTGCAATCTACTCGGTCCGTGCAGAGATATCCAGACCCCGAAACAGGTTGGTCATGAACGCCGTCGCAAGGATCGGTGCGGCGAGGTTGAGAACCGGAACGGTGGTGAGCACGGTGATGATTACTCCGGCGAGCAGGATCCGGCCCCGGTAACGCCGTCGCACCGCACGCGCGTCAGCCGGCTCGAGGCTGCGGGTTGCGACCGCATCGAAGAACTCGCGTCCGAACAGATAGCCGTTCAGGCAATAGAACAGCACCAGGCCCAGGCCCGGAATGAGCAGGGCAAAGGCATAGACCGGCAGAAGGATCAGATTCATCGTCAGCGAAATGGCCAGCAGCGACACCCCGGCAACCATGACCTCGCGCAGTCCCCGCCGGCGCGGGGGAGCGACGTTCGGCCAGTACCGGGCCTCGACGGCATCGGCAACCGAATCAAGAAAGAACCCGGCCACGACCATGACGGTGGAGGGAAAGAAGATCAGCGCACCGATCAGCACCAGGACCGCCCCGCCCGCGGCCGCGACAGTGTCGGCGATCCCGTTTCCGAACATGCCGAAGCTTGCAACCAGCCACCAGCTGAGAACGACCGCGAGCACGGTTGCAAGACACGCACCGAGGACACTCCCGACCAGGGCCCGGCGCAGCACCGGATCCGGCAGCTGCGCAAACGCCCGTCGCAGGGATTCGACCATGTCACCACTCCATCGCGAGAGCACGCACTCCTGTTGTCGGGCCTTGCACGCGACAAGGCAAGCCCCCGCGCCCACTCGCCGCCAGGTTGGTCTATAAACGCCGCTGGAGCGGCTACCTGTCGCGGCCGAGGCAACCGGGGAGACCCATGCGGACACGCACCATCGATGTCACCGGCATCGGCAACGCCATCGTCGACGTGGTCTCCCAGGTCGACGATGCCTTCCTGCGCGAGCACTCGATCACCAAGGGAGCCATGCAGCTCATCGATGCCGGCCGCGCCCGGGACCTCTACCGGTTGCTGGGACCGGGGCTCGAGGTGTCCGGGGGGTCCGCGGCCAACACTGCCACCGGCCTCGCCGCCATGGGAGGACGCGCGGCATTCGTGGGCAAGGTCCGTGACGATCACCTGGGCAGCGTGTTCCGTGCCGACATCGCCCGGGCCGGGGTTCGCTACGAGACACCGTCGTCGACCGACGGACCGGATTCGGCCTGCTGCCTGGTCCTGGTGACACCCGACGCCCAGCGATCCATGAACACCTATCTCGGCGCCTGCACCCAGCTTGATACCGTCGACATCGACCCGGAGCTGATCGCCGACAGCGCCGTCATCTACCTGGAGGGCTATCTCTGGGATCCTCCGGGCGGACGCCGGGCCCTGCAGGCCGCCACCGCCGCCGCACACAGGGCCGGGAGCCGTCTCGCGCTGTCGCTGTCGGACCCTCACTGCGTCGAGCGGCACAGGGACGACATTCTCCGGCTGCTCGCGGACCACGTCGACATCCTGTTTTGCAACGAGGACGAACTTCGCGCGCTTTGCCGGACTGATGACCTCGAGGTCGCGATCGCGGCCGTCGTCGGCAACTGCGACCTCCTGGCGGTGACCAGGGGCGCACACGGATCGATCGTGATCGGACCGGGTGAACGACACCAGGTACCGGCGCTTCCTGCTGGCCCGGTGGTCGATACCACGGGAGCCGGGGACATCTATGCCGCCGGTTTCCTGTTCGGGCTGGTCAGCGGTGAACCACTCGGCCGCTGCGGAGAAATTGCCAGTGCCGCGGCCGGAGAGATCATCACCCGGTTCGGGGCCCGGTTTCCCGACCGCAGCAATGACGGACCCGCGCGGCGTCCGGGACTTTCCGGTACAGCCGCTGACCTGGTGAACAGGTAGCGGCTCGCGGTGTTCCGATCAGGTTGTGGGGCTGATGGACCGCCCACCGGCCGGCACAGGCGCCGTATCCGGCCCCCGGACGGTCTGTTCCTGACGCCGACGCCTGGCAGCATTCGGGGACGGCCCGGACACGGCGGTGTCCCGGGGCCGCGAAAGCGTCGCTTCGGTTCAGCCGCAGCGGCTCCTCCGGCAATGTGGCTCCGGCACCAACCGGGGCGATGGGACAGGACTGATGGCGAATGGTGCCCCGTTTCGCCGCGGAGCAGCGGCCCGCGCAAGAGTCTATCCCCGCGGGTGCGGGGAAGCCTCCTTGCCGGTGTTGGTGAAGGCAACCCGCACGGGTCTATCCCCGCGGGTGCGGGGAAGCCGCACCGCCCCGCTTTCGACCGAGACTGATCCCGGGTCTATCCCCGCTGGTGCGGGGAAGCCCTGGGCGCTGGTCCGACGACTACCTGCGTCGGGGGTCTATCCCCGCTGGTGCGGGGAAGCCTCAACAGCTTCTATGAAGCCGAGGACATGGGTGGGTCTATCCCCGCTGGTGCGGGGAAGCCAAATCGTCGGCCTGGATCATCACGTCCGCGATGGGTCTATCCCCGCTGGTGCGGGGAAGCCTCGGCGGTCGCGTAGCTATAGCCGCCGTATGTGGGTCTATCCCCGCTGGTGCGGGGAAGCCAGGCGCCACTCGCCCGCCTCGTCTTGCTGCCAGGGTCTATCCCCGCTGGTGCGGGGAAGCCGTGCACCACAGATGGCGCCGGCGGCCAATGTCGGGTCTATCCCCGCTGGTGCGGGGAAGCCTCCATGATCTGGTTGACGCCGGAGAAGGTAATGGGTCTATCCCCGCTGGAGCGGGGAAGCCACGCCGCGGATGGTCACGAGATACTGGTATGCGGGTCTATCCCCGCTGGTGCGGGGAAGCCTGCCCGATCAGCAGGTCGTAGTCCAGCCCTTGGGGTCTATCCCCGCTGGTGCGGGGAAGCCGGTCCCGCCGGCTTCGTCCCCGGCTCTGGTCTGGGTCTATCCCCGCTGGTGCGGGGAAGCCTACCCAGACGGATGGTGCCCCAGATGCTACAGGGGTCTATCCCCGCTGGTGCGGGGAAGCCAGATAGATCTCGTCGATTTCGTCGTCGTTCATGGGTCTATCTCCGCTGGTGCGGGGAAGCCTTGCGTCTACGCCAGCATATGCCCATATACGGGGGTCTATCCCCGCTGGTGCGGGGAAGCCCGCCAGCCGGGCCGGCATGCGGTTTGATTCCCGGGTCTATCCCCGCTGGTGCGGGGAAGCCGACCCCGGAATTCGTGATCATGATGACAAGGGGGGTCTATCCCCGCTGGTGCGGGGAAGCCGCGCGCAGGTGTTCTGCAGCAGTCTGGGTCATGGGTCTATCCCCGCTGGTGCGGGGAAGCCATGCGGCGCACCAGTGCCTTCGCCCTCGCTTCGGGTCTATCCCCGCTGGTGCGGGGAAGCCCAACACCATCACCTACCGTCTGCCTCCAGCCGGGGTCTATCCCCGCTGGTGCGGGGAAGCCATCCTCCGGCTCGCTGTCCGCGTCCGTGATCCAGGTCTATCCCCGCTGGTGCGGGGAAGCCCGCTGGACCATTAAGGTCACTTATCGCGACTAGGGTCTATCCCCGCTGGTGCGGGGAAGCCGGGCCTGGAGGGCCGCGCAACACATCCACCGGGGGTCTATCCCCGCTGGTGCGGGGAAGCCTGATTGCCCTCGTCTGTGAAGACCTGCGCGTTGGGTCTATCCCCGCTGGTGCGGGGAAGCCCTCGGCGGCGGCCTCGACCTGGTCAACTCTCCGGGTCTATCCCCGCTGGTGCGGGGAAGCCGCCGGTGCTGATGCTTCTACTTATTCGCAGACGGGTCTATCCCCGCTGGTGCGGGGAAGCCATATTAGATATGCGCTGAAAATGGCATATCCTGGGTCTATCCCCGCTGGTGCGGGGAAGCCTCAAGATTTCTGTGACCGACTATTTGCTCGCCGGGTCTATCCCCGCTGGTGCGGGGAAGCCCGCCCCCGGCTTACGGTCGATAACCCCTATCGGGGTCTATCCCCGCTGGTGCGGGGAAGCCGAACTAGGAAGCACTTTTGCCGCCGCTGTAGTGGGTCTATCCCCGCTGGTGCGGGGAAGCCTCGCCCGGATAGATGCGATACTGATAAATCTTGGGTCTATCCCCGCTGGTGCGGGGAAGCCCGCCGGCGGATCTCCTCGGGCAACTGCTCGTAGGGTCTATCCCCGCTGGTGCGGGGAAGCCGGATGGCGCGAGATCAAATCCAGCAGCGGAAAAGGTCTATCCCCGCTGGTGCGGGGAAGCCTGCTTGCGGTACAGGTCGGCCCAGTTGTGTCCGGGTCTATCCCCGCTGGTGCGGGGAAGCCACCAGCGCCAGCAGCACCGCCTTGGCGGCGACGGGTCTATCCCCGCTGGTGCGGGGAAGCCGGTAGCCCATGGGATAGCGGGTCCCGTATCGCCGGTCTATCCCCGCTGGTGCGGGGAAGCCAACCCGGCGCGCTGCCCCGCCGCTCGGAACTTGGGTCTATCCCCGCTGGTGCGGGGAAGCCTCCGGCGCCGGCCGGCCCGGAAACGGAACGACGGGTCTATCCCCGCTGGTGCGGGGAAGCCCGCGGCAGCGGCATCCATGGCGCCGGTGCGGTGGGTCTATCCCCGCTGGTGCGGGGAAGCCATCGGAATTGGTGCAGAGCTCGGGTTCCTCGAAGGTCTATCCCCGCTGGTGCGGGGAAGCCCAGCGGGATCCGCATGCCCTGCCCTGTACACGGGGTCTATCCCCGCTGGTGCGGGGAAGCCTTCTGGTTACGCCAGAACTCGAAATTCGCCCGGGGTCTATCCCCGCTGGTGCGGGGAAGCCGCGGACCTGGTCAACCCGCGCCAAGGCGACCTGGGTCTATCCCCGCTGGTGCGGGGAAGCCGTGAGCGTGTGGGCGATCTGCTCGGCGGTGGTGGGTCTATCCCCGCTGGTGCGGGGAAGCCGTCATGTGCGGTCCTCCTGCTCCCGTATCCACGGGTCTATCCCCGCTGGTGCGGGGAAGCCCACTGCTCCAGGTAGTCGGGAACCTGGTGCGCGGGTCTATCCCCGCTGGTGCGGGGAAGCCGTATGCGGCCATAGGTCAGTCTCCCAGGTCGGGGGTCTATCCCCGCTGGTGCGGGGAAGCCATCGCCGAGACCGCAGCCAATGATTTCAATGGGGGTCTATCCCCGCTGGTGCGGGGAAGCCACCGCCACGCATGAGCTGATACACAGCTGCATGGGTCTATCCCCGCTGGTGCGGGGAAGCCTCGAGCGCGGTGCGCAATCCCTGCCGCAAATCGGGTCTATCCCCGCTGGTGCGGGGAAGCCCCCTTGGAGCCCTGCTGCGGCGCAATGTCGAGGGGTCTATCCCCGCTGGTGCGGGGAAGCCGTCAGCAGGAACCGGCCGACAAACTGCGCGTTGGGTCTATCCCCGCTGGTGCGGGGAAGCCGAGGTTGTGGAACTTCGGGCCAACCAGGCTTCGGGTCTATCCCCGCTGGTGCGGGGAAGCCTCAGCATTGCGCTTAGGACTGTTGAAACCCGTGGGTCTATCCCCGCTGGTGCGGGGAAGCCCTCTAGCGGGGACAACGCGAGCGTCGAACAGGGGGTCTATCCCCGCTGGTGCGGGGAAGCCATTGCGAGGAAATGCGGCTCACTCGCGTCTCTGGGTCTATCCCCGCTGGTGCGGGGAAGCCGCACGAGGCCGTGCATGGGAGCCTGCAGGTACGGGTCTATCCCCGCTGGTGCGGGGAAGCCATCTGCCGCATGTAGGCAGCGCCTATCGCGATGGGTCTATCCCCGCTGGTGCGGGGAAGCCGCGGCGGTCTGCGGCTTGCCCGCCTGAGTCCAGGGTCTATCCCCGCTGGTGCGGGGAAGCCTGTCGTGCAGGGTGCGATGGCTGACGATCTGCGGGTCTATCCCCGCTGGTGCGGGGAAGCCATGGTCGGGACATCTCCTTCGATCGCATACACGGGTCTATCCCCGCTGGTGCGGGGAAGCCACAGCAAGCCCTGCCAGATCCCGCTCGATTTCGGGTCTATCCCCGCTGGTGCGGGGAAGCCTACGCCGACTTCAAGTACCTCGAAATGATCGTGGGTCTATCCCCGCTGGTGCGGGGAAGCCACAGATGCACGCGCGCGATAGGCACGCGGCTCGGGTCTATCCCCGCTGGTGCGGGGAAGCCTCAGGGTCCGACTGGCGCCGGCGTTCCCACTTGGGTCTATCCCCGCTGGTGCGGGGAAGCCAAGTCGAACAGGCTTTCGGCCGCCCCGATGGTGGGTCTATCCCCGCTGGTGCGGGGAAGCCCACAACGGGTTCCGCATGGACAGTCCGAACGAAGGTCTATCCCCGCTGGTGCGGGGAAGCCGTCTTTTCCGCTTGCTCGGCGGTCACGTGCCCGGGTCTATCCCCGCTGGTGCGGGGAAGCCGCGGTCGTGCTGAACCGGGGCCTGACCGGGTCGGGTCTATCCCCGCTGGTGCGGGGAAGCCACAACGGTCAAGACGAATTCTTGATCGACTACGGGTCTATCCCCGCTGGTGCGGGGAAGCCAATCCGCTACCGGGCTTGCCGACAGAATGTATGGGTCTATCCCCGCTGGTGCGGGGAAGCCCGGCAAGGAAATCCTGTACATCGACGCACTGAGGGTCTATCCCCGCTGGTGCGGGGAAGCCCGAGTAGTCAATACCGGTCGGGTGCCTGTACTGGGTCTATCCCCGCTGGTGCGGGGAAGCCTCACCGGCCATGCCATTGCCGAGGAGCGGATGGGGTCTATCCCCGCTGGTGCGGGGAAGCCAGTTTCGTGAATGGCGATATTGCGTGGCATGTGGGTCTATCCCCGCTGGTGCGGGGAAGCCATCCGGAATGGGATCACGAATGCCTAAATGACGGGTCTATCCCCGCTGGTGCGGGGAAGCCACATTCCACGTCAATGCTGCCGCGTACACCAGGGGTCTATCCCCGCTGGTGCGGGGAAGCCTCTGGACAATAAAGCCCTGAAAATCAACAAAAGTCAAACAGCTCTGCCAGCCGATTCTATCAGCTCTCGTCTGAAATTGGGCGGCGGACCAAGAGCATAGCGTCGTGGGGCAAGACCTCTTTCGGGGGTTCGCCCAAGGCCTTGAGGCCGAGGCCACCATGGGCAGTGGTGTCAGCCCACGTCAGAACAATGCTGCCGCGCCGCAGTATCAGGTACCAGTCTTCCAGCACGTTCCAGATCCGGGTACGCACCCCCGCATTCATGCGCGGGTGGGCGTAGACCCCGGGCGCAAGCTCCAACATGACCGAGCCCAGAAACCCACGGTATCGTGCCTCGACATCACGGGTGACGACAACGACCATCGGCATCAGCCTGGTTTCTCCTCGCTACTTCTGGCGGACAGCAGCGATTTGATGCCGTCGATCATTGATGGAATGACATTGCGCTGCTGCAAGAGCTTGGCCGCTCTGCGTCGGGTAATCCGCTCGATGGTCCCGCCGGAGGCTGCCGCCTCTTTTGCCGCGCCGAAAGCAATATCGAGGGTTACATCGTGCCGCCGGAGGTCTGCGATGTCCAACACGAACGCCTGTCCGGACTCTTCATGAATGAAGCCCAGTTGGGGAATAGCGCCGACCGAGGCAACCGCGACGCTGGCCGCTGCCGTCATGGCACTTGCCGCGTGGTTCAGGGCCTGATTCGGCAGGGACCCGGCAGTGGGGTCAGACCGGTCGTATCGCCGCCCTTTCCAGAGCACCCCGTACCGTTCCGCAGCGAGCTGATAGCTGCGCTTGATGCGTGCGCCTTCTTGCCCACGCAAGACTTCGATGTCGCGCGTGCGTACCACTTCACCGAAACGGAAGGCATACATTCTGCGTGCGACTTCCATACGTGTTGCAGGATCCGCCCATAGTGTGACCTGCGCGCGCGCGACCGATGATGTGTCGGGCATCAACGGCGGCGCCGTATAGAAGCGGACACCTCCTTCCCCGACGGCTGCCAGACCGCAGCCATGCCGCGCCAGCAAACGGAGTACATCGTGCGTGACACTTGCCCCGGGGCCAAGCAACACGATCGAGACTGATTGATGCGGAATCTGATAATCGCCCGGCGCAAGCGTGCCACCGCTCGTGACAAAGCGGAGGCAGCCGTCCTCGACCATGAGCCGTCCCCGATCGAGCCAGACCAAGCCGTGCCGGTCAGCATGGGGCACCCGTGCTTTTTCGAGGCCAAGGCGTCCGAGCAACATTGTTTCTGTTCCGCTATCCGGCAGGACGAAGCAGCAGCATGCCGTATCCGAACGCGGTATGGCGGCCGACGCCGTTCGCGAGGCAGTCCGCCAATGCCGCGCCATCGGTGACCACAAGCTGCCCGTGGAACGTCACGTCCGGCCCGTTCAGCTTGCGCCCGCCGCGTTCGACGGTGTGGCGGTCCAGGCGGGCTACACGGACCTCGGCGATTTCGGCAGCAGGAGCCAGACGCCCCGCCAGCCATTCCCGGTACACGGCCGCTCGGTCGACGCCGTCTGACTCCGGGGGCGACTCCGGGAAGCGGCGCAACGCTTCCACCAGGAAAGCGTCCACCTCGGCGCCTTTTCGGAATGCCCCCATGGCGCGGTGCAGCCGACGTACCGGGCGCGCCCGGAGGTCGAAACCCAGTCGTCTCCCTTTGCTCCAGGTGTCGGGCATTGCCTTGGCTGCAAGGTTGCCCGGCTCACAGACGGACAACGCGTCCGGAAGCCCGGTTTCCAGGGCTGTCCGGCGGAGGACGTCGACACTGGCGGGTGTGTATGCGTAGAGCGTGCCGCGAGCAGCTCGCGGGGCGACCATCAGCCGGAAGGGCTGAAGTGCGCCTCTTCCGAAGGTTTCTGTCAGGAGATGGTGCAGGACCCTTCCTTCATCGAGCCCGAGCCCGCGCCGACCGGCCCATTGCCGAAGCTGCCGGATTTCGAGCGGGAGGCTGATGAAATGCAGGCCGCTCAAGGGGAAGCCTCCAGAGGAACGACCAACCCTTCCACGATTTTACGGGTGCCGCCATGCAGGCCTGTCCGCCAGTTGCGCAGGTCCGGGAGATCCATGACACGCCGGACGCAGTCGCCGGCGGCTGGACCTTCATCAAGCGGCCAAAGCGCGCGCAGGCCTTCCTGCGCGTCGCCCCAGCGGGACGGCACCTGCGCGAGAGCGGCATAGGCCGAGGGAGCGGAGACACCGACGCGTTCGTAGAGGGGCCAGGAGGGAAGGCAGGTCTTGCGGCCGACGAACAGCGGCCGGCAGGGCCGCTCGAGCGCGGCGCGCACTTCCTCGAGGCGCGGGTCGCTCTCTGCGGGATCCAGCCGGAGACACACGGTGACGCAGGCATCCGCGTGATAGTCGCGCCTCCGGCGATGCGGAGCCGCATAGCTCGCGCCGTCCCGGCCTTCGGGCTTCCCCCACGTGGTCCAGCCCTTGTCGGACTTGGCCAGCTGTGCGTTCTGTGTATCGGTGATCGGGCTGTCGGGGTCCATGCGGTCGCAACGGGCGGCGTAGATCAGGCGGTCCTGCAGCATCTGATGGCGCTCCCAGTCCTGGCGCCGGTAGCCGAGTGCGCTGGCGAGGAGGCCGGTCAACATCGACGCCGCCGGAAAGTCGCGGGTTGTCCCCACCTGGTCGACTGCAACGCCGCCGAATGCAAGCAACGGGCCTTCCAGCCGAAGAACGATCCAGGAGGGGTCAGGCATCGGGCGCGTCCGTGGCGTGGCGTGCCGCCCACTCGGCCAGGCCCTTCAGGGGGAGGCGGCCCAGGCCGCTGTCTTCGGGGCTTTGCAGCGCAGTTTCTGCCAGCGACAGGTAGCGGCGTTGCTCGCCGGTTGCGTAGGCTTCGTCGAGTTGCGCCAGGTGCTTGTCGAGGGCTGCCACGGCGACCTCGAGGTCATGGGGCACTGCCGACCGGTAGGCTGCGGCCAGACTGCGTGGCTGGCGGTCGCCGGCCTCGAGCAGCACGAGGTCGGCTCGGCCGAACGGCGCGGTTGATCCGCGCTTGGCGCCGGGTGAAACCTCGGCAATGAGATGGACGAGATTGTGCACCACCGCTGCGGCAAGCTCCCGCTGGCCCCCGCAGTTCCTGACCAGGCCCGGCAGGTCGATCACCGCGTATCCGTAGAACAGTCCTGACGACACCTCGGTCTCCTGGATGGTGTCTGCGCCGCTGTCGTCATCTTCGCGCTTCAGGTCGTCGACCGCCGTGAAATAGTCACTCTCGGCTTCCTCGGCGTGCACGGTGAAGGCATGGGCGACATAGACGGGTGCTTCGATGTTGGCCGCTGGGTCCGAGGTGATCATCCGGCCGAAGAGGGCAGCGGTCAGTCCGCCCGGTAGGGCCGTTTGTTCGCGGAGGACCTTGATGTCGCTCCGGAACGTCTTGCTCCATTTGTCGGCTGCGTTGGTTGCAGCGGTGGCGCTGCCGGCGGCTTCCGAGGCCAGGCGTTCTGCTTCCCCTGCCAGCCAGTCGATTTCCGGGGCGCCCAGCAACAACGTCTGTCGGCTCCGTTTGCCCTGGTCCCCCTTGTCGCCGTACACGGCCTTCTGAAAGGCCCGTTCCAGCACGGCAACGATGTCGTCGGAGTACCGTTCCCTGAGCGGGCCGATGACTTTCTCGGTGACGAGCTCGCGTGACCGGTAGGCGTGTGTCGCACCGTCGATCGCGTGCAGCGAATGCGGGTCCTTGTCCGCCGTGCGCCAGTGCCGCTTGAGACATTGCGAAGAGATGCGGGTCCGGAGGGAGCCGCCGTACGGAAGGCGCTTGGCGAGTCCCGTGTCGTCGCGGTTCAGGAGAGCGGAGGTATATGAATGCAGGGTGTGAATCTGGAGAAAGCGAGTCACGCGGTGGCCTCCTGTTCGGTGTTCTTGCGCCTCGCTGAGTCGAGGCGCCGGTAGTAGCTTTGCGCCAGCCTTGCCGGCTGGTTGCCGTTGTTCCTGGCCAACACCAGAACGGCGAGATCGGTGCAGTTGACGCCGGCTTTCAGTCCCGGTGGCTGTGCCAGCATGCGGGCCACTCGTTCGAGCGTGCGCCGCCGCTGCTCAGGGCGCTGGGCCAAGAGGTGCGCCAGGCGGGTTTCGGAGACAACCGGCTGGCTTTGTCCGGCTTCCGGCCAGCCGGGGTCGCCGCCGTCGCACAGCACTGTTCCGAGGCCTCGTATTGGATTGTGCAGAGGCGGGCGTTGGCCGGGTTCGCCTGGAGGGACCAGGATCGCCATGATCCTGACGAGACGCATCCAGGGCTCCGGTTCAGCGTCAAGAAAGCCGCCGCGGCTGGCAAGCTGCCAAAACGCCGCCGTTCCGGGGCCGGCGGGGTCCATGCGCCGCAGCGCCGCGAGGGGGCCGGGCGGGAGCCTGATCATGGTGTCGGCAATCTGTGCGACGCGTTCACTGAGCAGCATCTGCCGGGGCCTCCTTCTTCAAGGTCGCGGACGCTTTCGGAAAATGATGAAGGATCTGCCCATGGAATGAGCGACGCGCGCGGACTTCAGCGCGCGCGCGGAAGATGCCCGTGCGGGGTCCTGTCGCCAGCGCGGCATCGAAGATTCCCGTGGCCGCGTTGGACAATGTTGCGATGAACGCCCCTTGTGCGTCTCGCAACGCCTCGTGATCGCGATCCTGGGCTTCCAAGCGGTGCCACAGGTGCTCGAAGAACAGGCTGTCCACACCCCGGTTGAAGCGGTTCTGGGCGGCGCGGGCATGGACATAGTGCTCCTTGCGGATCCGGTCACCGTCGCCTCCGGCGGCTGCGAGTGCGAGCCCGTATCCGAGTGCCTTGTTGAAAACGTCGATCTCCTGCATTTGCTGGGATGCAAGTTCGTGCAGTGGTTTCCGGTACGCCCCCAGGGCCCGCAATGCTGATCCTCCGAGCGGCAGGATGCGTGACTTGAAACCTTCGGTCTTGCTGTTGCCGCGGGCGAGCGCCTGCGCAACCAGCAGCATGGGGCGGCCGTCCTGTTCGGCTGCTGCGGTGCGGGCCAGCAGGGGCAGCTCCCAGTTGCCGGACAGCAGCAGTTCGGTGAGCAGGCGATAGTCGAAATCGCGGCCCGCGAGCGTCAGGCTCTTCCCGTCCGTCTTGTGAACCGGGGCAAACGGATCGCCTACCGCTCCGTGGAGGCGTTTGGCGTCGATTCTGGTCGCCTTGGAGTTTCCCTTGCATCCGCGCAAGGCGCCGCCGTCGTGTACCAGACGGATCCGGCGGCACACTTCGACGAACCAGATGTCAAGCTCGCGAAGGTGCAGCTGGCGACCTTCCGGCCAGGGGGCGAGCCATGTGAGGCCGAGCCCTCCGGTTGCCGGGAACTCCAGGTGGTCGTGGGTCTTGATCTGCTCTTCCCGGGTCCGCAGGAGGACCGCGACGTCGCGCCGGAAGCGTGCTCCGAGACGCGGGCTCATGGTGGGATGTCCGTCGCCCGGGAGCGGCGCGAGTGAGAGTGTGACGCGTGAGGATGAGCCGCCGTTCATCCGGGCGATCCCCTGGTTGCCGCTGCCGGCATACCCGTCTCCCGTCTGCAGGGAAACCAGGGCGAAGAGCCAGTCCTCCGGACTGTTGTTGCGCCCGATCGTCTGTTTCAGGTCGTGGTTCCTTGCGGTGATCAGGAGATCGAGGCCGTCAGGGGACGCCACCTCGTTCTTCAAGGTGACGCCGTCCGGGACCGGCGGCTGGAGAAAGGCGGGTCGGGACCAGTCCTCGGTTGCGAGGTGCCAGGGCTCGTCCAGCTCGTACGCACTGGTCAGCGCCCGGAGCGCAGCAGTCCAGGCCGGCTCGGTCCGGGGGATGGCGTCGGACCGGCCTTCGGCCAGCGCCAGCGCTGCGAGCTGGACGAGGAGCATGTGCCACGCGGGCTCCTGGTGGGGGCGCAGCGCGGGGAAGCTGTCGATCTCGTCCCGGCCCAGTGCAGCCAAGACTCCGGGCAGGGTCATTGCCCCGCCCGGCACTGCGCGGATCATCGGATCCGTCAGGACGCTATGCATCGCGTATCATGCCGCGTCTGCCCCGCTGCGGCGGGGAATCGGAACGCCGAAGCGTGGATGCCGGATTGAAACCGGGTCTATCCCGACGTTGGGGCTGTCGGGCATCTGTCGACGGGCACGACGAAAATCTGCCGGATATGCATGTGCGGGAGTACGACACATGTTGTTCGCAGTGCATCAAGAAGCTGAGGGACGTTCTGGAAGGCATGCCGCTTTCCTGTTTCGGGAGGCGTGAGTGTGCCTCTTCGCTTCGATGAACTACGCGGCTTCGGATCAAATGTCAACGGTTTTAATCCTGGTGTGCGAACTTGCTCGGCAGCGTCTGAATTTTTGTCAACCCGTGGCGGTCGTAGAAGAACTGGCGGTGGCCTATGCGAAGGAAGAGGCCGCCCGGCGCTTTTTCAGGCACCACCTCGGGGATATCGCCGAGGTCGTGACACCAGTGCGAGGGCAGCGTCAAGCGGGAGATCTCGGCACCGAACGGGCCCGGCACTGGGTTGCTGAACACAATTCGCGCTCCTTCCGCACCGAGCCGGGTACGGATGTACTGTTCGTTGCGGTCCGGGAACTTCAGGCCCGCGAATGGATTATCGACCTGCAACACTGAAGTTCTTGCCGCTCCACTCTCGGCCATGTCTGTGCCGCGGATGGCATTCCAGTAGTCGGCCCACTCTTTTCCGAGTTCCTGATGAAGTGCTTCCACTTGCTCGGGATGGGTGGCGCTTTCAACAAGGCTCCGGTTCTCGGCCGGGATTTCCCAGACAGGGTTTTTCGCGACCAGCCGGCGCGTGAGTTCGAGCCCGGAGACGTCCCGATAGATGCCGACCCGCCCATGCGGACTCTCCCACGCTCCCAAGCCGTGTATGAACCGGGGTTCAAGAAGTTCCGCGAGGCCGTCCTCGGGGACCATGATCCGGCACTGGGCTCGGGCGAAGGTGGTGGGGCGTAGGCATTCCGCATGGCGGTGCAGCCGGCCGATGCGTTGCAGCAGCACATCGGCGGGACAGAGATCGGTGAGCAGCCAGTCCGCGTCGATGTCGAGGCTTTGCTCGAGGGTCTGGGTTCCGATCACGATTTTTCCGCTGGCGGCCGTGCGCTTCGGGCACAGCGCCTCTTCGACGGAGCCGTCGAGCAGTTTCCGGTCCTCCGGGGCGAACCGTCCGTGATGAAGTGCCGGCTGGTCGTTGAGCTGCATGAGAAAGTCCGCCCCGCCGGACGCGACGACTGCACGGAAGCAGTCGATGGCGCCGCTCACGGTATTTCGGATGACTAGCACCCGTGCTCCGTCCCGTGCTGCGTCGATAGCGAGCGCTGCCGCCTTGTCCGCCGCCATTGTGGGGACCAGCGACACCGAAACGGTCTTCTTCTCCGGTGCATCAGCAACGCTGCGGGGTCCGGCCGAGCAGCTCCCCCAGAGGGCAGGGTATGGCGTGTCTGTCGCCTCCCGAAACGTCGGGAGGCGTCGCCGTAGCCATTTGGCACGAGCGATTGAGCCGAGGGTCGCCGACATCAGCATTGCGTGTCCGCCACGGTCCAGATGCGTTCGCAACAGGTTGTCCTGCACTTCGGTCATGTAGTGGTCGGAAGCGTGGACCTCGTCGATCACCAGAAGGTTCCGGGACAGCGCGCCCGCGCGCAGGTGGGCATGCTTGACTTGGAGTGCTGCGAGCATCGCCTGGTCGACGGTGCCGACGGCGACGGTAGCGGCGAGCGCACGTTTTGTGCTTTCCGCTGCCCAGCGTGACAACAGGATCTGTTCATCCTTGCCGTTGTCGTCATCCCATTTCACCTTCCATTCGGGAAGCCGTTGCCCTTTCGCTTCACCCGCCCTCAGGTAACCCGGGACGACGAGGACTACTTCCGGAGCGCCAGGCCCGAAGACACGCTGCATGGCGTCGTTGACGCGGCGATGGAGCTGGACCGCTGCGGACCGCGTCGGGAGGGCAAAGTACAGGCCGTCCACCTGACCCGCCTCGAACAGGCGGACGAACCGCCAGAGGGCGGCCTCGGTCTTTCCGGAGCCGGTTTCAGCCTCGAGAATCAGGAGCTGGTCAGCGAGCGGGAAGTCGTCGATCAAGCGCTGCTGCGGGCGGGGCGTCCGTCCGTCCGTCAGGGTGCCGAAGTCCGTTCGCCCCTTCGCCGCCATGCGCCAGTGGCCGACGTTGAGTCCAATGTCCTTCACCGCCTTTTCGGCGAGTTCGCGGGCTCTGTCCGCGTAGCCGTCGTCGAGGTCGGGCACGAACGTGAAGATGTCCCGTGTCGAGCCCAGCCAGTCGGCGAGTGACACCAGGCCGTTGAACAGGTGCGCGAAGTTTGGTTCCCGTGGGAGTGCTTCGCCGCCCTCGGTGAAGGCCTCCGGGAACCAGGTACGGACCATCTTTCCTATTGCGGCGGATGCCGCTACGGGATCGTAGACACAGTCAGGGAAAGGTTCCCACCCAGCCTTGGCTCGCGGAGGCAGTTCTCCGACCGGTCGCCCGTGGTGCGCTATGGCGGCCCACATCAGATTCTGGTCGACACCCCAACCGATCAGGCTTTCGAGCTGCAGGTTGCGAGCGATGGGTTCAAGTGGCGCTTCGGTGAAAATTGCGGCACCTTCGGCCACGTGCCCATGCAGCCTGGCCGACCATGGACCGTGCGGCCAGCCCTTTGCCTGAAAGCCGGGATGCAGCTTGCCGCAATCATGCAGGAACGCGACCACCGCAAGGCGTGCGAGCGTGGTTCGCGACAGCGTTGCGCCTGCCGTCTTTTCCAGGCGGCGGCGCACGACGGTCGATGCGGTAATTTCTTCAAAGCAAGCAGCGACGTCAGCGCAATGGTGCGCGAGATGGTGGCTGTCGCCTTCGGAAAATTTGCCCCAAGGTGTTCGCTCAGTCATGTTGCGTTCGGGTTACCAGTGTGCTGGCTGCCAGGTGCAGAGGCAGACGTGCGTCTGCCCGGACCTGCAGGAATAGGCTGCTGTGTCTCCAGCGATTTACGGTAGATAGACAAACGCCCGTACTTGACTCGAAAGATCGAGCTTCTTTCGGCCGGCTCTCGTGCCAATCGTAGAGGCAGGCGGCCGTGACGGCGATGTGGCCGCGCCGTTCCTGCACTCGGGCAATTACGGTGTCGTGGCGCAAGGCCTTGGTCACTTCTGATCGATCGGACGGCCGTCAGGCTGCGATGCAGCGACCGGAAGTGGGCCTCGGGCCTCACCGCCATGTCCGATCAAAGCTTCGAGGTACATCATCATTGTTGATCATTGTTGCTTTGCCGATGCTCCCTTTCTGATTGAGGGTGGACCAGATTGGCCGATATATAGCTTATGCGTCAATTACCCTGTTGCTCTACATCGGGCTCGTCGCCCGGAGCGGGGCACCAGGACATGGCGCCCGTCCGCCTGCTCGAGGATATCATCGACGCTATCACGCTCGATCCCGCCGGCAGGCTACGCCAAATGGCTATCAATCGAGATCGGTAAGTCCTTGTATGACCCTCTTCATCACCTTTGGTGTTGATTTGTCCACAGGCGGCTGGTGTCGGGGCATCTGTGGAAAACTGTCGGACTTTGACACGGTTTCCGGGGTGGTGATGCACTCTGGAGAGGCCTCCGTCCCCTTACCGGGACGGAGGCCTCAGGGGCAGGTCGGACCGATAGTTTCTCGGGTGATTGACCCGTACGATAGCGTGGTCGGCCTGCTCCCTTATGTCCCTCGTGTCCTGAATGGATGCCTGGACATACCCGTATTGTCACAAGACGAGGAACGAGGGACATGACAAAGGTAGTCGCGGGCATCGACGTCAGCAAGCAACACCTCGACGTTCATGTCGATGGTGTTGACCGCCGGTTTGAGAACACCGCATCGAACTGGAAGGGGCTCCACGGTTTCCTGCGCACGCACTCGGTCACCCGGGTGGTGATGGAGGCGACCGGGCGCTATCACCGCAGCGTCCACCAGTCCCTGCATGAACGGGGCTACGAGGTCCTCGTGGTCAACCCGAGAAA
>MPMT01000045.1 GCA_002238645.1 Alphaproteobacteria bacterium bin52 | reverse complement strand
AGCCCAGAGGGTGCCAGGCATCGATCATCGCTTCCCAGCAACGCCGCGAGGCCGTGTCCTCGACCGGAACCAGACGAACCGTCCCAAGCTCCTCAAGAGCGCACCGGATCTCCTGGTCCGGGACCGGTGGAGCCTGCCCGGGCCTGCCCGGACCAATCGCCCGCCCCGGCACCGGCAGCGCGATGGCCAGACGCTCGGCAAGACGCGGCAAAAGCTTGCGCGCCGACGCCTCCGCACAGGCGCCGGAACTGTCACGCCAGTCCGAACGCTCGCACAGACCCCGCGCCAGACTGCTGCGCGTCGAACCGGGCTGCGTCACAGCCCCACGCAGCCACTCCAGCGTTCCAGCATCAAACTGACGGAGACCAACCTGCATGCCGAACATATACGCCGGACAAAACTACGAGTCAACAGTGGACCGATGAAAGGTTCTAAACCGCGACCGCTGGTATTACCCGGTGCCCCGTGCCGGCAGCACGTCGTGCGCCAGGCGTGTCATCAGCGTATCCGGCCGGGTCCAGGTGGCCTCGTCCCGCCACCAGATCCCGTCGATGTCGAGGGCCGCGAGGGCCCTGGCACGGTCCGCGACCTCGTCCGGAGATCCAAGCACGACGCTGGCCTCGACCGCAGCGTCGGGGACGAAGGACGAATAGCGCCGCGCCGCGTCCCAGTCCACCGCGTGGCCGAGATCGGGATAGGGCTCGGTCAGCCCCTCGGGGATGGCGGGCACCTCGGCGCCGCCGAACAGGAGGTCGGCACGGGGGAGCCGGCACAGTGCGGCCGCACACGGCCGCATGTGTTCAATCGCCCGGGCGCGGTCGTCGTCGACACAGGCGGTGACCACGACAATGCGCTTCACCTCGGCACGGCCGCGGCCTGCCGCCTTCATCCCGTCCTCGATGCGCCCGAGCGCCCATGAAACGGCTGCGGGAGCGGCCCCGACATGGATCAGCACCCCGTCGGCGATCTCGCCGGCGAGAGCCAGCATCGCCGGACCACTGGCGGCAAGGATGATCGGCAGGTCGGCATAGGGCGGCTCCAGTGTCGCCTCGGACCCGGGCAGGACCGTGGGCGCGCCGCTGAACAGGCTGCGCCACAGAACTGTCGCCTCGCGCATCGAGGCGCGCGTCGCGGCCTTGCGCCCGATGATGTAGGCGGAACTGTATCCGGTTCCCGCGACGAGGTCGGCGCGCCCGCCCGACGCGTCCGCAAGCGTCGCCAGCGCACTGGCGGTGGCGAGCGGGTGACGGGTCAGCGGGTTGGTGACGCCGGGGCCGAGACGCAGGCGCGAGGTGCTTGCGGCGGCGGCTCCGAGGTGCATGTGGACATCGCGCCAGCGCCCGGCGAGCAGCGGCGTGTCCGGCATCCACATGAAATCGAACCCGGCCTCCTCAACCCGGGCGGCATAGGCGGCGGTGTCCGCCGGGGTTCCCACGGCCGGAACCCTGAGCCCGAAACGCAGTGTCATGGCCCGTTCCTCCTGCTGGTACTGGCAGTTCACCATGCCGCTCCCCGGCGGGCCCGGCAACCGGACCGTGGAGAGGGCCGGACTGCTGCTTGTCTGCGCGAGCGCCCTTTGCTAGCAATGGCCGGCGCCCGGGCGACCCCTCGCCCCGGATCCCACCAGAACGGAACCTGCGAATGTCCCCCTCCGCGACCGTTGTCGCCCAGCTCGCACCGACCGGTGTGCTGCGGGCCGCCATCAACATGTCCAATTTCCTTCTGGTGACCGGCACCACGCCCGCGGGCGACCCCGACGGGGTCTCGCCCGACATGGCGCACGAGGCGGCCCGGCGCCTCGGGGTCGGATGTACGCTGCTGGCCTACAGGACGCCCGGCGAGATTGCCGATGACGGCGGTACCGGGGTCTGGGACATCGGCAACATCGGCGCCGAGCCGCAGCGTGCCCGGAAGATCTCGTTTACCGCCGCCTATGCCGAGATCCAGGCAACCTACCTGGTTCCTGCCGGCTCTGCCCTTGCCACCATCGAGCAGGTCGACAGCGCCGGTATCCGGATCGCGGTCTCGGCGAGGAGCGCCTATGACCTGTGGCTCGAACGGAACATTCGCAATGCCGAGCTGGTGCGTGCGGAGGGACTGAGCGCGTCGTTCGACCTGTTCGTCCGCGAGGGGCTCGACGCCCTGGCCGGACTGCGGCCGCGTCTGAGTGACGACGTGAAGGAGCTTCCGGGCGCCCGCATCCTCGACGGCCAGTTCACGGCGGTCCAGCAGGCGATCGGGTGTGACCGGGAACTGCCGGAGGCCGCGGCGTGGCTTGCCGATTTCGTCGAGGAGATGAAGTCGTCCGGCTTCGTTGCCCGGGCAATCGAGCGCCACGGGGTCGAGGGGCGGCTCTCGGTGGCGCCGCCCGCGGTCAGCTGACCAGGGCCCGGCCGCGGCGAACGCTCGCCGGTTCCTCCCGGCCCGCGCAGTCCAGCATCAGCTGGGTGCCGTCGCGGGCGAGTCCCTCCTCGATCATGGCAAGGGTCACCGGACGCCCGACACGGTGACCGAAGGCCGCCGAGGTGGTCCGTCCCACCACCCGGCCATCAAGGAGCACCGGTTCGTCACCGAGCGGCACCGCGTCTTCCGACGCGAGCACCAGGCTTGCGATCCGGCGTTGCGGCGGACCCTGGTCGCGCAGGCGGAGCAGGGCCTCGCGGCCGATGAAGGGCGACTCCCACGCCAGCGTGAAACCGAGACCGGCTTCGAATGGCGTGGTCGCGGTGTCGAGATCGCTGCCGTAGGCGAGGTGACGCATCTCGATGCGCATCGAGGACTGGGCTTCCAGACCGGCCGGAACGGCGCCGGCCGACCGCAGTGCCCGGTAGAGTGCCGCGAGGTCGGCCGACCGGCAGGTGAACTCCCATCCGGGAGTCCCGACGTAGGAGACGCGCGCCGCGCGGACCGGAATTCCCGCGACCTCGGCAGCCCGGTGGGAAAATCGCACGATGTCGTCGAGTCCGGGCGCAAGTTCCCGCGCCCGCGGGCCCATCAGTCCCAGGATGCCGAGTTCGGCCGACTCGTCGAAGAGGCTGACCCGCCAGCCGTCCATGAACCGGTGCAGCCGGTCGGCATCGCGCACCAGCGCCGTGGTCCCGACATGCAGGCGGTAGCTGTCGGCGCCAAGGCGGAAGGCGACCAGGTCGCTCTCGTAGCCGCCGCGGTCGTTCAGCATGCCGGTATAGACAGCGCGGCCGGGCTCGCAGTCCATGTCGTTGACACAGACCCGGTCAAGAAATTCGCGCGCATCCGGTCCCTCCACCCGCAGCATGCCGTAGGTCGACAGGTCGAACAGGGCCGCGCCCGTACTCGCGGCCCCGACCTCTGCCGCCACCGTTTCGTGCCACGGCGGGCGCGCGAAGGTGAGGCTCGCGGGCGCGGCGCCGAACCAGGCCGGCCGCTCCCAGCCGGCATGCTGGTGCAGCACCGCGCCCTCGCGCTGCCACTCGCCGCCAAGCGGGCTGCGCCGCAGTCCGCGGGCAGTGGACCACTGGCGCGCCGGGTAGCTGATCTCGTAGTGGCGGCCAAGTACCTCGGGAATGCGTTCGGCGAGCGCGCGCGCGTCGTTCCATTCCGGCCCGAACCGTTTCGGGTCGGTGGCTGTCAGGTCGAACGGCGGCCGGCCGGAGGCAACATATTCCGCGAGCGCGAGCCCGGCCCCGCCCGACGAGGCCACCCCGACCGAATTCATGCCGCAGCCGAGCCACAGCCCGCGGGTTCCTGCCGCCTCGCCGAGCAGGAACACCCCGTCGGGGGTGAAGCTCTCGGGCCCGTTCAGCAACGTGCGCACGCCGGCTTCGGCGAGTGCCGGTATGCGGTGCAGCGCGTTGTGCATCATCGGCTCGAAATGGTCCCAGTCCTCCGGCAGCAGGCCGAAGGCGAAATCCTCGCCCAGGACCTCGGGGTCGATCGCGCGCGCATGCGGCTCGAAACAGCCGACCAGCATGCCACCCGAGTCGTCGCGGACGTAGAGGTGGCCGTCGTGGTCGGACAGGGTCGGCACCGGTCCGGCGAGGCCCTCGACGGGCCCGGTCAGAAGGTAGAAGTGCTCACACGGCCACAGCGGCACCCCGATCCCGGCCATGGCGCCGACCCGGCGCGACCAGAGTCCGGCGCACAGCACCACCGCTTCGGTGCGGATCGTTCCGGCGGCGGTCTCCACCCCGGCCACGCGACCCGACCGCGTCTGCAGCCCGGTGACCGGCGTGTTCTCGAACACGCGGGCGCCGCGGGCACGCGCGCCGCGGACCAGCGAGGCGCAGAGGTCGGATCCGCCCACCCGGCCGTCCTCGGGCGACCAGACAGCGCCGACGACATCGTCGGTCCGCATCAGGGGCCAGCGTTCTCCCGCCTCGCCCGGGGACAGCACCTCCGTGCCCAGGCCGAAGGCCCGGGCGAGTGCGTGCTGACGCCTGAGGTGAACCATCCGGTCAGGCGTGGTGGCGATCGACAGCGATCCCTTGCCGATCCAGCCGGTGGCGAGCCCGGTTTCGGCCTCGAGCGTCTGGTACAGGCCGATCGAGTAGCGGACCAGTTCGGTCAGGCTGCGGTCCGAGCGCAGGGCCCGCACCTGGGCGGCGGAATGCCAGGTCGTGCCGGAACCGATGGCGTTGCGCTCGAGCAGCACCGCGTCCACCCCGGCGCGGGCGAGATGGTACAGCGTCGAGCACCCCATCGCCCCGCCGCCGATCACGACGGCGGAGACCTCGTCGGGAACGTCCTCGCCCGACGTCATGCCGCGGCGTTACTCGGCTGCGAGCAACGCCTCGAGATCGATCTCGCCCTCCTCGGCGGTGGCGGCACCGATCCATGCGTGTTCCGAAACGTCGAACACCACGTCGTCGGGCCCGCGAAACTTGGTCTCGAAGAAGGAGGCGGCCGCGGCCGGGTCCATCTCCATGACACAGGGCGCACCTGCTTCCTCGAGCCTTTCGCGAGTCTCCTCGAGACTGTCGACCAGCACGCCGAAGTGGTGGATCCCGACGTAGTCCAGACCCTTGCCGAGCTGATCGACGTTCTTGAACGAAAGGACGGCGAGATTGAGCGTGCCGTCGGAAAGATAGATGCCCCACGCGAGTCCCTCGTCCGGACGGTCGGGGTGGCCGACGCGCCCGACTTCGCGAAAGTCGAACACCTCCCTGTAGAAGGCGGCGGTCCGTTCCGGATCATTGGTGGCGAGGGCGATATGCCGCAGCTTGGCCATGGCGGTCTCCCGGTCAGAGTTTGTCCGAGCATTGTCTGCGGCTATTGTGGACGAGCGGGACCGCTGCGCAAACCCTCATCAGGTGGGTGGGTGGACGCACCGGCAGGACGGAAGGATCAGGCGATGGAGTGTGAGGGCAGGGTGGCACTGGTGACCGGTGCCCAGCAGGGGATTGGACGGGCCATGGTCGCCGCCCTCGCGGCAGCGGGAGCGGACGTCGCGGTCAACTGGCATGATGACCGCGACCTCGCCGAGCAGTCGGCGGAGCTGGCACGGGCCGAAGGACGCCGGGCCGTGCTGGTACGCGGGGACGTCTCTTCGGTGCCGGAGTGCAGGCACATGGTTGCCGAGGCAGTCGATGCGCTCGGGCGGATCGACATCCTCATCAACAATGCCGGCATGTTCCCGCGGGTGGCCTTCCTCGACATGGAGGAGGCGGACTACGACTTCGTGGTCGACATCAACCAGAAGGGCACCTTCTTCATGACCCAGGCGGTGGCCCGGCACATGGTGCGCGCCGGAACAGGGGGCAGCATCGTCAACCTGTCGTCGCGCTCGATCCAGGGCATGTCGCCGCGCGGGGCGCATTACACGGCGAGCAAGCTCGGGATTGTCGGGATCACCCGGGCCGCGGCCACCGAACTCGCGGCACACGGGATCAGGGTGAACGCGATCGCGCCGGGACTGACCGATACCGCGCAGCCGCGCTACGGGCACAGCGAGGCGGAACTCGAGGAAATGGCGGGGCAGATCCCGCTCGGGCGCATGGCGCGCCCGGACGAGATCGCCGGCCTGGCCGTGTTCCTGTGCTCGTCGCGTGCCGCGATGGTGACCGGACAGGTCCACCACATCAACGGCGGTACCCTTTATGGGTGAGCCCGGAACAGGAGCGGTGGCGCAAGACCGACTGGTGCGGTTCGTGCCGCGAACCGCGGTCCACGACCGTGACTGGCAGGAGAGCAGGCTCGAGGCCTGCGGTGTCGACCCGGCGCTGTTTGGCACGGCTGCGGAAACCGGGCTGTTCGGCCAGGACTGCTTCCGGATGATGACGCTCTCGGGTGAAACGCTCGACGGCATGGTGCACATGGGACAGCGGTTCCGCCTGCACCGGCGGGTGGAACTCGGTGAGCCGCTGCACCAGACCGGGTGGATCGCAAGCGACGAGGTCCACCCGCGCGGCCGCTCGATCGTGCAGCGCTTCGCGTTTCACCGCGCCGAGGGGTCGCTGGCGCTCGAGGCCGACATGTACCGGCTGACGCCGGATGCATCCCGGATGGGGGTGCGGGAACGGTCCGGTGCCGACGGCAGCGACCCGCGGGAGGGACTGGTGCACCTTGCCGACCGGACCATGCGGCCCGACGACGTGACCCGGTTTTCGAGCGACGTCGGTAACCGAATCCACTTCGAACCGGCGTTCGCTGCCCGTTACGGCTACCGTGCCCCGCTTGCCCAGGGGATCCAGACCCAGATCTGGATGATGGGCCTGCTCGCGGCCCGTGGAGTACCCGTCGCCCTCGACGTGACCGCCCGGTTCGCCCGTCCCGTCCACTGGGACGACGAGATCTCGCTATGGAGCAGCTCGCCCGCCCCTGGTGCGGGCGACGTGGTCCGTGTCATCGATCCGCAGGGCGTGCTGAAGGCCGAGATGCGGATCGCGCAGCTGCGCCGGTAGCGGCGCGGGCGCACGTGCGGACCGTTCCCGAACTCCTGGCCCGTGCCGCCCGGCGGGAGGCCGGACTGCACTTCGAGGACGGCACCGCGACCTGGAGCGACCTCGAGGCGGAGTCCGCCCGCGCCGCGGCGGGACTGCGCGACCTTGGCGTCGGCCCGGGCGACCGGGTCGGGCTGTGGCTGCCCAACGACCGCGCCTGGCTGGTGCTCCTCGCCGCATGCTGCCGGATCGGGGCCATCGCGGTTGCAGTGAATACCAGGTTCCGGCGCCAGGAGATGGACGACCTGGTGCGCCGGCTCCGGCCCCGGGTGATTGCCTGGGTTCCGCGGCTCGGCCGGGCGGACCATGCGGCGGTTCTTGCCGGAGTGGACTGGAGCGAACCGGTGACACTGGTCCACTGCGGGGACGACGAGGTGGCGGAGGTCCCGGGAGTGGCCGCAACCGGCTACCATGATCTGCTGGCGGCACGGCCCGGGCGTGGCAGCGCCAGTGGCGAGCAGGTCTGCTGCATCTTCCTGTCATCGGGCACCACCGGCCGGTCCAAGTTCGTGATGCACCGCCAGGACAGCGTCGTACGCCATGCCGTGGCAGTGGCCCGCACTCTCGAACTCGGAGCACCTGGCACCATGGTGATGCAGGCGTTGCCGTTCTGCGGAGTTTTCGGGTTCATGCTCATGACGGCGACAATGGCCGCCGGGGCGGCGATGGTGGTTCCCCGGATCTTCGATGCGGACCGTTGTGCCCGGCTCGCCCGGGAGCACCGTGTGACCCACCTGGCCGGCAGCGACGACATGTTCTCCCGGCTGCTGCGTGAGGGCGAGCGGGTGAGCGGCGGTGCGGAGCGGCCGTTTCCGGATCTTCGGTACTGTCCCTACGCGCAGTTCAATCCGGCGCTCGCGGAGTTTCCCGCGACGGCGATGGAACGTGGCGTGCCGCTGATCGGGCCGTTCGGTATGAGCGAGGTGTTCTCGTACTTCTCGCTCCGCCGGCCGAACGATCCCCCGGCACTTCGGGCAGAGGCCGGCGGTCATCCGGTGGACCCGGATGCGGCGGTGCGGGTGAGGGACCCGGTCACGGGCCGGCTTGCGGGCGATGGAGAGGTCGGCGAAATCGAGATCAGCAGCCCGACGCGATTCGTCGGCTACTTCGGGGACGAGGACGCGACCAGGGCCGCGTTCTCGCCCGATGGCTGGTTGCGGACCGGTGACCTCGGCACCATGGCGCCTGACGGGTCGTTTACGTATCTCTCGCGCATGGGCGATGCGTTGCGCCTTGGCGGCTTCCTGGTCAACCCGGTCGAGATCGAGGCCCGGCTGTGCTCCCACCCGCAGGTCGCCGATGCCCAGGTGGTGGCGGTGGACACGGACCGCGGGACCCGTCCGGTCGCCTTTGTCATTCCCCGCCGCGACGGCGTGTGCGACGAACAGGCGCTGGTCGCGCACTGCGCGAGCGATCTCGCACCCTTCAAGGTGCCTGTACGCTGCTTCCCCGTCACTGCGTTTCCGGTGACCGAGAGCCCGAACGGGACCAAGATTCGCAAGGAACGGCTGCGGGCCATGGCCCGGGACGCGCTCGCCCCGGGGGAGTGAGCCGGAGCGAGTGTGAACAGGAGACGGAGCCCGGGTCCGTCCTGCAGTGCGACCGGCTCCCGCATGACGCGTGCAATACTGCTCATCACCGCGCCCCGGGTCGGGGGCGTCCGGATCGAGCAGGCGGTTCCGGTCCGTTCTTCCGGGCAGGGACGGGATCGGCGCCGAACGGACCCGTCCCGCTGAGCCAGCGCGTGCAGGTGCTGCCCGGCCGGGCGGGGTAAGCCAGCCTCTCGCTCAGCGTCCCCTGAATACCGGGGCGCGCCGTTCCATGAAGGCCCTGATGCCCTCGGCGTGGTCCTCGGTCAGCATGCTGTCCGCCATCCGCTCGGCCTCCATCTGCAGCTGGGATTCCATCGAGAGGTGGTGGACCTGGTTGAACAGCGCCTTGGCGTTGGCGTAGGCGCGGGTCGGGCCTGCGGCGAGACGGGCGGCCAGCGCGCGGGTTTCCTCCTCCAGCCTGTCGGTCGGGACCACCCGGTTGACCAGGCCGAGGTCGAGCGCCCGGCGGGCATCGAACCGCTCTCCGAGCAGGGCCAGTTCCATCTGGTGCTTCATGCCCAGGGTGCGGCCGATGAAGTAGGACGAACCGCCGTCCGGGCTGGCGCCGATGTGGCAGTAGGCGAGCGTGAAGAAGGCATCCTCGGCCGCAATCGCAAGGTCGCAGGCCGCGACCAGACCCATGCCGAAGCCGGCGACCGCCCCGTTGATGCTGGCGATCACCGGCTTGCCCATGCGGCGGATCGCGAACAGCGGCAGGTGCAGCAGGTGGATGCCCTCCAGGATCGCCTGGCGGCGGGAGGAGTCCGGCAGTTCGAGGCGGTCGATCATCGAGCGGATGTCGCCACCGGCCTGGAAGTGACCGCCGGCTCCCGCGATGACCACCGCGCGGGCCCCCTCGTCGAATTCGAGCGCACCGATCACCTCGCGCAGGGCGGTGCGCATCGCCGGCGTGAGCGCATTGCGCACCTCCGGTTGGTTCAGGGTGACGGTTGCGATGCCGTCGCTGACGTCGAGGCGGACCGGATCGGTGGTCATCGGGCGGGTTCTCCGAAAGGTGGCGCAGGTGATAGCGTGCAGGTTCTGGCCGGAACGGAGAGTAGCATGGGCACGCGTATCGTCGATCTGTCGGTGGCGCTGGAGACGGGTATCATGTCCGACCCGCCGCGCAACCTGCCTGAGATCGAGTATCACGATCACCACAGCACGGTGGACGTGTTTACTTCCATCTTCCCGGGCCTGACAGTCGGCGACCTGCCCGGCGGCGAGGCGTGGGCGGTCGAGACACTGAAGGTCTCGACCCACAACGGCACCCATCTCGACGCGCCCTGGCACTTCCATTCGACCATGGACAACGGCGAACGGGCGATCACCATAGACGAGGTGCCGCTGGAGTGGTGCTTCAACCCGGGGGTGAAGCTCGACTTCCGGCACTTTCCGGATGGCTATGTCGCGACAGCGGGGGATGTCGAGGCCGAGCTTGCGCGCATCGGTCATGAGCTCAGCCCGTTCGAGATCGTGGTGGTAAACACGGCTGCCGGCGCGCGCTACGGACATGATGACTACGTCTCGAGCGGATGCGGCATGGGGCGGGAGGCCACGCTTTACCTGCTTGAACGCGGCGTACGGGTGACCGGCACCGACGCATGGAGCTGGGACGCGCCGTTCATTCATACCGCGCGCCGGTATGCCGAGACCGGGGACGCCGGGCTGATCTGGGAAGGGCACCGCGCCGGCATGGATATCGGCTACTGCCACATCGAGAAACTGGCGAACCTCGACCAGCTGCCGCCGACCGGCTACACCATTGCGTGTTTTCCATGGAAGATACGCGCAGCGTCGGCCGGGTTTACCCGGGCGGTTGCCATTTTCACGTCCGGTTGACTACAGCCAGTCCCGCAGCATCGCGACCAGCGGCCGGTCGGCCGGCGGCATCGGAAGATCCCCGAGCCGGACGGGCCGCATCCACCTCGTGGCCTGGCCTTCCCTTGGCGTGATCCGGCCGTGCCAGCGCCGGCACAGGTAGAGCGGCATCAGCAGGTGGAAACTGTCATAGGTATGGCTCGCGAAGGTGAACGGCGCGAGGCATGACCGTTCGGTGTCGATGCCGAGTTCCTCGTGAAGTTCGCGAACCAGTGCTGCCTCGGGCGTCTCTCCGGGGCCGACCTTGCCGCCCGGAAACTCCCAGAGCCCGGCCATCGCCTTGCCTTCGGGGCGCCGGGCCACCAGCACCCGGCCGTCGGCATCGATGAGGGCGGCCGCGACCACGAGCAGGACCGGCAGGCCGTCCCCGCTCACCGCCGGTCAGCTTCGGTAGTCGGCATTGATCTCGATGTAGCCGTGGGTGAGATCGCAGGTCCACACCGTCGCCCTGCCGCGACCGACCCCGACGTCGACGTCGATCTCGACCTCCTGGCCCTGCATGTGCCGGGTGACCGGTTCCTCGTCGTAGTCTGCCACCCGGCTGCCCTCGCGCGCGATCGCGATGCCGCCGAAGGAGACCGACATGCGGTCGCGGTCCGCCTTCTCGCCCGACTTGCCGACCGCCATCACCACCCGCCCCCAGTTGGCGTCCTCGCCGGCTACCGCGGTCTTGACCAGCGGCGAATTGCCGATGGCTTTTCCGATGCGCCGTGCTGCTGTCGCAGACGTCGCACCGCGCACGGTGATGGTAATCAGCTTGCGTGCGCCTTCCCCGTCCCGGACCACCTGCAGCGCGAGGTCGAGCATCACCTCGTGCAGCGTCTTCTCGAAAGGCCGCAGCAGCCGGTCGCGATGGTCGCTGATGTCAGGATGGTGCCCCGCCGCTCCGGTCGCGAACAGCAGCAGGGTGTCGCTGGTCGACGTGTCGCCGTCGACGGTGGTCGCGTTGAAGGTCGCGTCGGCGTTGCGCCGGACCAGCGGCTGCAGCACCGACGCGTCAAGGCGCGCGTCGGTGAAGATGAACGCCAGCATGGTTGCCATGTCGGGAGCGATCATGCCGGAACCCTTGGCGATGCCGGCAATCGTGACCGGCACATTACCGATCCGGGTCGTGCGGCTGGCCCCCTTGGGGAAGGTGTCGGTGGTGCAGATCGCCCGCGCCGCATCCCTCCAGGCGGCAGACGAGTTCCCGCCCAGGGTAGCTACCTGACCGGAGATGAGCCCGTGGTCCAGGGGTTCGCCGATCACGCCCGTCGAGGCCACCATCACCTCGCCGGGGCTGCAGCGGGTCACCGCTGCAGCGGCTTCGGCCATGGCCTCGGTTGCCTGCCAGCCCCGGGCGCCGGTGAACACGTTGGCATTGCCGGCATTGACCACGAGGGCGCGAGCGGTACCGGACGGCAGGTGCCGCCGGCACCAGACCACCGGGTTGCCAGGAGCCGCCGAACGGGTCAGCACGCCGGCGACGGAGGTCCCCGGCGTGAATTCCGCCAGCAGCAGGTCGGGGCGATTGCGGTACTTCAGCCCGGTCTCGGCGACCGCGAGGCGTACGCCGTCAACCTCGGGCATGTCGGGAAACGAGGCTGGCGCAAGGGGAGAGACGGGGAGATCCATGTCAGGGACTCCGGCTGGTTGCGGCTGACGACTCCGCGGACGGGATCAGTTGCCGCCGGGTTCGGGAAGGGGGGTTCCGTCGACGTTGAACCGTTCGACGGTGGTCTTGGACATCAGGTCGGCGAGAATCCTGTCAATCGCCGCCTTCGCCACGATGCGTTCGAGTTCCTGGCGGGCTTCCTCGAACTCCGGAACCCGACCTTCCTGGCGTTCCTCGAGCAGGATGACGTGCCAGCCGAAGTCGGTCCGGACCGGTTCGGTGGTGTACTCGCCCGGCGACAGCGAAAACGCGGCGTCGGAGAACTCGGGGACCATGTTGCCACGGGTGAACCAGCCGAGATCCCCGCCCTGGGCGCCTGACGGACCGGTGGAGCGGTCACGTGCAAGGTCGGCGAAGACCGCACCCTGGTCGAGGTGCGTGACCACGTCGCGCGCTTCCTCCTCGGTCTCGAGCAGGATGTGCCGGGCTCTCACCTTTTCCTCCTCCCCGAGGGTGGCCCTGCGAGCCTCGTACTCGGCGCGCAACGCGTCCTCGGTCGCGTGCTCGAGCAACCGGTCGCGCAGGTAGATCTCGGTGATGATCTCGATCTCGGCGCTGCGCACACGATCCCGGACCTCGTCCTTCTCGGCATAGCCCGCCAGGCGGCCGGCCCGGGCGGCGACCCGCTGGTTGATCGCCATGTCAAGCAGCGCCGGGTACAGGTCCGCCAGCGTCGCCTGCCGGTACTGTTCCGGCAGCGCCTGGGCGCGCTGCAGGATCTCGTGCAGGTAGATCTCCTCGTCTCCCACCTTCGCGACCACCGTCGTCATCGGGTTGATCCCGGTTGCCTGGCCGGACGGAGCTGCCGTGCCGGGAGACGCGGGTGCGGCGGCAGTGCCGGAAGACTGGGTGTGGGCAGGTGAAGTTGCAATCAGGATGGCGGCGACTGCAAGCGCCACCGAGCGGAATGTCGAGAGCATGAAGCTGACCCCGGGATGCGGCGCGGGTTGTATCGGAAGTGCGACCGGTAGCAGATTGCCGGGGCGCTCACAAGCTCGCTGTGACCGTATCGTCGGGTCCGCCGGTCGCGGCTCCGCACCTCGGGCGGCGCCGGGCCGTCCTCATCCGCACGCCTCCTCCGGATGCCGGGTGCACCATGCCGACGACATGTCCCTGGCCCCGGTTTCCGGTTCCGGAACCGCCGTCAGCAGCGCTCAACCGGCCGCGGCTATTCGGAGCATTCGCTCTCGATGGTGCGCAGGCGACGGTTGACGACCATTCGAAGAACGGGATCGGGAGGCAGAAATCCCGCTGCCGGCAGCGACTCCATGACGTCCGGCAGCGTGCTGCGCATTCCGCAAACCTGTTCGGCAAGAAGCATGCGGGCCGCGGTGCCACGGGCGACCGGGCCCGCATCCGGGGAGATGACGGCGTGGATCCCGTCGGCCACCCGTCCGAACACCGTGCCGTCGTTCCGCACGGTCCAGTGCGCCGGGCTCGATCCGCTTGGTGCGCCCGTCGCTGAAGGAGTTGCGCAGGAGCAACCGGTGATCCCGGGTCAGGCGAACAGTGCTGCCGCCGGGGTCGACAGGCAGCAGCCCGAACTCGCGCTCTGTGCCGAGACGGGAGCGTTCTTCCTGCCGGAGTGGCCGGGTCAGGCTGGCGTAGGTCGCAATCGGTACGATACGCCAGCGGACAACTCCCATCTCCTCGGCGAACACGCTGTTGGCCAGGATCAGGTTGCGCGCGCGAACCTCCTCCCGGGGGCAGGTCAGGTGCAGGGGCGTCCCCGAAGAGATCTCGAGGACGGGACTTTACTTCATACACGCGCACGTTGGCGGGCAAGGTGCGTCCCAGCCCGAGCATCAGGGCGGCGGGCTGCACCAGCGCCGAGTCGGCGGCATGGATCGCACGAGTGTAGAACGCGGTGCCGAGCATGTCGTGGAGTTGTTCGCGCTCGACCCATGAGCATGGCCTGTCGAGTCTCCGGTAGTTCCTGGCCGGTTCCGACAGGTGGGTGCCGCCCGCGCCGTCGACCGTGACGTACAGGCGGCCCCAGTCGCTCGACTGACACACGATCTGGTTTTCCCGGACCAGGCGGCGCAGGTGGTCGACACCGGCGGCGCACAAGGCGGCGTTGCGACGCTCGACCTCCATGTCATTGATTTCGCCGTGGGTATTGTGGTTCAGCATGAACCCGGCGTTTCGACCGGATGTCCCGTGACCGATGCCCGAGGCGTCGATCAGCGCGACCGAATCCTGGTGTCGCAGCTCCGCCAGTCGCCGGGCGGCTGCGAGGCCGCACACCCCTGCTCCGACAATGCCCAGTCGCAGGCAATGCTCCCGACCACGGGTCGGGCCGCAGGCGGCGGTGTCGGCAGTGTCTGGTACCAGCCGTTCGGTTCCGATACCGACGGCAGGGTTCGCGTCTTCCAGTGTCCGTGGCCGAACATCACTGACCAATTATCCGACGGCAGGCCCTGCCCGGTAACCGGCGCGTCAGGGAACTCGGAAAGTTCGGGGCCCCCGGGAAATGTCGTTTTGCCTGGCCGGACCGGCATCCGGCACGATAACCGGAACATGCCGCAGGTCCCGGCGCGGTGACGCCGGGGACCTGTCAGCATGAAAATCCAGTGGTAAGGGACCGCTGCGCCGCCGTCGGCCGCCCGTCCGGACGGACGCGGGGCGTCACGCTCGTTCAGGACGGCTGTTACCCGCTGCGAAGGCAGCCTCCAGGAGCGTGATTGGCTCCCTGCCCTCCGGTCTCCGCGGGAAGTACTGCCGGCTGGTTCGAGCCGGCTCCCCGCAAAGCGGTTCAGTCCGTGCGTTCCTCGACAATCACGCGTCCGCGTCCCCGCCGAACGATGTAACCGCCGCGTCGGATGGAGAGGCTTCCGTCCTGGACCAGGTTCCACAGCGTATCCGCAATGATCGCTGCGTTACCGTCGCCTTCCGGCTCGGTGCTCTCACTGGCGAGCCATTTGGCAAACGCCTCATCGGCAATGGCGGGGCCGAGGGATTTGCGAAGGGCATTGAGCTTTCTCACTTGGCCCTTGGTAAGGGAATTTTCGTCGATCACGTGGATTGTCTCCAATTTTCAGGTCGTCCGGTTGCTTGAAACGGTTTGGGAAGAGACCAGCGCATGCCAGGCTCTCGCCCAATACCATCCGCCGTTTGTCACCCTCTCTTCCATCGACAGGGGTCACGATCGAGCATTGTTCAAGCATAGGTATTGCACATTCTGTCAGAAAATGGCCCAGAATGCCAACGGTTGTATACCGGTCTGGCAGTCCGGCAAAAGCTTGCGCGCGGAGTTCGGTTCGAAAACCTGCCGCGGTTGCGACTGTGGCCGCAACGAGCAACAGGGCCGGCGGGTTCGAAAGTCCATGTTTCAAAGAACATCGGCATCTGCAAGAACGGGATCCCGAAAGGCAGTGACACCTGCCTTTCCGCCGGCTTGAAATTGCACTGGGCTGGCAATACCGCTCCTTCTCCACCAACAGGGGGATGCGCCTGTCGCCGCGGTTTCCCTGTCCGGTAGATGGGCCGAATCGCCGTGTGACCGAACAAAATGGCGGCTGGCGCTCACTGCGAATCCCGGGCGCGACTCCGGTTCACTGCCACTGCTGCTGCCTGGGCGATCTGTCCGACAATCGGGGGAACACCGTCCGTCAGTCCGGTTCCGGCATGCGTCAGACGAGGGGGAGGAAGAGCCCGGCGCCGACTACCGGTAATGGTCCGCAGGCGCCGGGAAACCGTGGCGGATCAGCCCGCTTCTTCGCTTCACTGTCCTTCCGAGATGAGAAGGTATCCCCGGTTCTCGACGGTATCGAAGGTCTGCATCGCAGCGATAAGGTCGGCTGCCTTGACCCATACCCAGGGTGCCCGGTTCGGATTTACATCCATGACGAGAAAAGAGTCGCTTTCGCGGTCGTAGGCTCCCAGCGGCGAGATATGACCGCCGCCTGACTGCCCGAGTGCCTTGCGGGAGTAGTTGATGAGCACGTAGTTGTCCGCGGTGGCGAGATTGTCAGCGAGTTCGTCGCGAAGGAGTTCTGGCTCTGCGCCGTCGTTCACCACTCGCATTGTCACCGACAGGCCATGCACCCGGAGCGCCTGCGCGAGCTGACGAAGCTGAAGGCCGAAGTCCTTTTTCCACTCACCCGCGATCTCGATGGGTTTGCCGAGCACCTCGGCCACGGTCTTCGTACCCTCGGTCAGCACGTTGTTCGGTGTGTACTTGCCGAGAAACGGATCGAAGCCGACAGGCAACCATGCCATGTCTTCGGTATCGATCGCGCTACGGTCCTGCGGCAGCCCCTCCCGCTTGCCGAGTCGCAGCGCATTCAGCACGATTGCGGAGGATGCCGGACCGCAGTAGATCCTGTTGTCCTGGCCGACGAAATGGTTGCTCAGCGGAAAAAAGTCCACCTTGTGTTCCGCTCGCGAAAAGCGCTCGGCGCTTTCTTCGGAACTCCACTCGACCAGCGTGGCACCGGCTGCCGGTGCGGCATACATGATGCCGGCGGCAACGGCGACCCGCACCCATGCCGCCGCGTTCTTCCATCCGGAACGGCCAGCCGGTCTTCCGTTCCCAGGCGAAGGCGGGTTCGCGCGTTCCGTCCCGGTTTTGCCAGCGGTTTGCCGTACTGCCATCTCGGTCTCCATCGTGCTCGTGGCGGCTGTCGATCCGGGCGGGCTGTCCCCGTTCAGGTGTCCCCGTGGCCGGCCCGGGTGCTCCACTCACCAAACAGGGCGTGAGGCGGTCACCTGCGAACCAGGCCGGATGCCGGCCCCCGGGATCAGTATCATGATCGACGACGACGCCCCCCGTTGCCTGCGGGTACAGACATATGAACGAGTGTCCGCAAATTCCAGAGGCTGTCGCCTTGCTCTCGAATCCACCCGTTCCAGAGGAATGTACAAACGCCGGGGACACTGCCTGTGCAGGGGAGAGCGGTGCGCCTGGCGCTCTGCCACAAGACGCAGTTTCCCTTGGCAGAGCTACCGGGACGGGCCGATCTTCCCGCGCGCGCCGACCATGCCCGGCCGCTATTTCGTGATCACGCCGCAGGCAATGCGCGGACCAGCAGCCCCGGCCGGATCGGTCCTGTAATCGTCGGGCCCTGCATGGATCACGATGGCTGCGCCATCGTCGTCGAAAAGAATCGCATCGAGTTCCATGAAGGTGTTGAGAACCTCGACTTCGAGTGCGCCGGACCCGGGAACGTGGATGTTCGGCATGTCGCCCGCATGCACGCCGTCTTCGGCGAGGATGCCGTGCTTGACCCCGTGGGGGTTGAAATGTCCGCCCGCGGACTTGAAGGGCGGTTCGCACCTGCCGACGGTGTGGACGTGGAAGGCGTGCGCTCCCGCCGGCAGGCCCGTGAGTCTGGCGTGCAACAGCGTACCGTGTGGAGTCCGGGTGAGCGTGACCTCGCCGACCGACTTGCCGTGAACATCTGACATTGCGGCCCGCGCCGTATCCGTCGCAGCGGCGGTCTGAACGGTGGCCGCGAGCAGCGCGATGCCGGCCAGCATGCCCGTAAACGTTGCGGTTCTCATTGGCGTCTCCTCGACAGTTACGACAGGACTGGATGCACACAACTTCCTGAGACGACCTGACTAGCAGGTTGGCACGGAAGGATCGAGCCCAGTTGAACCTGCGGGAATGAGGGTGCTGTTCGGCGGCCGCGCCCGGGCCGTCGTGCGGTCCCCGCAACACGGCGCCGGAGAAACGGACCGGTCGCGAACCCGTGGCAAAGACGCGGGCACGGGCCTCGTGGCTGTTGTGCGTCGCCCCGTTCAGGAGGGATATGCCGCCACCAGCGGTCACGGAATTCCGTCAGGACGGATCCGTGCCGGCGAAACGGTGACGCGCGGGATTGCGCGCGGCCCGGTCCGGTAGCGTGTGCCCCGAAGTCCGCATTGCATGAGGGGTGCGGCCGCGGTGCCGGGCCGCTCCGGTCAGCCCGGCGGGATCAGGACCAGCTTGCCGACGAAGGTCTTGGCGAGGAACAGCTGCTGGGCCTCGACGATCCGTTCGAGCGGGAAGGTCCGGGCGACGCACGGCCGGATCTCTTCTTTCTCGATGTAGGACACCAGGTTGGTGAACACTTCGTCTGCCTGCACCGTACAGCCGATCAGGGTCAGGTCCCGCAGGTAGAGGGTGCGGACATCGAGTTCGACCCGGGGGCCCGCGATCGCACCTGCGGTGACGTACCGGCCGCCGGGACGGAGCGTGTCCAGGATCCTGGGCCACAACGGGCCGGCAACGAGATCGATCACGACGTCCACCGACCTGGCGCCGGGGTTTGCGAACAGGTCCGCGGTGCGGTCGAGAACCAGGTCGGCTCCGAGCGCCCGCACCGCGGCCGCCTTGGCCGCGCCGGCAAGCGCGGTCACCCGGGCGCCCCGGCGCTTTGCCAGCTGGACCGCGGCCGATCCGACACCGCCCGACGACCCGGTCACCAGCACGTGTTCGGCTCCAACCGATGCCCGGTGCAGCATGTTTTCGGCGGTGGAATAGGCACAGGGGATCGATGCCAGCTCCGCGTCCGACCAGTCGCTGTTGACCGTGTGGGTCTCTCGGGACGGAGCGACCGCGTACTGGGCAAAGCCGCCGTCGCACTCCGAGCCGAAGGTCCACGCCTCGAATGGCCGGTAGCCCACGTAGGACCGTAACATGGTGCGCACGATCACCCGTTCCCCGATGCGCGCCGGGCTGATACCCGGACCCGTGGCGACGATCCTGCCGCAGCAGTCGGCGCCCTGGATGCGGGGGAACGTCATGGGTGCGCCGGACCAGCTCGCATCCGCCGCGTCGACGCCATCGAGCCCCTGTGCGCCGCCCTGTCCGGTCGCCGCGTCCACCGACCGGGAGTACCAGCCGATGCGCGTGTTGATGTCGGTGTTATTGATCCCGGCCGCTCCGACCCGGATCAGGACCTCGCCTTGCGCCGGTGACGGGGTCGGCACGTCTTCGCGGTATTCCAGCGCATCGAAACCGCCGTGCCGGGCCAGGAGTACGGCACTCATCCGTTCCGGAACGGTTACCGTCTGGTCGTTCATGTCCTGGTTCCGCCGCCCGGGGCCCGTCACCGCAACCGGCAGGATAGGAAGGGTGTGCGGCACGTGCAATCGGCGTCCCGCGTTGACAGTCAGCCGTGGACGGCCGTATGTCTTGAGACGCTGCCCGACCACGGAAGCGGTCCGTGACTCCGGGCGTGTTTCCGTACCACCACGATTCGGGTGCCAGCATGATCGGTGCGATCGCCAGGACATTCTTCGGTTCCCAGAATGACAGGATCCTGAAGCGGTTCCAGCGGTACGTCGATGCGATCAACGCGCTCGAGCCCCAGATCGAGAACCTGAGCGACGACGAGCTCAGGGGCCGGACCCGCTGGTTCCGCGAACGCCTGGCCGGCGGCGAGACGCTCGACGGGCTGCTCGAGGAGGCGTTCGCCACGGTGCGCGAGGCGGCGAAGCGGACACTCGGACAGCGCCACTTCGACGTGCAGCTGCTCGGTGGCATCGTGCTCCACCAGGGCATGATCGCCGAGATGAAGACGGGCGAGGGCAAGACCCTGGTCGCCACCCTGCCGGTCTACCTGAACGCGCTGGCCGGTGGCGGCGTGCACGTGGTGACCGTCAACGACTACCTCGCCCGGCGCGACGCCGAGTGGATGGGCGCGATCTACGAATTTCTAGGGCTTTCCGTCGGCGTCATCGTGCACGGCCTGACCGACCAGGAGCGCCAGCGCGCCTATGCCGCCGATGTCACCTACGGGACCAACAACGAATTCGGGTTCGACTATCTGCGCGACAACATGAAGTTCCGGCTCGAGGACATGAGCCAGCGCGACTTCGCCTACGCGATCGTCGACGAGGTGGACTCGATCCTGATTGACGAGGCCCGCACCCCGCTCATCATCTCCGGTCCGTCGGAGGACAGCTCGGAACTCTATCGGCAGATCGACCGGCTGATCCCGGAACTCGGCGACGAGGATTTCGAAAAGGACGAGAAGCTGCGCACCGTCACCCTGACCGAGGCGGGGACCGAGCGCGTCGAAACACTGCTGCAGGAACACGGCATCGTGACCGAAGGCGGCATGTACGACATCCAGAACGTCTCGGCGGTGCACCACGTGAACCAGGCGCTCAGGGCTCACAAGCTGTTCGCCCGGGATGTCGACTACATCGTGCGCAACGACATGGTGGTGATCATCGACGAGTTCACCGGGCGCGCCATGGAGGGGCGGCGGTACTCCGAGGGGCTTCACCAGGCGCTGGAAGCCAAGGAAGAGGTGACCATCCAGAACGAGAACCAGACCCTCGCCTCAATCACCTTCCAGAACTACTTCAGGCTGTACCCCAAGCTCGCGGGCATGACCGGCACCGCGATGACCGAGGCTGCCGAGTTCGAGGAAATCTACCGGCTCGACGTGGTCGAGGTTCCCACCAATCTCCCGGTCAACCGCAGCGACCACGACGACGAGGTCTATCGGACGGCGGAGGAGAAATGGGACGCGATCATCGCGCTGATCGAGGACTGCCGCCAGCGCGGGCAGCCGACCCTGGTCGGCACGGTATCGATCGAGAAATCGGAACTGCTGGCAGGGCTGCTGTCGGCCGGGAAGATACCCCACCAGGTGCTTAATGCCCGGTTCCACGAGCAGGAAGCCAGTATCATCGCCCAGGCAGGGGGCCCGGGCACCGTGACCATCGCCACCAACATGGCGGGCCGCGGTACCGACATCCAGCTCGGCGGCAACCCGGACATGCGGATCCAGACCGAGGTCCCCGACGGGGATGCGGCGAAGATCAGTGTGGTCCGCGCCGAGGTCGAGCAACTGAAGGCGCGGGTGATCGCCGCCGGAGGTCTCTGCGTGATCGGGACCGAGCGCCACGAGAGCCGGCGCATCGACAACCAGCTGCGCGGCCGGTCGGGCCGGCAGGGCGACCCGGGCTCGTCGAAGTTCTTCCTGTCGCTGGAAGACGACCTGATGCGGATCTTCGGATCCGACCGCATGGACGGCGTCCTGCGCAAGCTCGGACTCGAGGACGGCGAGGCGATCGTTCACCCCTGGATCAACAAGGCGCTCGAGAAGGCACAGATGAAGGTCGAGGCGCGCAACTTCGAGATCCGCAAGCAGCTGCTCAAGTACGACGACGTGATGAACGACCAGCGCACGGTCATCTTCGAGCAGCGCAAGGACATCATGCGGTCCGAGGATGTCAGCGAGACCGTCTCGGACATGCGCCGGCAGGTGATCGAGGACATGGTCGCCACGGCGATCCCACCCGGCAGCTATCCCGACCAGTGGGATACCGAACAGCTGGTGACCGGGACCCGGAATGCGCTTGGACTGACGGTGCCGGTGGCGGAGTGGGCGGCGGAGGAAGGGATCGCCGACCAGGAGATCACGGAACGCCTGACCGACGCATCGGCGCGCCACATGGCGGAGAAGGCGGCCAACTACCGGCCCGAACTCATGCGCATGGCGGAGAAGTCGCTGCTGCTCCAGGTTCTCGACCAGCAGTGGAAGGAACACCTGCTGTCCCTGGACCACCTGCGCCAGGGCATCAACCTGCGTGCCTACGCCCAGCGAGACCCGCTCAACGAGTACAAGCGGGAAGCCTTCGCGCTGTTCGAGGCGATGCTCGCCACCCTGCGCCAGACAATCACCGGGGTGCTGGCGCATCTGGAGATCCAGGTCGGGCAGGCCGAAGAGACTGAGACGCGCGCGGCGGCGGCCGGGCTGAACGGACAGATGCGCGAGGTCCGCGCCGATCCGGCTGGCGACGACGAGCGGGGTGCGGCCCAGAACGAAGCGCGGCGGCCGCTGCTCAGGCGCTCGGCACGGAACCGGGATCCGAACGATCGCTCGACCTGGGGGCGGGTGTCGCGCAACGAGCCGTGTCCGTGCGGCTCGGGGCGGAAGTACAAGCACTGCTGCGGCCGCCTGGCCTGACCGCCGCGATTCGCTGCACCACGGCGGGTCGCGGCGAACTCACGGCGAGGTCCTCGAACGCAATCACCCCCAGGTGCGGCCGGACCCGGTCCAGCAGTTCCTCGCGCCCGAGCAGGAAGTCGGGGTTGCGCGGGCGACCGAACGCGGCATTGCCTTCGGCGAAGGTCTCGTAGATCAGGATGCCGCCCGGGGCCACCGCCTGGATGATGCGGCCGAACAGGGGCCGGTGCAGGTAGTTGGTGACCACCACCGCCGCGAAGCGCCGTTCGCCGAACGGCCACTGCGCCGGGCCCTCTAGATCATGTCGGACGATCTCGGCGCCCGCGGCGTGAGCGAGGTCGGCGACACCTGAAACATCCCGGTCCGCCATCACCACCGGGTGTCCCAGGGCGAGCAGGTAGCGCGCGTGCCGGCCCGACCCGCAGGCCAGGTCGAGCACGCTGGCGCCGCGCGGGATCAGGGACGCGAACCGGGTGACCCAGGCAGAAGGGTGCAGCGAAGCAGGGTCTGTGGTCATGACGGACTCCTTGCCGGATGCTCGTGCCAATGGATAGGCCACGAACTGCCGGCGGGTCGATGACATTCACCTGCTCTCCCGCTACCATTTGTCAGGAATCAGCCGCTGCCGCAGGCGGGAGGAAACCTGGTGGAAATCCTGCAACTCACGGTCAGCGGGCTGGCAAACGGTTGCATCTACGGGCTGATCGCACTCGGGTTCGTGCTGATCTACAAGGCGACCGAACAGGTCAACTTCGCCCAGGGCGACATGATGATGCTCGGCGCTTTCCTGGCGGTGGGCCTCGGGAACGCCGACTGGCTGGGCATGCCCTTCCTCGTCGCGTGTGCCGGGGCCGTCGCCGGCATGGCCGCGGTCGGCTGGTCAATGGAACGGCTGGTGCTCCGGCGCATCTTCGGGCAGTCACAGGTCACGGTGGTGATCCTCACCATCGCGCTCGGCTTCGTGCTGCGGTTCGTGGCCGGCCTGGTCTGGGGACATGAACCGCTTTCGCTCGAGAACCCGCTTGCCGGCAGCAACGCGCGTTTCGCCGGTCTGGTGCTCGGCCTGGACGAGGTCGCGGTCATCGTGGTGACGCTCCTGCTCACCGGCCTGCTGTTCGTGTTCTTCAACCGCTCCCGGCTCGGCATCGCCATGCAGGCGTCGAGCCAGAACCAGCTTGCCGCCTACTACATGGGAATACCGGTCAGGCGCATCCACGGACTGACCTGGGCGCTTGCCGGCGCCATTGCCGCCATCGCCGGCATCCTGTTCGCGACCAAGGGATCAATCGATCCGTCCGCCGGCCTGCTCGGCATCAAGGCATTTGCAGCCGCGGTGATCGGCGGGTTCGGGTCGCTTCCGGGTGCGCTGCTGGGCGGTCTGCTGGTCGGCCTGTCCGAACCCTTTGCCGCACGGTTCATTGCTGCCGGCTACTCGCAGATCATTCCCTATGCGCTGCTGATCGTCGTGCTGCTCCTGCGCCCGCAGGGACTGTTCAGCCAGGTCATGGGAAAGAAGGTCTGATGCGCTTCCGCTTCAAGGAGCACTACGACCAGGACATCAGGCTGTTCGCCGACCTGGCGGACGGACTGCGCTACGGGAGCCTGCTGCTGGGCGCGGTGCTGCTGCCGTTCGTTCTCGACGATTTCCTTCTCGGAGAGGCAACCAGCGTCGTGATCTGGGCGATCGCGGGCATGGGACTGATGCTCCTGACCGGCCATGCCGGCCAGGTCAGTCTCGGTCACGCCGCGTTCCTGGCGCTCGGCTGCTACGTCAACGCGATCCTCATGAACAGCTTCGGCCTGCCGTTTCCGCTGGCGTTCCTGCTGGCCGGCGTGATCAGCGGCCTGTGCGGGGTTGCGGTGGCGATCCCGGCGTTGCGGCTGCACGGGTTGTACCTGGCGATCGCGACGCTGGCGCTGTCGATGCTGACCGAGGACATCATCGTGCTTGCCGAACCATGGACCGGCGGTGTGATCGGGCTGACGGCGCCGACCCCGGAGATCGCGGGACTGGTGATCGACCGGTACGCGGCACCCGACTTGTTCTACTGGCTGTGCCTCGGTGTCGCCGTGCTGGTCACGCTCGGATACCGCAACCTGTTGCGCTCGCCACTCGGGCGCGCCTTCATCGCCATACGCGACTCCGAGATTTCCGCCCAGGCGGCCGGGATCAGCCTTGCCCGGACCAAGGCGGCCGCCTTCGGCCTGTCGTGCATGGTCACCGGGTGGGCCGGAGCCCTCATGGGCCACTTCTTCTACAGCTTCAACCACGAGGTGTTCACCATCATCCTGTCGATCCAGCTGCTGCTCATGATCGTGATCGGCGGTCTCGGATCGATCCATGGCGCGTGGTACGGCGCGGTGATCGTCGGACTGATTCCGCAGGCGATCAACCTGGTCCGCGACGCGGTCGGGACGGTGGCCGTTCCCGGACTCGAAACCAGCCTGTTCAGCGTGCTGATCGTGCTGTTCGTCCTCTACGAGCCGCACGGGCTGCATGGCCGCCTGACCAAGTGGAAGGTATGGCTCGACCTGTTCCCGTTCTGTCGGCGCGACATGTTCCGCCGGCAGAAGAGCTACCTGCGCACGGAACGGTTCCGGTGACTCTGCTCGAGACCGAGGCGGTCACGGTCCGGTTCGGCGGCGTGGTCGCGCTGCACGAGGTCTGCCTGCAGGTACAGTCAGGCGAGATCTTCGCCATTGTCGGACCGAATGGCGCCGGCAAGTCGACGCTGTTCAACCTGGTTTCCCGGTTCCTGGATCCCGATACCGGTGACATCCGGTTCGAGGGACGCAGCCTGCTCGCGCAGCCACCCTCCGCAATCGCGGGGCTCGGGATCGCCCGCACCTTCCAGAACATCGAGCTGTTCGATCACGCGAGCGTGCTGCAGAACCTGCTGATCGGCCGTCACACCAGTCGAAGGGCGTCGCTGCCGGCGCAGCTGCTGTTCCTGCCGTCGGTGCGCCGCGAGGAGATTGCCCATCGCGAGGCGGTGGAGCAGGTGATCGACTTCCTCGAGCTGCAGCCCTATCGCGAACGCATGATCGCCGGACTGCCATACGGGATCCGCAAGGTGGTCGAGCTCGGCCGTGCGCTCGCCACCGGGCCGAAGCTGGTGCTGCTCGACGAACCCGCTTCGGGGCTGTCGGTCGAGGAAACCCGTGACATGGGGTTCTGGATCAGGGACCTGCGCGACCGCATGGGCATCACCGTGGTCATGGTGGAGCACGACATGAACCTGGTCTCGGCAATCAGCGACCGGGTGCTTGCGCTGTCGGAGGGGCGGGTGGTGGTGACCGGGCCGCCGGAGCTCGTCCAGTCCCATCCCGAGGTGGTGAGCGCCTACCTCGGCGATGCGCCGGAAGCAGTGAAATGAGCTCCGGCGCACTGCTCGAGGTTCGCAACCTCGAGAGCTACTACGGGCCCGTGATGGCCCTGCGCGGCGTCAGCCTCGACGTGCCGGAGGGAAGCGTGGTCACGGTGCTTGGCGCCAACGGTGCGGGCAAGACGACACTGCTCAGGACGATCTCCGGCGTGCTTGATCCCGAAAAGGGCAGCGTCGCGCTGGCCGGCGAGGCCATCGCGGGCGTCGATCCGGACGTGATCGTCACCCGCGGCGTGGTGCACGTGCCCGAAGGCAGGGAAGTGTTTCCGCTGCTCAGCGTCGCCAGCAACCTCAGACTTGGCGCCTACACCCGCAGTGACGATGCCATCGAGGACGACCTCGGCCTGGTGCTCGGGTACTTCCCGGTGCTGAAGGAGCGGCTGGCCCAGCCGGCGGGCACGCTCTCGGGCGGCGAGCAGCAGATGCTGGTGATCGGACGCGCCCTCATGGCCCGGCCGCGGATCATGCTGCTCGACGAACCCTCGCTCGGGCTCTCGCCCCGACTGGTCAGTGCCATCCTGGCAACCGTCAGGCGGCTGAACCGGGAACAGGGGGTCTCGATGCTGCTGGTGGAACAGAATGCCCGCCAGGCGCTCGACATCGCGGACTACGGCTACGTGCTCGAGTTGGGACGGGTGGTACTCGACGGGCCGGCCGACCGGCTGCGCCAGAGCGCCGACATCCGCGAGTTCTACCTGGGCGGCCAGGCCGCGGGCGGGCGCGGTGAACGGCGCTGGAAACGACGCAAGACCTGGCGGTAGGAACGGCATGGATCAGCGTATTGATCAGACCGAACCGGTGCGCATCGACGGATGCGACACCCTGACGGCACTGTTTCTTGCACGATGCCGTGAGCGTGGTGATCGCGTCGCCCATCGCGAGAAGACGCTCGGGCTGTGGCGCGGCAGTTCGTGGAACGACTTTCTTGACGGTGCCCGGGCGATCGGCCTCGGCCTGGTCGAACTCGGGCTGCGCCGCGGCGACGTGGTATCGATCCTGTCGGAGGACAACAGGCAGTGGATCTACACCGATCTCGCCATTCAGTGTGTCGGCGGGATCGCCAATGGCATCTACCCGACCGACAGTCCCGAACAGGTTGCCTTTCTGCTGGCCGACTCCGGTACCCGGTTCCTGTTCATCGAGAACGACGAACAGCTCGACAAGTTTCTCGAGATCCGCGCTCGGGTGCCGGACGTGCGCGCCTGCATCGTGTTCGAACGCGACGGCCTGCACGGGCTTGACGATCCGGGAATCATGTTCCTTGACGATCTGTGCAGGCTCGGCCGTGACGCGCACCGCGACCACCCTGAGCGGTTCGAAGAGGCGGTCGCGGCCGCCCGTCCCGAAGATACCGCGATCCTGGTCTACACCTCCGGCACGACAGGGGCCCCGAAGGGAGCGATGCTCTCGCATCGCAACATCCTGTTCTCGCTCGCGTCCGCTCTCGACGTGCTGCCGGTCGGGACCGGGGACGAACAGCTCTGCTTCCTGCCGCTGTGCCATGTTCTCGAACGGCTGCTTTCGGTATTCGTGCCGGTTGCAACCGGGTCCGTGGTGAATTTCGCGGAGAGTACCGAGACCGTGTTCGACAACCTTCGCGAGGTCTCGCCCACGGTGTTTACCGGCGTGCCGCGGATCTGGGAGAAGATCCACTCCCGCGTGGCCATGACGGTCGGCGAGGCGACGCCGATCGGCCGCTGGGCCTACGCTCGCGCGCTTGCCTGCGGCCATCGCCGGGCGGCCTGCCTGCTGGAAGGCCGGCCGGTCCCGTTCCTCCTCGATCTGCGATACCGGGCATGGGACTGGCTGGTGCTCGCGAACCTGCGTCGCATGATCGGCCTCGACCGGGTGCGGCGGATCACCACCGGTGCGGCGCCGATCTCGCAGGACCTGGTGCGCTGGTACTGGGCCATCGGGCTCGTCATGCTGGAGGGATACGGGCAGACCGAGAGTTCCGGCATCCTGTCGGTCAACCTGCCGGGCGCGAACCGCGTTGGTTCGGTCGGCCGGGTGGTCCCCGGCATCGAGTTGCGGATCTCGCCTGAGGGTGAACTGCTGGCGCGGGGTCCGCTGGTGTTCCAGGGATACTGGCGCAAACCGGAACAGACGGCGGACACGATCCGCGACGGATGGCTGCATACCGGCGACATCGGCCGGGTCGATAACCAGGGATTCTACTGGATAAGCGGCCGGATAAAGGACATTATCATTACCGCGGGAGGCAAGAACATCACGCCGTCGGAGATCGAGAACCAGCTGAAACTGTCTCCCTACATCACCGACGCCATGATAGTCGGGGACCGGCGCCCATACCTCACGGCCCTGGTCATGATCGACCAGGAAAACGTCGAGCGCTTTGCCCAGCAGACGCGCACCCCGTTCTCTGACTTCCCGTCACTGTGCGCGGCAGCTCCGGTACAGGACCTGATCCGCGACGAGGTCGAAACGGTCAACGACAGGTTCGCGCAGGTCGAGCAGATCAAGGATTTCCGGGTGATCGACGTATTGCTGACCGCGGAGGACGATGAGCTGACACCGACGATGAAGCTGCGCAGGGGTCTCGTGGAACGGATCCACCGGGACCTGGTCGAGCAGATGTACTGAAGGCGAGGGAGATCGGGAATGAGACGTCTGTTTATCGTGGTTTCCGCGCTGCTTGCGGCAACACCGGCCCTGGCCGACCAGGGCGTGAGCGACGACGAGGTGGTGATCGGGTCCGTCGGCGACCTGTCGGGGATCTTCGCCTCCTTCGGGGCTCCCGCCGTCGCGGGCGCGCGCCTGCACTTCGACGAGGTCAACGCCGCCGGCGGCGTCCACGGCCGGACGATCCGTTTCGTGGTCGAGGACAGCAGCTACCAGATGCCCAAGGCGATGCAGGGCTTCAACAAGCTGATCAACCGCGACCGGGTGTTCGCCATGCTGCTGACCCTTGGCACGCCGATGAACGTTGCCGGGTTCAAGCTGATGACCCCGAAGAACATCCCCAACATCAGCCCGCTGTCGGCGGGTTACCAGATGCTTGCGCCTCCGGTCCGGCTGAAGTTTGCCGCCAGCACGTCCAACTACGACCAGATGCGGCTCGCGGCCCGCTACATGGTCGAGAATGGCCATGCCTCGAAGCTGTGCGCGATGTACATCCCGTCCGACTTCGGCAAGGAGGTGCGCGAAGCGATAGCCGACGAGGCGGAAGCGCAGGAGGGCGCCTCCTTCGTTGCCGAGACCACGCACAAGCCCGACGAGGCCGATTTCATCGGTTCCCTGCAGAAGCTGCAGGGGGAGGGATGCGACATGGTGGCAGTGGCGCTCGGCATACGCCAGACCATTACCACGATGGGGACGGCAAAGAAGCTCGGCCTGTCCGGCATCAGGTTCGTCGGCCCGTCGGGCGCCTTCCACAGCGCGCTGGCCAAGGTCCCCGGCGGCGTGACCGAGGGACTGCACGCCGTGTCGGCCTGGTCGGATCTCGCGGCGCGTGCCGGCGATCCCGCCGTCGCCGGCTTCATTGCCGCGTGGCAGAAGGCCCACGGAGAGTTCCCGAATACCGGTGCCCTGCTTGGCTACGCCGCCGCGAAGGGCTTCACCAGGGCGCTTGAGATCGCCGGACGCGAGCTCACGGTTGACAGCCTGATCCGGGCCATGGAGAGCCTTGACTACTTCGATCCGGTCATGAACGTGCAGGTCACCTACGGGCCCGACGATCACCGCGGTGTCGACGTCACCATCCTCTCGGTGATCAGGGACGGAAACTGGCAGGAAATTACCCGGCTCGAGTGACGGCCGGCTCGCCGGACCTGCGCCCCGGTGGGGACCGACACGGGGCCGGGCCATGGACGGTGCGGGCAATTGGGGCTATTCATTGAACCGGGCAGACGGGATCCGGGGACATGATCCGATACCAACTCGCCTGTGATCAGGCGCACGAGTTCGATGCGTGGTTCCGCGACAGCGCCACCTTCGAGACCCAGGCGGAACAGGGATTGCTGGCCTGCCCGACCTGTGGTTCGACCGCGGTCTCCCGTGCACTGATGGCGCCCAGCATCGCGCGGTCGTCGCGCCGTGATGAGAGACGTGAAGCCCCGGTGGCCGAGCCGACCGCGCTTGCCCGTGCTGTGGCAATGCGCCAGCAACTCCGGATGCTGCGCCAGCACATTGAGCAGACGTGCAGCTATGTCGGGCCACGGTTCGCGGAGGAGGCGCGGCGGATCTCCTGCGGCGAGAGCGAGCTCGAGTCCATCTACGGCGAGACCAGCCGCGAGGAGGCCGACGCGCTGCGCGACGAGGGCATCTCCTTTGGCGTCGTGCCCTGGGTGAGCGACGACGACGCCTGAGGCGGCCCCTGCCACGTACCGGAACGCCGGAAACCCGCGGGACCGCGGCAAACCAGAGGAATCTCCGAAAGACAGCGGCGGCGGAGAGCTCCGCAGGCCGGTTCCGGCATGGGAGTCCCGGCGGTTTGCAGTACCGCAAGGAGGTGACAGGCGCCAAAGGGCAGGGGCAGCGAATGAACTCCGGGTCCGGTGCCCCGGACGAAGGAGCCGGGTCTCCCGCCCCGGCAGGGTCGAGGCTTCCGACGCCGACCGGGCGCGGGCTGGTGCGCCGAGCTCCGATGCAGTGTGCGGGAGTCCCTTGCCCCGGGCATGACGGCTGCTTCGCCCGTGTCCGTCTACCGCTCGAGGCGCGCGCAGACCGCGTAGTTGATCGAGAGGTCGTCTCCCGGCTCGAAACGGTCCCGCAGCACCCGGTAGACGATGCCGGTAGTGGCGGTGACCGAGAACCCGGCGCCGGCAAGCAGCCGCGAGAGTTCGGACGGTGTGAGGAACCGGCGCCAGTCATGGGTGCGGGCCGGAACCAGCCTGAGCACGTATTCCGCCAGCAGCTTGGCGATGAGGAGGGAACGGCTGGTCCGGTTGAGCGTGGTGACTACCACGGTGCCTCCGGGGCGCAACACGCGCGCGATGCCTGACAGCAGCACTGCCGGATCGGGAACGTGCTCGATCACCTCCGACGCGATGACCGCGTCGTACGGTCCCGCCACCTCCGGGTCGTCCAGGGTGCCGGCGCAATAGGTGATGTCGAGGCCCGACTGGCGGGCATGGGCCCGCGCGGCCTCGACGGCTTCCGGCGACGCGTCAAGACCGGTGACCCGTGCGCCGAGCCGTGTGAGCGGTTCGCACAGCAGCCCGCCGCCGCAGCCGACGTCGAGGATCGAGAGCCCGGCGAGGGGACCGGGATCGTCCGTGTCCGGGGCCAGGGCGTTGCGGATGATCTGCATGCGTGCCGGCGTCATGCGGTGCAGCTGGCCGAGCGGACCGTCCGGCGCCCACCACTGGTCGGACAGTGCCGAAAACCGCCTTATTTCCGCCGGATCAACCTGTGCCGTCATCACTCCTGTTCCGTCTGTGCGCTTGCCCCCCGCCAAGCCGGCAAGTATGAATGCTCCGGCTCCGGCGGGACATCCCTTCGCACCGGATCGGCTCCCGCGTCTTCACGACTGGATCGGCGGCAATGGCCCGCATTGTTCTCAAGTTCGGCGGCACCTCCGTCGCCGACATCGAACGCATACGCACGGTCGCCAGGATTGTCCAACGCGAAGTGGCGGACGGGCACGAGGTCGCGGTCGTGGTTTCGGCGATGGCCGGTGTCACCAACCAGCTGGCGTCGTGGACCACCGAGATCAGCCGCATGCACGACGCGCGGGAGTACGATGCGGTGGTGACGTCCGGCGAACAGGTGACCAGCGGCCTGCTCGCCCTTGCGCTGCAGGACTTTGGCATCGAAGCCCGCTCGTGGCTGGCCTGGCAGCTGCCGTTCCGCACCGATGGCGTGCACGGCAACGCGCGCATCGACGCGATCGCGACCGACGGGATCGGCGAACGGCTGACCCGGGGACAGGTGGCGGTGGTCGCCGGATTCCAGGGTCTGGGCCCGGACAACCGGCTCACCACGTTGGGCAGGGGCGGTTCCGACACGTCGGCGGTGGCACTTGCGGCGGCCCTCGCGGCCGACCGGTGCGACATCTACACGGATGTGGACGGCGTCTATACCTGCGACCCGCGGATCGTCACCGGCGCCCGCAAGATCGATCGCATCACCTACGAGGAAATGCTTGAACTGGCCTCCCAGGGAGCCCGGGTCCTGCATCCGCGCTCGGTCGCGCTTGCCATGCGCTATGCCGTGCGGCTGCAGGTGCTCTCCAGTTTCAGTTCCGCTCCGGGAACCCTGGTGGTCGGCGAGGAAGAGATCATGGAACAGCAATCGGTCACCGGAATTGCCTACAGCCCCGACGAGGCCAAGATCACGCTGCGCGCGGTCAGGGACCGGCCGGGGGTTGCCGGAACCATATTCGGTGCCCTGGCCGACGCGGCGATCAATGTCGACATGATCGTGCAGAACGTGTCGGAGGACGGCGAAACCACCGACCTCACCTTCACCGTCAGCCGCAGTGACCTCGACCGCGCAGTGCCGGTGCTCAAAAGACTGACCGACGAGATCGGGTTTACCGACGTGCTGGCGGACGCCTCCGTCGCCAAGATCTCGGTGGTGGGAGTGGGCATGCGGTCGCAGCCCGGCGTCGCGAAGATCATGTTCCAGACGCTTGCGGATCGCGGGATCAACATCGAGGTGATCTCGACCTCCGAAATCAAGGTCAGCGTGCTGATTGCCGATGACTACACCGAGCTAGCGCTGCGTGCCCTGCACACTGCCTACGGACTGGACATGGCATCCTGATCGCCATGACCCGTTTCGACTGACATGACCGGGAGCATCCGGCACGACGGCATGGGAAACCGGCCCCGGCGCATGCTGCGCCGGCTGCGTGATGTCATGGCCCAGGCGGCCACCTACCAGGAACGGCTCGAGCTGATCGTGCGTATCGTTGCCGCCGACATGTCGGCGGAGGTTTGCTCGATCTACGTGCGCCGCTCCGATCGCACGTTGGAACTGTGGGCGACCGAAGGTCTGAACCCGGAGGCGGTGCGCCGGACCCGGCTGCGCGTCGGTGAAGGTCTTGTCGGTGACATCGCCGCCTCCACCCGGCCCCTGGCCCTGTCCGATGCCCAGGCCCATCCGAAGTTCGCCTACCGTCCGGAGACCGGCGAGGAGATCTTCCAGTCGCTGATGGGGGTTCCCATCCTGCGTTCGGAACGCCTGCTCGGCGTGATCGTGGTGCAGAACCGGACCCGGCGTCACTATGCCGACGAGGAGATCGAGACTCTCGAGACCTTCGCCATGGCGCTTGCGAGCCTGTTACCCGGTGACGTGGCCGAAGAGCAGGGTGCCGAAACCGGACCGATGCGCATCGCCGGCTCCTGTCTGGTCCCGGGCCTGGCCCTCGGCCGCGCCTTCCTGCACCGGCGCCTTCTCCTCGAGGTGCCGGTGGTGGCCGAGGACCCGGCCGCCGAACGCCGCCGGCTGGAGACCGCGCTCGCCGACATGCACGGGCGACTGGACAGCCTGGTCGGGCAGGCGCAGCTCGCAGGGCACGGAGCGACGTCGGACGTGCTCGAGACCTATCGCATGTTCGCGCGTGACCGTGGCTGGTTGCACCGCATGCGCGAGGCGGTTGACGACGGACTGACTGCGGAAGCCGCCGTGCAACGGGTGCTCAACGACACCCGGATGCGCATGGGCAGCATCTCCGACGCCTACCTGCGTGAACGGCTGGTTGACTTCGAGGCGCTGGCCGACGAACTGATGGCAGCACTTGCGCGCGAGCGCGGCGTGCCGGCCACCCCGCCGGAACTGCCGGACGATGCCGTCCTGGTTGCACGCACCCTGGGACCGGCCGACCTGCTGGCCTATGACCGGAAACGCCTGCGCGCGGTGGTGCTGGAAGAAGGAACCGCCACCGCCCACGTCTCGATCGTCGCGCGTGCGCTCCAGATCCCGGTGGTCGGACGTGCCGAGAGCGTCATGACTGATGTGGAACCCGGTGACACCGTGATCGTCGACGGCGACAACGGCCAGGTGTTCCTGCGTCCGCGCGAGCAGGTCCGCGAGCAGTTCCTGCGCTCGCTGGAAGCGCGCCGGGTCCAGCGTGCGCGGTTTGCGGCAGGACGGGACACGCCGTGCGTTACCCGCGACGGTGTCGCTGTCGCGCTGCAGCTGAATGCCGGCCTGCTGGTCGATCTTGCCGAGCTGTCCGCCACCGGGGCCGAGGGGGTGGGGCTGTATCGCACCGAGATCGCCTTCATGACCCGACGCGATGCGCCCGACCTTGCGGCGCAGACCGAACTCTACCGCCGCATTCTGGAAGCCGCCGGCGACTACCCGGTCACTTTCCGGGCCCTCGACGCCGGCGGCGACAAGCGGCTGACGGCGCTGGCACCGGGCGGCGAGGAGAACCCGGCACTGGGGTGGCGGTCACTCAGGATCCTGCTCGACCGGCCGGGTGTCCTTCGCCGACAGGTGAGGGCCCTGCTCGAGGCCGCCGCCGGGCGCACTCTTCGCCTCATGGTGCCGATGGTGTGCACCGCCGACGAGTTCGAACAGGCGCGCCGGATGATCGAGCGCGAATGCGACCGCGCCAGTGAACGCGGCAGGCCCGTTGCCTGTCGGCTCGAACTCGGGGTCATGATCGAAACTCCCTCGCTGCTCTGGCAGCTTGACGAGCTGTTGCCCCGGGTCGACTTCGCTGCGGTCGGCAGCAATGACCTGTTGCAGTTCAGCTTCGCGGCCGACCGCGGCAACCCAAATGTCTCGCACCGCTACGATCCGCTGGACGCACCGTTCCTGCGCATGCTGAGGCACGTTGTCCGTTGCTGCGAGACCAACCGGGTTCCGCTGTCGCTCTGCGGCGAGATGGCGAGCCGGCCGCTCGAGGCGCTTGCCCTGGTCGGGTTGGGCTACCGCACGCTGTCGATGTCGCCCGATGCGGTCGGTCCGGTCAAGGAGGCGCTGCTGGCGTGCAGTACGGCGGAACTCGCCGGCCTCCTCGAACGGGAGCTTGCCACCGGTACCGGACGCTTCCGCACGGTTCTGGACGCGTTTGTACGCGACCACCGGGTCCCGGTCTGAGGCTGCCCGTCGCGGGCGGGAGGCGGAGCCCCGCCGGACGGCGGGGCCCCGGGAAGGACGGTCGGGTCACGGCGAGAAGGACACCGTGTCGGGGATTTCGCTGATGCCGCTGTAGGTCAGCATCGCCTCCCTCATCCGGCGTTCGTTGTGGCCGAGAAGGTTGTTCCATTCGGCCCACCAGTTGAGGAACTTCTTGAACGTGGGATCGACCTCGGTCCGGATGCCGAAGTATCCCGGCCGTGCCGCACGCGGTTTCGGGTTGTTGAACGTGCCGAGCTCGGGGTGCTTTGTAAGTCCCTTCTTTTCCTTGGCAATCATGCTGGAAAGAACCGTGGTGGTGAATGCGTCGGCACGAACGGCGGGGATACGGGCGTGGCGCTCCGACCCGTGCCCGGGCCGCCGGGGCCATCGCAACCGGGTCGATGACGCCGTTCGCGTGCCGGACGGGCCCGGTCCGACACCCCGAAAGGACGGCCGGGCGGCTCCATGGAACATCCGCCGGCGGGGGGCCGCCGCCCGCCGGCGGGGCGCCCGCCGCATGCCGGCGGGATCACGGATCGACGTTGTCAGTCCATGCTGTCCGGTGCGGTCACTGCCGGCTCGCCCAGCAGGCCTGCGAGCGTGGTCACGGTCCCGGCATCATCGAGCCCGGCTGCCGCTTCACGGAGCGCTTCGCAGCGCCGCCGGGTTGCCACGCTGCGCACCAGGTCCGTGAACTTGTCGTCCAGTTCATGCCTGGCAAGCGGCGCCTCGGGATAACCGCGCGCAATGTCGCAGCGCCCGGAGACAGTCCGTCCGTCGGCCAGCACCAGCGTGACCTCTCCGGCGTAGAAGTCCGGAAACAGGTCCTCGAATTCGCCGTGGTCGTGAACGACTTCGGTGCGCGCGGCGAGCCGCGCCACCTCGGGGTTCTCGTCCCTCAGGTCGCGAAACAGGTCGGTGAACACAAGACCACCGCGCGCCAGCCGGACCGGGAGGACATACTGCGCGCAGTGGCTCCTGAGCGGGTTGGCATCAATGCAGTGACAGCCGGATGCGGCGAAGCGCAGCCGGATCGCCTCGACATCCCGGCCCACGAGCCCGTGTTCGCCGGCGAGTGCGTCCAGCGCATCCAGCGCCGGGTGCAGGAAGGCGACACAGGGGTAGGGTTTGATCGCGAGCTCGGTGACACCGAGCCAGCCCTTCCCGTCCGGCCCGGAGGCAAGCGGTCCGGCGCCGGCATCGCGGCCGAAGGCCCGCAGGACGGTGTGCCCCGCATCGAAGATCCGGTCCGGGGCACCGAAACCGCCCTCGGCCAGCAGCGCCGCCGTCATCCCGTTTCGGGCAGCCATGCCCATCTGGAACGGGCGGGCGTCCTCGCGCGGATCGTCTTCCCAGGCCATGAGGCCGGATGCCTGCAGTCCGGCCAGGCCGAGCGCGCGCACGACCTGTCCGGCATCGAGTTCGAGCAGGACCGCGGCCGTGGCGGCGGCGCCGAAGGTGCCGCAGACAGCCGAGGGGTGGAAGCCGAGTGCGTAGAGCTGCTTCGGATCGAGCGCGATCGAGACCCGGTAGGCCACCTCGCAACCCACCGCGACCGCCGCGAGCACCTGGCGACCGCTGCATGCCCGCGCCTCGCCGAGCGCCAGCGCGGTGGGCAGCATGACGGCGATGGGGTGCAGGATCGCCTCCGGATGGTGCGGTTCCATGTCGATGGCATAGCCCCGGGTCCCGTTGGCGAGCGCGGCGGTGACCACGTCGGTCTTCATCGACTGGCCGATCAGCGTCGCCGGGCCGGCTCCGCCGTGGGCGGCCGCAAAGGCGCCGATCCCGGCACTCGAGGTCACCAGCGGATGGGTGGAGGCGGCGAGCGTTCCGACGGCGTCGAACACCAGCAGGCGGATCCTCTCGGCAACCTCGGCCGGCAGGGTCTCGAAGGTGGCGGACGCGATGAACTCCGCGACAGCCTTTGTAACGGGGCCGCTGGACATCGGCAGGCTGCCCTTTCCGTGCTATTGACCCTGAATACAGGCCCCTATACGGAAAGCGAAACAGGGCTGTCAAACCCGGACCGGGTGGATCGAAACCGATGAAAAGCGACACCCCGGGCAACCAGCTGAACGGCGCCGAGGCGATGGTGAGGATGCTGGAGGCGCACGGCGTGCGGCACATCTTCGGGCTGTGCGGCGACACCACCTTGCCGTTCTACGACGCGCTCTACCGGCTCGATCACGGCATCGAGCACATTCTCACCCGCGACGAACGCTCGGCCGCCTACATGGCGGACGGCTATGCGCGGGTGACGCGCCGGCCGGGCATCTGCGAGGGACCGTCCGGCGGCGGCGCCACCTACATCCTGCCGGGCCTGGTGGAGGCGAACGAGTCCTCTGTGCCGATCCTCTCGATCACCTCGGACGTCGCGGTGTCCTCGCGCGGGCACTACCCGCTGACCGAACTCGACCAGGACGGGCTGATGCGCCCGCTGACCAAGTGGAACACGGTCATCAATCGCTCGGACATGCTGCCCGACGCGGTCCGCGCCGCCTTCCGGGCCATGACCACCGGGCGGCCGGGTGCGGCCCATCTGGGCTTTCCCATCGACGTGCAGCGCGATCAGGTGGACCCGGACACCGTGTGGGCCGAGCCTCGTCACACGACCTACCCGGCCTTTCCCTCGGCCCCGCCGGAGGATGACGCGGCCGCGCTGCTCGATGCGCTGCTTTCGGCCCGGTTTCCCGCGATCGTCTGCGGCGGAGGCATCGTGTTGTCGGGCGGCGAGGCCGAATTCCGCCGCCTTGTCGAGAGGCTCGACATCGCGGTCGCAACCACGGTGTCCGGTCAGGGAAGCCTGCCGGAAACCCATCCGAACACCGTTGGCGTCGTCGGGGCGAACGGGGGCGTGCCGGCGACGCGCGAGCTCCTGGAGGCCGCTGACCTGGTGCTGTTCATCGGGTGTCGCGCGGGATCGGTCACGACCGAGCGCTGGCGGGTGCCGGCGCGGACCACGCGGGTGCTGCACCTTGACAGCGATCCCCAGGTGATCGCCGCATCTTACCGGACCGAAGCCGCCATGGTCTGCGATGCCCGGCTCGGGCTCGCGGCGCTGAACCGGCTTCTTGACTGCCGCGACGGCGCCAGTCCCGGGTTCGGCGGTGCCGCGGCGGTCGCCCCGGCGAAGGCACGCAAGTGGGCGGCATTCCGGGAACTGGCCGCAAGCCCCGAGCGGCCGATCCGGCCCGAGCGGACCATCGCCGCACTGCGGGCGGTGCTTGATGACGACGCCATCGTGGTGGCCGATCCCGGCACTCCGTGCCCCTATGTCTCGGCCTACTACGAACTGCGCACGGCCGGGCGCACCCTGTTCTCGAACCGGGCGCACGGTGCGCTCGGCTATGCCATGTCCGCCGCCATGGGCGCCTGGGTCGGGAGCCCGGAACGCAAGGTGGTGGCGCTCATGGGAGACGGCAGTTTCGGGTTTACCTGCGGCGAGTTCGAGACCGTGGTGCGCTGCAGGATGCCGATCACCTTCATCGTCTTCTCCAATGCCGTGTTCGGCTGGATCAACCCATCTTTAACATTTGGTTCAAAAAGTCTTTTGTAATCAGTCGGATAAGATTCCGAGTGGCACTACAAGTGGGCACTTGCAGCAGATCATCCGCGGTACAGGCGTGGCTCTGCAGTCGGGCTCAC
>MPMT01000044.1 GCA_002238645.1 Alphaproteobacteria bacterium bin52 | reverse complement strand
TGAGCTCAATGGCCGCTCTCGGATACAACCCTCTCGTCGCCATCCAGATCGCCCTCGCCGGAAATGCCGCCAAAATGATCAACCTGCATGACACACAAACCGAACTCGGAAAGGGGTGAGCAGTTACCGAATTCGTTCAACGACGTTGCGCTCGGGCAGGCTGGCCGCACGTTCGATGTCACGGTGGGTCCGCGGGATGACATCCTCGCCGAGCTGCGACAGAAAGTTGCAGCTCTCGGCGCATCTCGGAGTGTGGATCCGGCCTCGGCCGAGGTGTTGCGCAAGTGTGCCGATGTCTTCGGAAGCCAGTTCGGTCGGGCGATCGAGGCGATTGCAGATGATCCTGGAGTAGGGTTCGCGAGCGAAGCTGTCGTTGCACAGGCCGAAGCCTTCGGTGCCTTGTGCCAAGCCTGTCGAATTCACGCCACGAGCGATCGGGCCAAAATGGAGATCCGCCCCCTCGTCGCTCAGATTGGGATCCTGCATCCTGCCTTCCGAGGGCCCAGACCCGATGGCGATCATCACGGCTTGGCACCCCCTTCGGCTTGCAGAGCGACGTGCCAAAATCCGCGATCTCGCGAACTTCGTGGACGGGGTGCTCGGCTCCCCCACCGCTCGAAACGCCGATTTGACGATCGCTTTCGAGGAGCGGCGGGCCCTGATGAGCCGCTGGGCTTTCCCCGAGGTGGCGATTCTCGACGACGATCCCTTGGTCACCGTCGAGGATGTGGCAGGGTACAGTCTGCTCGTTCCTGCAGATTGCGTCGCGCGCAGCCAGGAAGCGCTTGAGGCCTCGGCTCCATTGGCCTCCGAGAAGTTCATGGAAGGGGTCGGGCAGTACCTCGCGGTTCACCCTCACGAGACGACGAACCTCGCCGCTGTGATCTATAACTCCGAGAGCCAGACTCTCCCACAGGAAATCGCGCGCCGGATGGCGCAACGCATTCACCGCGATCGAGATCTTCGCTGTGACCTCGTGATCACGCACCACGATCAGGAGAGGTTGCGCTCAATCTATCGGAGTCAGAATCTTCGGCTCGGTACCGAAAACATTAGCGAGACTGCGAAGGGTTTTCTCTCGCGGCTACGCGTTGACGTGAAGCCGAGTCAGACTGCGCCTGGGGAGTGCGACGCGATCCGGGACATGGACCTTGTCTTCCTCCACGATGCGATCAGCCATCATGCAAAACCCCTCTGGGTCCTGGAGCGAGGCTCCGCAGAAGAGCTCGATTCCCTGTTCAACCTCGCTGCTCTGCGCAAGCCACGCCGACGGCTTGCCGAGGTGGATGCGCCAGGCGTCGGTGTCTACCTGTCTCTCACACGCCCCCCGCGTGCCGTCGCACAGTATCAGGACCTTCTCTACGAGATGGGTACAGGCGGTATTCTTCCCCCGGATCATCACGGCGTCCTCATCCGACAAGTCCAGTTTGATGACTCACATGTCGGAGAGCTCATCCGCCGCGCCCATGAACTTGGCGAGTGGGTGGTCACCTATGACAAGGTTTCTTGCCGCCAGCTCCTCGAGATGTGCAAGGTGCAGATCATCCGGGACATTTCAACACCGTGCTCCGACGGCCGGGTGATCATCTCCGCTGGAACGGTGGACGAGTGCTTGAAGTCCAAGTTGCGGGACGAGTTCCTCGAGTCATGCGGTGTCGACCTCGACACCGCCACCAGCCTTGCCGAGGTGGTGCTCCAGCATGTCCTTCAGATTACTGGTCAGAAGGTCCTCTCCGCGGCTCGCTACGCCAATTCGACGCGTGAGATGATCGGGCTTAGCGTGATGCGGGCCTATCTCATCGGCGCGATGTCTTCTCATCTGTGCAATTCCGCTGGGCCGATCTGGATCTCGCTCGACGATTACCGGGGCTGGTTCTCTTCGGGAAAGGGGAAAGTGGCGGATGCAATCGCAGTGACGATCCTCGACACCGGGGAGGATTTCGAGCTTCTCCTGCAAGTCGGGGAAGCGAAGTTCGTCGGCATGCAAAGCGAGCTTGCTGAGACGAAAGAGGCTCTGACGCAGGTGCGCGCCACCATGGACCGTCTCGCCCGGATCTTCATCGACAATGAGGATGAGATTTCGCGCGCGGCGTGGTGCACTAGGCTCGCGAATCTTCTGGTCGATCGCGAAGGGCTCTCCGAGCGGATCCCCGACCCGCTCCGTCGTGCCGCTTTCCTCGAGCAGATGGTTGCTGGAGATGTCCGCTTTCGGATGAGCGGAGAGGCTGTCGTGTGCCTGCACGACTTTCACGCGACCTCGGCGAAGATGGAGCGGGACGTAGACTTACCCCATCTCAGGTACCTGGTCATTCCGACGCCTCTTATCCGGAAAACACTGCACTCCAATGAGGAAGGCGACCTTTCCGAAATCGATGGCCTGACTGATGTACGTTGGTACCCGGAGGGACCAACGTCGGACACGGACCCACCTGAACACGGTCACGGTGACCCGTTTGCAGCCTCCCGGGAAGACGAGGTCACACCCGTCCCAACTGATGCGGATGGGGACGAGCCCGAAGGTGCCAAATCTTTGGAGCAAGTCGTAGTAGTCGGTTCTTCGATCGAACCTTGGCCACCGGCAGTTGACGAGCCGCCCGGAACAAGGCTGGATCCGGCCAAAGATCGGGCCACGTGCACTCGCGACACTCCCGCTGTTCCCGATGCCTCCGCATCGCGCTTCATCCCCACACCCGTCCACGACATCCTCACCGGGATGGCTTCACAGGAGCAGGGCGCGATCGACGATCCGGCCTCAATCGAGTGGGTCGAGAAAATTTGCAGCGACACCCAGCGAGCCCTGAGCCATTTCGACATGCAAGCGCACTTCGCTGAACCGAAGTACCGGCTCACCCCAAACGGGGCACTGCTCACGTTCAGGGGCCATCCGTCGCTCACCGTTGACAGGATCGAGAAACGTCAGCTCCAGCTGTTGACCACCCACGGTATCGAGGTCGTGGACGTGAGGCCTGGTCGCGGTCAGATCTCCCTCTTCGTCAAGCGTGAGAAACGCGCCAAGGTTCCGCTCGCCTCGACATGGCTTGGTGCCGACTGGCCTGACCGGGATCCGGGGGAAATGATGAGCTTCATCCTCGGAGCCCGTGAAGACGACGACAAGCTCCTTTACCTGAACCTCGCCGGCGGCTTTGCCGACTACGAGGAGCATGGCCCCCACACGCTCATCGCGGGTGAGACCGGGAGCGGGAAGGGAGTCCTCGTCCAAGGACTCCTGTTGCAGATGATCGCTTTCAACGATCCTGGCACTGCGGAGCTCATCCTCGTCGATCCCAAGAAGGGCGTGGACTTCGGATGGTTGAACGGGGTTCCGCACCTGAAGCAGCCGATCGTGACCGAGGTTGATACGGCTGCGAGTGTTTTCGCGAGCCTCGTCGCTGTGATGGATGCTCGTTACCGACTCCTCGTCGACCACGGTGTTCCACACATTGGAGCCTATAACAGAAAAGTTTCGCCGGAACAGCGTCTGTCGCGCATCTTCCTCGTCCACGACGAACTCGGCGCGTGGATGGCCCAGGAGAAGGAGTATCAGGAGGCGGTGCTTACTTCTGTCGCGGCGCTTGGAATGAAGGCTCGAGCGGCAGGCATCCACCTTGTCCTTATCACGCAGCGTGCGGACGCGGACGCGGTTCCTACACGACTGCGAGACAACATGGGCAACCGACTTTGCCTGAAGGTGCAGAATTCGACCGGCTCGCGCATGGTTCTCGACAGGCGTGGTGCGGAGAAGTTGCTTGGGAAGGGCCACCTCGCATGCGTCCTTGCCAACCAGGCCACCCCCCCCGGACAGGAGTTCTTCGTCGTCCAAGTTCCGTTCGCCGAATTCGACGACTTGCAACGGTTGGCGGCCGCCGCGATGGCGTATTGGCGCGGACGCACCTGATGGTGTTCGTGGCTACAGAAAAGTCCGAACAAGTGGTGCAGATCTGGTCTTGGCGCGCGATGCGCCGGCCGATCAGCCGGGCCAGCGTCACCACGGCTGCATCGATTCGCGCCTCTGTTCCCCCATTGTCGTTCGCCGCCACGCCGCTCATGACGGAAATTCCACGATCCTCGCTCTCCGGCATCTCTCAGCAACTTCCGCAACAATACGCTCCCGGGAGTCGATTTGGCCCCGCGATTCTGCCATGTCAAACGGGACAGGTAGGGGATATCCTTCATGGAATCATACACTTGAGCAGCTCGGGGGGCGCAAGAGGGGACATGCGGTGTCTGGCGTGTGATTGAAAAGAAATCACTGCAAGGCCATCACGCGGGTTGATAGCGACGAACGTCGATCTCGTCGGTGCGCGCGCGCATCTGCGCCGCGTCGTGGCATGCCTGCATCCGCAACAGCAGGTCCATACTGAGGCCGAAGGCCTTCTCGACCCGCATCGCCATTTCGGGCGACAGCGAGGCGTTGCCGTTCACCAGGTCCGATAGCGTCGCGCGGCGCACGCCGAGAATCCGCGCCGCCGCCGCAACGCTCAACCCCAGCTCCTCAAGGGCTTCGACCCGGATGAATGTTCCGGGATGCGGGGGAGTCATCCCCATCTTGATGCCGACGTCACTCATCAGCGGTAGTCCTCCAGGTTCACGCGCTCGTTCCCGCCGTCCCCTTCCTCGAAGGTGATTCGCCAGTTGCCCGACACCGAGACGCTCCACTCGTTGCGGCGCGCGCCAGACAGTCGGTGGATCCGCCATCCGGGCGCCGCTTCGCGGATGAAACCCTCCATGATCTCCGCCATGGCGAGCGCGGCCAGGATGCTGCGCACGCGCTCCACCAGGTCCTGTTTCAGCAGCCGGGACGAGTCGGTCTCGAAGAGCTGGCGCAGGCCCCGGTGGCGAAACGAACGGACGATCATACCTGTATGTGTACGGTAAGACCGTGCACAACACAAGCGTCTTCGATGGCCGCATGGTCCTGGAACGCGTGCGCGGTCGCGGCCCCGGCGTGGTCGAGATGACGAAGCTGGGAATCGGAACCGCCCAGATCGATCGTCCGGCCGTCCTCGAGACGAAAGGAGACCCGCCCGGATGGATCGACCGGCCGACGAGAGTCCCGGCGCCGCGCGGTACTTCGCCTCTCGGACAGGACAGGATCTTCGCCACCCGCGCCGGGATTGCCCGCCCGGGACCTTCGAACACACGGGAAAGCGCACGGTCACAAAGCCCTGCCGAAGCAGGGCTTTGTGACGCTACCTGGCGAGGACGGAATGTCCTGGCCGGAAATTGGCTCCCCGGGACGGATTCGAACCGCCGGCCAAGCGGTTAACAGCCGCTTGCTCTACCGCTGAGCTACCGGGGATCAGGGTTGCCCTCTATAGCAACACCACCACACGGGCGCAATCGGGTTGCCGGCATGGTGGAGGCCCGGGCCGGAATCGAACCGACGTACAAGGATTTGCAGTCCTCTGCATCACCACTCTGCCACCGGGCCCCGGCGGGCGGTATCCCTACCGGCCCCCGCTGCGACGCGCAACCCCGAACACGGGCAGGGCTCAGTTCAGATACAGCGCGATGGTCTCGGCCACGCAGGCCGGCTTGCTCTCGCCCTCGATCTCGACCGTGGTGCTGTAGGTCACCTTCACCGTCTTCTCGTTCGTCCGCTCGGCAGCGGCAAGCCGCACCCGGCCGCGAATGCGGTCGCCGGCCCTGACCGGAGACATGAACCGCGCCTTGTCGAGGCCGTAGTTGATGCCCGCGGTGCGCGGGAGGTACTCGAGTGTCGCGGCAATCAGCCTCGGAACCAGGGACAGCGTGAGATGGCCGTGCGCGATCGGGGCCCCGTAGGGTGATTCCCGCTTCGAGCGCTCGACGTCGACATGGATCCACTGGTGATCGCCGGTCGCCTCGGCGAACCGGTTGATCCGCTCCTGGTCGACGGTCATCCAGTCGCTGATCCCGATCTCGCTGCCGACCTCGGCCTGCAGCGCCTCGAAACTCTCGAAGCGCCGTCGTGTTGTCTGTTGCGTCATCTGGTCGGATCCTCCGATACCCGTACGATCAACTTGCCGAAGTTCCGGCCCTTGAGCAGCCCCATGAAAGCGTCGGGCGCGTTCTCGATCCCGTCCACGAAATCCTCCCGGTACCGGAGTTCGCCCGAAGAGATCCAGCCCGACATGTCGGAAAGGAAGTCCGGAAACCGGTTCCAGCGATCGGTGATGATGAAGCCCTGGATGGCGAGCCGGCTGGTCAGAACCGCGCGCATCAGTCGCGGCAGCTGGTCGGGCCCGGGAAACCCGCCGACATGGCTGTAGCGCGAGATCAGGCCGCAGACGGGAATGCGGGCAAAGGCATTGAGCAGCGGCAGCACGGCGTCGAACACCGCGCCGCCGACATTTTCGAAATAGACGTCGATCCCGTCCGGACAGGCGGCGGCAAGCGCGTCGCCAAGCCCGGGGTCGCGGTGGTTGAGACAGGCATCGAAACCGAGTTCGCCGGTCACGTAGTCGCACTTCTCCGCCGATCCCGCGATGCCGATCACCCTGCAGCCCTTGATGCGGGCGATCTGGCCGACCACCGCACCAACCGCGCCGGACGCCGCCGCCACCACCACGGTCTCGCCCGCCTTCGGCTGACCGATGTCGAGCAGGCCGACATAGGCGGTCATGCCTGGCATGCCCAGCACGCCCAGCGCAGTCGATATCGGCGCCAGCGCCGGGTCGACGCGCTGCACTCCCCTGCCGTCGCTGACGGCATGGGTCTGCCAGCCGAACCGCGAGACCACGATATCGCCTTGCCGGAAGTCCGGGTGCCGCGAGCGAACCACCTCGGCAACTGTACCCGCTTCCATGACCCCGCCCACCGGTACCGGCTTCGCGTAGGACTTCGCATCGTCCATGCGTCCGCGCATGTAGGGGTCAAGCGACTGGTAGATCACCCGGCACAGCATCTCGCCATCCCCGGGATCGGGCAGTTCAACCTTCACGATGGCAAAGTCTTCGGGTTTCGGATCTCCCACCGGTCGGGCAGCAAGCTGCACCTGGGTGCTGATGGTGGCCACTCCGGTCTCCTCCTCGTCTCCTGTGCACGCGGGGGTGTGACGCCGTCACTCGTCTTCCGGCGCCGCATCCCGCGGGGACGGGATCTTGGCCCAGATGCCTTCCGCAATCCAGAGCCCAAGTACGACATAGACCGGGATCAGGGGCACCCACAGTTCGTTGAACACGGTTCCCCGGAGTTCGGCCCGCAGCAACGGCCAGAGCAGCAGCAGGCCGACACCGACACCACACGCCCACAGGGCCGCGAGCATACTGTGGGTCTGCCGGTTCATCGGCCGGCGCATCCCCGACGCCGGGCTCCGCCCACCGATGTCCTCGAACCATGGTGCGTCGCGACCGTCATGGCGTGGGCTACGGCACGCGCAGGCTTGCCGGATCGACCCGGAAGATCAGCAGGTCGTCGCGTGCCAGCAGCTCGCCCTCAAGTTCGACGTAAAGTGCGACCTGCGCCAGGACCTCGCGTGGAACGGGCCCGCCGTCGGGTCCGGCGAGCAGCAGCAGTTCGGGCGGCTGCTGCTCGCCGTGGACCACGAACATGGGCGGGATCCCGCCCATGATGCACAGGCTGGCGCAGGCGAGGTGAACCTTGCCCCGCCCTGGCCGCATCGCTCCGAGGTAGCACTTCGAATCGACGATTTCTCCTTTCAATCTGAATGTGCCGAGCACCCTGTCCGGCGCCGGCGTCCACTGTGCGAGATCGCCAGGGTCCTCGAGCTCGCGGAACTTCACCCGCCCGCCGACCTGCAGCAGGTTCGCCGCCCCCGCATCCCGGCCCAGGAACCGTCCGCCCAGCTGTACCGGCTTGTCCGCCCGCCCGGCCGCCCCCGCACCCCGCCCCGGGAACGCTCCGCCCAGCTGTACCGGCTTGCCGGCAAGCCGTGCGGCCCTCGACTGCACTCCGCGCTTGCCCAGACCGGCCAGTACCACGGTCGAACCGGGCATGCGCAACACGGGATAGGGATCGGTCTGGACGATGCCCCGGAGCGTCTGCTGTCCGGGAAGGAACCGGCCGGCGCCGTGATCCTGCTGGGCAAGCACGATCGCTATCCCCGCGCCGATGCCAAGTCCGAGCGCGACAACGGTCACGACAGCGAGGAACGCCACCAGCGGGCGCGGTGTCGGCAGGTAACCGACGAAGAACTGGGACTCGCGCCCGGTAGCCGGCGGCCGACTCATCCTTCCGCCTCCAGGATCACCGGCGCGGTCGGGGTCCCGGGGGGCAGCGCATTGGGGTCGATCAGGATCGTGTCGCCCGAGCGCGAGACCCGGTAGGTCGGGACCCGATCCGTGAACGGGGCCGGCGCCCGTCCGGTTTCCGGGTCGTACTGGAACCCGTGCCACGGGCAGGTGACGCACCCGTCGATGATCCGGCCCTCGGCGAGCGGCCCGTTCTGATGTCCGCAGGCGTTGGAAATCGCCGAGACGCGGTTGCCGTGTCGAAAGACCGCCGCACGCTCGCCGTCGGGCAGCAACACCGCGATGCCCCGGCTGTCCGCGAGTTCGCCAATCCGGCAGGCGACGATCCACGGTTCGACCTGGTCCGCCCCGGTCGCAGCCTTCCGGTCGGACCGCAGTTCGACAATGCCCGCGGCCAGGTGCAACACGATCACGGCACCGGCACCGGCGATGACCAGTCCGGCGAGCACGGGGCTGTGCTCGCTCTGCAGGAGCCCGAGCACCACGTGCATGACCAGCAGTCCCCAGGCGACGTAGACCAGCATGTGGATCGCCTTCCACAGCGGCGGGCCCAGGAAATGCAGCCAGAAGTCGTGGCTGGTCGCGGCCATCACGAACAGGATCAGCAGGCCGGCGATACCGAGGTACTCGATCGGAAAGCCGATGAAGGAGGTGACGTTCAGGTTACCGATGAGCAGCGCCGTGTACCGGTCGATCGGGCTGAAGGCCTGGTACCAACCGATCACGTACAACGCGTGCGCCAGGGCAACGAAAAACAGCGCCACCCCGAAGTGGCGGCGGTTGTAGAGCAGGGGCAGAAAGCGCCGGTCGAGCCGCGCGAGCGGACCGATGCACAGGATGAAGTGCAGCATGATGTAGGCACAGGAGCCGAGCGCGCGCATACGCATCTCTGCCCCGCCGACCGTCTTCACGTCCAGCCACGCCGGAGCGACCCGCAGGAACACGATGACGTAGAGCGTGATCCCGACGACAAGGGCGGCGTCGTAGACCAGCTTGGTCCGGTTCCACTGCACGGGGCGCCACGCGACGGTCATTGCAGGGTCCGTTTCAGTGACTGCAGTTCCGCATGACGGGGCTCGACGGGAACCGGTTGGCGCAGCGCAAGACCCGCGCCGATGCCGATGACGACCAGCACCGCGAGGGCGATCCAGGCTCTCAGGTGGGCACGGCGATGAGCCGCCTTCACGGCCGCCCTCCCTTCAGTTCGAGCTGCAGCCACCGGTACAGCACCACCGGCCACAGTCCGACCACCCCGGGCAGGATCACCAGCCGGAACAGCCAGCTGCCGCGGGCTTCATCGCAGACCCGCCCGACACCGAACACCAGGAACAGCGCGGCGACAACACACCCGGCGGCCACGTAGATCCTGGCACAGTCAAGGATCGCTTCGGCACCTGCGATCGCCCCGGCCAATTCAGCCCGTCTCCGTATCGGCACGCCGGACCGGCGCGCATGTCCGGCGCCGCGCCATCCCTCCCGGTTTCGCGAAACCGGATACTCCGTTCGGCCTACAGCCCGGCAAGTGTCTCTCCGCATCCCTCAACGCGGTCGTCGAGACCGCAGGTTCGCAGGGCGTGCCAGTACGAGACCGCATTGATCGCCAGCACCGGCTTGCCACGCCGGCGTTCCTCCTCGCCGGCCTGGCGCATGAAGTGCAGGTTGGTCCCGAACTGGACCAGGGCTTCGACGCCTGGGCCGTCGATCTCATCCAGCGCCCGGGTCAGGGTGTCGGCAGTGGTCCCGGCAATCGCGACCGGGCTCGGGCACTTCAGGCCGATGAAGTTCTCGACCCTGAAGCCCTGTTCAACGAAGAAGGCGCTGATGTGGCGATCTGCGATCGGCATGTAGGGAGAGAGAATCGCGATCCGCCGCAGGCCGAGCCGTTCGAGGGCGTCGGCAACCGCAAAGGAACCGCCGGTCACCGGGCAACCGGTTCGGTCGGAGAGAATGCGACGACGCTCGCGCGCCGCATCAAGACCGTCCCACACCAGCAGCGATGACATGCCCACCACCAGGCAGCCGGGAGCCGCCGTCATCACCCGGTCGACGGCGGCATCCTGTTCGGCCGCGCTGAGGCGGACCAGACGGTCGAAGTCGTCATCGGTCCTGATAGCCATGTCCGGAATGGAGATGCGGGCGGTGTGGTTGGTCACGCCGTCCGGCTTCAGATCGTCGAAATCGGGTTGCACGATGGTGTTGGTCGACGGCACCACGACGCCGATCTTCAGCCTCCAGCCCCTTCGGTCGACCATGCCCCTGTCCTCACGCCGCCGGCTGGCTCTCGACCCGGCGCAATTCCGGCAGAAGTTCGTCGGAGATCATCTGCATGCTGTCGAGCGCCAGCTGACCCGGCATGCCGAGCCAGTGGGTCCGGATCACGAGATGGTTCATGCCGAACTGTTCCCAGTACGGTCTGAGCTGTTCGTAGCATTCCTCCGGCGACCCAAGAATGAACCGGCCTTGCACCAGGTCCTCGAACTCCTGATCGAAGGACTCGTTCTCCGGCATCACCTTGTCCTGGCCCCAGCTGGCGTAGTTCTGGTACTTGCCGAACAGGTATGGACCGGCCACCTCCATGGCGGTCCTGCGATCCTTCGCGCAGTAGACCTCCTTGACGATCGGGAGTTCGGCGGGAGCGGGCTTGCCGGCATCGCGTAGCGCCTGGCGGTAGACCTCCATGTGCCGGGTGATGGTCTCGATGGTCGAATGCGGGTTGACGAACCAGCAGTCGGCCACGCGCGCTGCCCGTGCGATTGCCGGGTCGTTGTTGGCGGCAAGCCAGATCGGCGGTCGCGGTTTCTGCACCGGCCTGATGTTCATCCGGACATTGTCGAGGATGCACGTGTCGCTGCAGTGACTGACACTGTCCTCGGTCCAGAGTCGCTCGATCAGGGTGAGGTATTCCTCGAACCGGGCGACCCGCTTCCCGCGCGGGACCGCGAACGCGTTGAACTCGACATCGCGGTAGCCGAGCCCGACACCGAAGATCAGCCGGCCGCCGCAGAGCACGTCCATGCTGGCCACGGTCTCTGCGGTGTAGACCGGGTTGTGCAGGTTGAGCAGCAGGATACCGAGACCGACCTGCATGTCACCGGCCTCGGGAATGAGGCGGGACAGGAAGGGCACCATCTGGAGCTGCTGGTTGTCACCCTCGTTCAGGTAATGCTGACCGGAGATCAGGGAGTCCCATCCGTGATCGCGCATGTGGTGCACCATGGCGACCTGCTCGTCGAGCGCGGCGACCATGTCGGTTTCACGGAATTGCTGGTTCGTCAGGAACAGGCCGATCTTCATGGTCAAACAGACTCCACAACAAGGGGGTACAGGCTCCGCCGCGCGCCCTCGCCGCCACGGCAGGTCTCGATACACGATACCGCCCACGCGATCCGCTGTCATGCTGCGCGCGGGCGCGATAGGCTGGCGCCCGGGCCATCAGGGGAGGAGAGGCGATGCAGCAGTCTGTCGCCCATCGCGGCTTCGTTGAAGAGACAAACGGCACCTTCCGCGTGGGCCGGGACATCTACACCGATCCCGACCTGTTCGAGACGGAGCTTGCGCGCATCTTCGAGGGTGGCTGGATATACGGCTGCCACGAGAGCCAGATTGCCGGGCACGGTGACTACTACGCGCTGCGCGCCGGGCGTCAGCCAGTGTTCCTGATCCGCGACGGTGACGGCGCGATCAACGGCTTCATAGACGCCTGTCCGCACCGCGGCGCCCTGCTGACGCGGGCGCGCCGCGGCACCATGAAGACCGTCACCTGCCGGTTTCACGGCTGGTGCTTCGATACCGCCGGGCGGTGCACCAGAATCAAGGAGGAAGATCGGGGTTGGCCGGACGGTCTCGCCCGAGACAGGTTTGCACTGGCCAGGGTTCCGCGGGTCGAGAACTACCGCGGGTTCGTGTTCCTGTCGCTTTCTCCGCACGTGCCGCCGCTCACCGAGGCCCTCGGCGAGGCTCGACGCTGCGTTGACCTCATTGCGGAGCAGTCGCCCGACGGCATGGAGGTCGTTCCCGGCAGCCAGTCCTACATGGTGAGGGGCAACTGGAAGCTGCAGGCGGAGAACGGCGTCGACGGATACCACGTTTCGACGGTGCACCGGGTGTTCGCCCGGGCGGTGGCGATGCGGGAGTCCCTCGGGGATACCGGCGGGCTTCGCCAGACGGAGGCAGCGCGCATCACGGGCACCGTCGCGAGCGGACTGTGCGATCTCGGTGGCGGGCACATGATGCTGTGGGCGCGCCGCGGCAACCCGAAGGCAACTCCGCTGGCCGAACGCGAGGACTGGCTCCGGCATACCCATGGCGAGGAGGTCACGGACTGGATGCTCAGGCGCGGCAGGAACCTGTTCCTGTTCCCCAACGTGCTGCTGATGGACCAGTCGTCGACCCAGATTCGGGTGGTCATCCCGCATGCCGCCGACCTCACCGAGGTCAGGGTGTACTGCATTGCGCCCCGTGGCGAGAGTCCGGCCGCCCGGGCGGCCCGGCTGCGCAAGTTCGAGGATTTCTTCATGGTGACCGGCATGGCGACGCCGGACGACCTCGCCGCTCTCGAGGACGTGCAGCGGGGAGCCCACGGACGGCTGGCCCGCTGGAATGACATGGACCGGGGTGCGGCCGACACCATTGCCGGGGCTGACCGCGACCTCGAGACGCTCGGCGTTCGCCCGGTCACTTCCAGCCCGGACTGGGGCAGCGAGATCGCCTACCACGGCTTCTACCGCCACTGGGCCGAACGGCTCGGCTCCTGACGAGACACGCCATGGACACGGCCGGACCGGACACCGCCTGTTGCGCCGAGCTGCTCTATCTCGAGGCCGACCTGCTGGACCGTCGGCAGTGGGACGACTGGGTAGCGTTGTATACCGACGACTGCGTGGTATGGGTCCCGTCCTGGGACACCGAGGAAGCGCTGGTGAGCGAGCCGGAATTCTCGGTCAACATGATGTACCTGGTCGGCAAGGCGGCACTCCTTGCTCGCCTGCACCGGTTGCGCTCCGAGGATACCTACGCCGCCCGTCCACCGGTCTGGACCTCGCATGCGGTCACCAACGTGCGGATCGTCGGACGCGGCGATGACGGGATCGAGGTGTCGGCGAAGTGGGCGGTACTGTCACTGGAACCTCGCCGCGGCACGTCGTGGCGCGGCGGCTGGTACGACTACCTGCTGGTCCGACGCAATGACCGGCTGATGATCCGCCGCAAGAAGATCACGTTGCTCGAGGACATCATCGACGGGCCGGTCGACATCCACCAGCTCTGAGCGGTCGACCCCCATCCGCAGAGACGGATCCGTCCTTGCCAAGCAAGGGCGGAATGCGCAGAGTCCGGTTCTGCCCGGAGAAGACGGCATCCCCCGGAATTCGACCAGAAAGAAGGATCGATCATGGAGCAGAGTGGCAAGCACTACAGGTGGATCGGCACCCGTCCCATCCGTCCTGACGGCGTGGACAAGGTGACCGGCCGGGCCAAGTTCGGCGCCGACTACGTCTTTCCAGGCATGCTGGTTGGCAAGGTGCTGCGCAGTCCACATGCCCATGCCCGCATTCGATCGATCGATGTGTCCAGGGCCGAGGCCCTGCCCGGTGTCAGGGCCGTGGTGACCTCAGCCGATTTTCCCGACCAGACCTTCGCCTATGTCGGACCGGAACGGGTGGCGGTGAACTTCTACCATGTCACCCGCAACGTGATGGCACGCGAGAAGGCGCTCTACGAGGGACACGCGGTCGCCGCGGTCGCTGCCACAAGCTCCGAGATCGCCGACGCCGCCCTCGGCCTGATCGAGGTCGACTACGAGGTGCTGCCGCATGTCATCGACGCGCGCGAGGCCGCCGGTCCCGACGCGCCACTGCTGTTCGAGGACATGATCACCCGCGGTATCGAGCCGGCTCCGACCACACCGTCGAATGTTTCGAAGAAGGTGACATTCGAACTCGGTGACATGGAGGCCGGATTCGCCGCCGCGGACGAGGTGGTGGAAATGGATTTCCACACCGCACCGGTCCACCAGGGCTACATCGAGCCGCATGCCTGCACCGCGCGCTACAACGAGGACGGACAGGGCGAGATCTGGACCTCGACCCAGGGTCACTTCGTGGTCCGGGCTCTGACCTCGCGGCTGCTCGGGCTCAAGGCAGCGGACCTGCGGGTCTACCCAGCCGAGATCGGTGGCGGCTTCGGCGGCAAGACCGTGGTCTATCTCGAACCAGTGGCTCTGGCACTGTCGCGCAAGGCCGGCAAGGCGGTGCGCGCGGTCATGACGCGCGAGGAGGTGTTCAAGGCCTCCGGCCCGACGTCGGGCGGTTCAATGACGGTCAAGATCGGCTGTACCCGCGACGGGACGATTACCGCCGCGGAGGGAACCTTCCACATCCAGGCCGGCGCCTTTCCGGGCGGACCGGTCATGAACTGCTGCATGTGCGCCTTTGCTCCCTACGCGATCGCGAACCAGAAGGCGACCGGCTACGACGTGGTGAGCAACCGGCCGAAGGCGGCAGCCTACCGCGCGCCGGGCTCGCCGATTTCCGCCTTCGGTGTGGAGAGCGTGCTCGACGTGCTCGCCAAGCGCATCGGCATGGACCCGCTCGCCTTCCGGCTGAAGAACGCGGCAGTCGAGGGCAGCCCGACCATCATGGGCACGCGTCATCCCAGTTTCGGGTACCGGGAGACTATCGAGGTGCTGCTCGAACACGAGCATGTCGCCCGGCCGCTCGGGCCCAACCAGGGGCGCGGCGTCGCTTCAGGCTACTGGTTCAACGGCGGCGGCGAGTCGAGCGCCACCCTGCACCTGAACGCGGACGGCACCGCCGTGGTCGCCACCGGGAGCCCCGACATCGGCGGCTCGCGGGCCTCGATGGCGCTGATGGCGGCCGAGACACTCGGCATCGACTACAGCCAGGTCAGGGCGATCGTGACCGACACCGCGAATGTCGGCTACACCCACGTCACCGGCGGCAGCAGGGTGACACTTGCGACCGGTGCCGCGGTGATCAAGGCGGCCGAGGCCTGCATCGAGGAACTGCGCAAGCGGGCCGCACTGATCTGGGACGTCGATGTCGACGGCGTGATCTGGGAAAACGGCATGGCCAAGCCGGCCAGCACCAATGTCGGCGATTTCGACCCGATGCCACTGGCCGAGCTGACCGCACGCGCCGCGCAGACCGGCGGGCCGATCGGGGCGGCCGGGCAGGTGAACGCCGGCGGGGTTTCGCCCGGACTTGCGACCCACGTCGTCGACGTCGAGGTCGACCCGGAAACCGGCAAGGTCACCGTCCTGCGCTACACCGCGTCCCAGGATGTCGGCCGCGCGATCCATCCCTCCTACGTCGAGGGACAGATCCAGGGCGGCGTGGTGCAGGGCATCGGCTGGGCGCTCAACGAGGAATACATCTACGATGACCGGGGCCGGCTCCAGAACGCCGGGTTCCTCGATTATCGCGTGCCGGTGGCGTCCGATGTGCCCATGGTCGAACCGGTCATGGTCGAGAAGCCGAACCCGAACCACCGCTACGGTGTCAAGGGTGTCGGCGAGGTGAACATCTGTCCTCCGATGGCCGCGATTGCCAACGCGATCGAGAATGCCACCGGGGTGCGGATGCACAACCTGCCGATGTCGCCGCCCCGGTTGCTGGCGGCACTCGATGCCGCCCGGCTGCCGGAAGCAGCCGACTGAGGGAGCCGGCGCGGTGATCAAGCCCACGGTCCGGGTCGTTCTCGCGAACAGTCTCTCGCGCCAGTACACCGGCGGCGAGACCGAGTTCGAGGTCGAGGCGGCCCGGGTCCGGGATGTCTTGCGTGCGCTCGAGGAGCGCTTTCCAGGAATCCGGGCCCATCTCGAGGAAGAGACCGCGGTTTCGATCGACGGCATGATCTACGATGACGCCTACCTGCAGGATGTCACCGGTTCACGCGAGGTGTTCTTCATTCCGAAGCTGGATGCCGGGTAGGATCGGGCTGGTTCGGGTCCATGATCTGTCCGCCGGCATCGTCGACACCGGAATAGAGCCAGGACATGCCTCTGTAGGTGTCGTCAAGGCTCCGGCCGCCCAGCAGGTAATTTCGCAGGTCGGCGGCTGCGCCCGACAGATGAAAGACCTCGCCGTAGAACCGTGACGTGAGCTGAACCCGGGCGGTCCGCAGGTAGCGGTCGGACTGGTAGCGTTCAAGCGCGGCGGCGACATCGCCGCCGCAGCGCTCAAGCCGGTCAGCCAGGCACACCGCGTCCTCGATCGCCATGCAGGCTCCCTGGGCAAGGTACTGCAGCGTCGGATGTGCGGCATCTCCGAGCAGGCCAATCCTGCCACGACTCCAGTTCCGCACCGGTTCGCGGTCGCACAGCACCCACATGCGCCAGGACTCGATGCGTTCGAGCAAGGCCTGCACATCGGCGCACTGGCCCGAAAACGAGGCGTGCAGTTCCGCCGGATCTCCGAACACGTCCCACCCCTGGTCGTGACGGTCACTGTGAAACACCGCCACGAGGTTCATGATGTCGCCGCGATGCAGCCGATACTGGACGAGATGCGTGCGGGCCCCGACCCACGCCACCACCGTGTCGAACTGCAGGTGATGGGGGACCTGTTCGATCGGCAGCACCGCCCGGTAGGCAACGTGCCCGACGACACGCGGGGCCCCGTCGCCGACCACCGAACTGCGGATCCCCGACCACAGTCCGTCAGCGCCGAGAAGTCCCGATCCCTCATGGCGCGTGCCGTCGGCACAGGTGACGGTGACCGAGTCCCCGTTGTCCTCGTGGGCGACCACGTTGCGACCGAGTTGGAGTTCGACACCGGGCAGCGCACGGCAGGCATCGACCAGGATCCGGTGCAGGTCCGGCCGGAAGATCACGCCGTAGGGATAGGTGAACCGTTCGCTGAATTCAGGCGTGTTGACCGGCACCCGGATGATCTCGTCGCCGGAAACTCCGTCGCGCATCACCAGTGCGCGCGGAAAGAATGCGAGATCGCTGACCGCTTCGGTCAGCCCCAGCTCCCGGAACATCCGGAACACGTTCGGGCCGAGTTGCAGCCCGGCCCCGACCTCGCCGAACTCGTCCGCCTGTTCGAGCAGGCGGACGGCATACCCCTTGCGTCCGAGCGCCAGCGCTGCGGCCAGCCCGCCGATCCCCCCGCCTGCAACCAGTATCGGTCGACCCGCCATCGTCTTTCCTCCACCGATGCCCGACATCACCGGCCGCGCAGTCTGTCGCATTCACCAGCACGTGGCCAGAGCCGCCCCGGGAGTGTGGCGGGCCTGTATCCATGATGTTCTCGTTCGAACCCGGACACTGGTCCATGCCATTCCTCTCTGTTCACACGGCAGGTCTTCACCTCGGTTCGCCACCCGTGACCCCACGGGCCCTCGAGACCATCCTCCGACCCTGTCTGGCGAACGGAGTCATGCGCCGATGACAGCGGGTGAGCGGTGTGACAGCGGTGCCCCGTCGGGAAGCGGCAGTACCCGATACCGCCGAAGAGCGGGGAGGCGCGCCCGGCTGGTTACGGAACTGGCCCGGCAACGAAGCGGCAACGCCGACACCGCGCGTGGCGCCGGGAGCATCACGGTTCGACGACGCGAAGGGCTGCCGAAGCCTTCCGGCCGGTAACATGCGGCGCCCGAACCGGACCTGGCGCCTGGCCGGCCGAACGGTGAGGGGAATTGCCGGCCGAGGGTCCGCAGCGAACCCGGAGCGCGGCGCAGTTGTCCAGCGAACACGGTTTCGGCCCTGCCGGGTATCGCGGGTTTGTCGACCGGTGCGGGCCGGTTCCTCGCGTCGCCAACGACAGTTTCGAGACCGTCGACGACCTTCACGTCGCAAAGGCGCTCGGCCGCCCGGCCACATGGGCAAAACAAAACAGGTGATCTGCCCCGGCCACCACGGGCACCTGTGCGATACCGCGCGCAAGGTCTGCCCGGGCGTGCGGATCCATCGTCTGCCCACCCCTAGCAGCCAGAAGCCCGGTTGCCGAGCGCTGCCTGCGGCGATGACGACAGGCTCGAATCACGCGGTTCCCACTATCATTATTTTTCAGTAAGTTGACATGCGTTTGTTAATGTAGTTTCGAGAACTCCAGACAGTTGCGGCGGCCAAGCCCGCTCTATATATTCCGTGCAATTTTCCGCACTCAGTCTACTTCGGTGCGTGGTGCGGCCGACGCAGCTGGAGAGTGTATATGCGGGTACCGCTCGCGACAGACTACGAACCCACCGAACACGAGGAATTCATGAGCCCGCGGCAGCTTGAATTTTTTCGCCGCCGCCTGCTCGATTGGAAGGCCGACCTGCTGCGGGAAGCCGGAACTACGCTCAACCATCTCACCCAAGGCAATCTCCAGCAACCCGACCTCGCTGATCGTGCCTCGCTCGAGACCGATCACCAGATCGAGCTTCGGACTCGGGACCGTGAACGCAAGCTGATCAGCAAGATCGACGAGGCGCTCGACAGGATCAAGAACGGCAGCTACGGCTACTGCGAGGAAACCGACGAACCGATCGCGTTGCGTCGTCTGATGGCCAGGCCGATTGCCACCCTGAGTCTCGAGGCCCAGGAACGCCACGAACGTCTCGAACGGACCCACCGCGACGACTGACGTCCTCCGGGCCAGTATGGGAGGCCGGAGAGCCGGCACACCTCATCTGGTGGACACTCACACCCGGTGGTGGATCAGCCGCGATCGACTCCACAGTCTTGTTGCGCACAAATCATGATTATTTCTTTGACATATGCGAACAAAACACGTATTTATGATGGACCGTGCCGGAACACCTGATCAGTTCTCCCCGCACAGGGCTGAACGGACTGCACGGCACCACGGATATGCGTTGCCACACCTCTGCACGGTGTGAGATATGGAGCAGGCACATGTCGGTGATCCCCTTCCGATCAAACCAGCAGGAAACCATGGACAAGTCGAAAGCCCTCGCGGCAGCCCTGGAGCACATCGACAAGGCGTTCGGCAAGGGATCGGTGATGCGCCTTGGCCAGCGCGAGACCGCGGTCGAGGTCGAGGCGGTGTCCACGGGATCGATAAGTCTCGATATCGCGCTCGGCATTGGCGGCCTTCCCAGGGGCCGGATCGTCGAGGTCTATGGCCCGGAAAGTTCCGGCAAGACCACGCTCGCACTGCACGTCATTGCGGAAGCACAGAAGAAGGGCGGGATCTGTGCCTTTGTCGATGCGGAGCACGCCCTTGACCCGACCTATGCCGGCAAACTCGGCGTCGATGTCGACGAGATGCTGATTTCCCAGCCCGATACCGGTGAGCAGGCACTCGAGATTGCCGACACCCTGGTTCGCTCCGGCGCAATCGACGTCCTGGTGATCGATTCGGTTGCCGCACTGGTCCCGCGGGCTGAGCTCGAGGGTGAGATGGGCGACAGCCACGTCGGCCTTCAGGCCCGCCTGATGAGCCAGGCGCTGCGCAAGCTGACCTCGTCAATTTCCAGGTCGAACTGCCTGGTCATCTTCATCAACCAGATGCGGCTGAAGATCGGGGTCATGTTCGGCAGCCCCGAGACCACGACCGGCGGCAACGCGCTCAAGTTCTACGCCTCGGTCCGGCTTGACATCCGCCGCATCGGAGCCATCAAGGTGCGCGACGAGGTGCTGGGCAACCAGACCCGGGTCAAGGTGGTCAAGAACAAGATGGCGCCGCCGTTCCGCAGTGTCGAATTCGACATCATGTACGGCGAGGGAATTTCGAAGACCGGTGAATTGCTGGACCTTGGTGTCAATGCCGGCATCGTTGAGAAATCGGGCTCGTGGTTCAGTCATGGCGGACAGAGGATCGGGCAGGGCAGGGAGAACGCCCGGGCGTTCCTCAGCGACAATGCCGAGATCCGCGAGGCCATCGAGGCGCAGATCCGCCGGAATGCCGGTCTTGTCGTCCAAGCCCCCAAAGAGAAAAGCTGACACCGGGTCAGCGTCGGCACGTGTCGACAGCCGCGCGCCGACACCATCGCCGGGATGCCATCGTTCACCGTCCGTGAAGCACGGGCAGGGATGAGTTCCGGTTTGAATCCTGCGGGTCGCACCGCGTCTACGCGACGCATCGGTGCGCACGGCCCTGCCCGGGCGGATCGTGAGAGAACCCGGCACCGGTGACCGACCGGAAGGGGCCCGAACTCTGCATGTGCAGGCCCGGCCGACGATCCGGCGTGCGCGTAAACGCGGAATTCCATGGTTCTCTCGACGTACCGGATGCCCGTTCCTGCACGTCCGACCCCGGAACCGGCCTGTTCACGTACCAGCCCGGGATCGGTGCGGACCTGTGGACTTGTTGCGGCCGCTTGCGTAAAACCCGGTCGAAGCCGGCGGGACGTCACCGGGCCGCCCGGACCGCTGCGAAGGGGCGGACAGGATGCAGACGACCAGCGACATACGTGCGACCTTCCTCGAGTTTTTCGCAAGGCGCGACCACGCGGTGGTCACCTCCAGCCCGCTGGTGCCACACAACGATCCGACGCTGCTGTTTACCAACTCCGGAATGGTGCAGTTCAAGAACGTGTTCACCGGTGTGGAGACGCGCGATCCGCCGCGTGCGGTCACCTCGCAGAAATGCGTCCGCGCCGGAGGCAAGCACAACGATCTCGAGAACGTGGGCTACACCGCACGTCACCACACCTTCTTCGAGATGCTCGGCAACTTTTCCTTCGGCGACTACTTCAAGGATGTCGCCATCGACCATGCCTGGTCCCTGGTCACCCGGGAGTACGGCCTTGCACCCGACCGTCTGCTGGTCACCGTCTACGCCGATGACGAGGAGGCGGCCGGTCTGTGGAAACGGATTGCCGGCCTGCCGGACGACCGCATCATCCGCATCGCGACCTCCGACAATTTCTGGGCCATGGGCAACACCGGTCCCTGCGGTCCCTGTTCGGAGATCTTCTACGATCACGGCGACGCGATCCCGGGTGGTCCGCCGGGCAGCCCCGACGAGGACGGGGACCGGTTCACCGAGATCTGGAACCTGGTCTTCATGCAGTTCGAGCAGCTTTCGCCCGATGAGCGCGTCCCCCTGCCACGGCCGAGTATCGACACCGGAATGGGACTCGAACGCGTCACCGCCGTACTGCAGGGACGGCATGACAACTACGACATCGACCTGATGCGGGCCCTGATCGAGGCATCGGCCGATGCGTCGAACACTGAACCTGACGGGCCCCATGCGGTCTCGCACCGGGTCATTGCCGACCACCTGCGCGCATCCGCCTTCCTGATCGCCGACGGCGTGCTGCCGGCGCGGGAAGGTCGTGGGTACGTGCTGCGCCGGATCATGCGCCGTGCCATGCGCCACGCGCATATCATCGGCTGCACCGAGCCGCTGATGTGGAAACTCGTCCCGGCACTCGCCCGCCAGATGGGCGAGGCCTTCCCGGAACTCCACCGGGCTCACGACCTGATTGCCGAAACGCTGCGGCTGGAGGAATCGCGGTTCCGGGAAACCCTGGGTCGCGGCCTGCGGCACCTCGAACTGGCAACCGCGCGGCTCGGAGAGCACGAGAACCTGCCGGGCGAGGAAGCGTTCAGGCTGTACGATACCTACGGCTTTCCCCTCGATCTCACCGAGGACATCCTGCGCGGCCAGAACCGCACGGTAGATCGTGCGGGGTTCGACGCCGCGATGGAACGCCAGCGCGAGGCAGCCCGCGCCGCCTGGTCCGGAACCGGGGATGACGCCGAAGACACGCACTGGTTCAACCTGCGCGAGTCCCTGGGAGCAACCGAGTTCCTCGGCTACAGCAGCGAACGCGCCGAGGCCGAGGTCCAGGCGCTGGTTGCCGCGGGCAAACGGGAGGGATCGGTCCGCGCAAACGGCGCGCCGGTCGAGGTTCAGATCGTCGTCAACCAGACCCCGTTCTACGGCGAAGCCGGGGGCCAGGTCGGCGACCGCGGTACCCTGCGTTCCCCGCGCGGCGCCGAGATCACGATCCTGGATGTCCAGCGGCGCGTCAGCGACCTGTTCGTGCACTCGGCGCGGCTGGAGGCCGGCGCGCTCGAGGTCGGAGATGCGGTGGAGCTCGTGGTCGACACGCCACGGCGGTCCCGTCTGCGCGCGAATCACTCGGCAACCCACCTGCTGCACGAGACGTTGCGCCGACAACTGGGCAATCATGTGACCCAGAAGGGATCACTGGTCGCACCTGACCGCCTGCGCTTCGACTTCGCCCATCCGGAAGCAGTAGCCCCTCCGGCTCTCCGCGCCATCGAATCCGAGGTCAACGCCCGGATCCGCGGAAACAGCGAGGTCACCACCACACTCATGGATCCGGACACCGCCATCGCCGCCGGCGCCATGGCTCTGTTCGGCGAGAAGTACGGCGAGGAGGTTCGGGTGGTCTGCATGGGCGGCGCGGATCCCGATGGCGCAAGGAACGCCTGGTCGGTTGAACTGTGCGGCGGCACCCACGTGACGCGTACCGGAGACATCGGAGTGTTCCGCATCCTGTCGGAAGGTGCGGTCGCCTCCGGTGTCCGCCGGATCGAAGCGGTCACCGGCTCATCGGTGCTCGCCTACCTCGATGGGCGCGACGAGTTGCTGGAGCGCGCGGCGGCGCAGCTGCGTGCGACACCCGACCAGCTTCCGGAACGCGTCGGCGCCCTGGTCGAGGAACGCCGACAGTTGGAGCGCGAACTGCGTGACCTGCGGCTTCGGCTTGCAAGCGGCGGCGGCTCGAACGGGGAACACGCGCGTGTCGGCGACATCCCGCTGATCACCCGGACCCTGGAAGGGGTTCCGGCACGCGAACTGCGCAGCATGGCCGACCGGCTCAGGTCGGAGATCAGCTCCGGGGTGATCACCATCATCACCACCGACGCCGGCAAGGCATCACTCGTGGTCGCGGTGACCGACGACCTGACCGATCGGCTTGATGCGGTCGTCCTGGCGCGAGCCGCGGCCGGCGCGCTGGGCGGCGGCGGGGGAGGGGGACGGCCGGATCTCGCACAGGCCGGCGGACCCGATGCCGGCGCCACCCCCGCGGCTCTCGCCGCGGTTCGACAAGCGCTGGCCGACGCCACACGGTCCTGACAAGAGCGATACAACCCGCAGATCCAGAACACAGGGGGTCCGGCAATGCTGGAGCAGGCGCGGTTCCTGGGAACCGACACATACATCGCAACAGAAGATCTCATGGTCGCGGTCAATGCGGCCGTCACCCTTGAACGCCCGCTCCTGGTGAAGGGGGAACCGGGAACCGGCAAGACAATCCTTGCCCACGAGGTCGCCGAAGCGCTTGGCAAGCCGCTGATCGAGTGGCACATCAAGTCGACCACCAGGGCACAGCAGGGGCTGTACGAGTACGACGCGGTGTCACGGCTGCGCGACAGCCAGCTCGGCGACGAAAGGGTTGGCGATGTCGCCAACTACATCCAGCGCGGCAAGCTGTGGGACGCATTTGATTCGGACGAGCAGGTGGTGCTGCTGATCGACGAGATCGACAAGGCGGACATCGAGTTCCCGAACGACCTGCTGCTGGAACTCGATCGCATGGAATTCTTCGTCTACGAGACCCGGAAACAGGTCCGGGCCCGGCACCGGCCGGTCGTGATCATCACGTCGAACAACGAGAAGGAACTGCCGGACGCCTTCCTGCGCCGCTGCTTCTTCCACTATATCCGCTTCCCCGATGCGGAAACCATGGAACGCATCGTCGAGGTGCATCACCCGAACCTGAAGAAGTCGCTGTTGCGCGAGGCATTGTCGGCCTTCTTCGAGATCCGCGAGGTTCCGGGTCTGAAGAAGAAACCCTCGACTTCAGAGCTTCTCGACTGGATCAAGTTACTGGTGGTCGAGGATATTCCGCCGGAAGCCCTGCGGATCAAGAACAAGAAGGACCTGATCCCCCCGCTCTACGGCGCCCTGCTCAAGAACGAACAGGATGTCCACCTGTTCGAGCGCCTGGCCTTTCTCGCGCGGCGCCAGAACCGGAGCTGAAGCGGTGGCGGCAGCACGTCCCGCCATCGGACTGCTGGCCTTTCTGGTCGCCACGGCCCCGCTCGCCGCCAGCGACAAGGCGCTCGAGAAGGCGCTGGACGCATTCGGACGTCACGCCGGTTACATCTCCGCGACGGTGCTGCCATGCGGCGGCAACGAGGACGAAGTCGCCTGGTTTGCCGAAATGGTGGAAGGCATGGTGCGCAAGGCCGGCGCGACCGACGAGGACATCGGGGCCGTCACACGCTCCATGGAGCAGGGCCGGGCCGAGGCGAAACCGATTGCCCGCGACTGCACGGACGAGGGCGGACAGGAGCTCGCACTTGCTCTCATGCAGCTGCTCGACGAGGTTCGTTCCGGTCTTGAGCGTCGGCGGGCGTAGGCTGAACCCGCAGGGGTGCGGGCAGGGAGACAGACAAGATGTTCACCACCTTCTTCACCTCGCTCAAGAAGGCCGAAATCCCGGTCTCGATGAAGGAGTATCTGACCCTGCTGGAAGCGGTGAAGCAGGGGGTCGCCAACTACTCGATCGACGACTTTTACTTCCTCTCCCGCGCCACCCTGGTGAAGGACGAACGCCACATCGACCGGTTCGACCAGGTGTTCGGCTACTGTTTCCAGGGGCTGGAAGCACTTGACGACCTGTTCGGTGCCGAGATTCCCGACGACTGGCTCCGCGCAATGGCCGAGCTCAACCTGAGCGAGGAGGAAAAGGCCAGGATCGAGGCGCTCGGCGGCTGGGACGCGCTGATGGAGACGCTGAAGAAGCGGCTGGAAGAACAGAAGGGCCGCCACCAGGGCGGCAACAAGTGGATCGGTACCGCCGGACGGTCGCCGTTCGGCGCCTACGGTTACAACCCCGAAGGCGTGCGGATGGGCCAGCACGAGGGCCGCAACCGCAGCGCGGTGAAGGTGTGGGACCGGCGCGACTTCCGCAATCTCGACGACACGGTCGAGATCGGGATCCGCAACATGAAGGTCGCGCTGCGCAAGCTGCGCCGGTTTGCCCGCGAGGGCGTTGAGACCGAGCTCGACCTGGACGGCACCATCTCCTCGACGGCCCGCAACGGCGGCCTGCTCGATATCAGGATGGTCCCGGAACGACGCAACGCGATCAACGTGCTGATTTTCTTCGATGTCGGCGGATCGATGGACCCCTACGTCCGGGTGACCGAGGAACTGTTTTCCGCCGCCCGCAGCGAGTTCAAGCATCTCGAGTACTTCTACTTCCACAACTGCCCCTACGAGACCATGTGGAAGGATAACCGGCGCCGCCACATCGAACGCGTCCCGACCTGGGAAGTGCTGCACACCTTCCCCGAGAACTACAAGTGCATCATGGTCGGTGACGCCTCGATGAGTCCCTACGAGATCACGGTAGCGGGCGGCAGCGTCGAACACATGAACCCGGAACCCGGCGCACAGTGGATCCAGCGCATACGCAGCCACTTTCACCGCTGCGTGTGGCTGAACCCGACCGACCCGAAGTACTGGGGCTACACCCGCTCGATCGAGATGGTGAGCGAACTGATGGAGGAGCGGATGTATCCGCTCACGATCAGCGGACTCGAGGATGCGATCCGGGAACTGAAGTCGTGACACGGGGCGATCCGCGCGTCGTGGCGTGGCGCGCGGACCTCGCGGCCGAGCACCTTCGTGGTGCCATCAGGGCCGATCGGTATGTCCGCGGCCGCGACATGCAGCTTCGCGTCCCGCTCGCAGGACTGTTCGAGCACCCTGGCGGGGAGGCGCAACGCGTGAGCGAACTCCTGTTCGGGGAACGGTTCACGGTCTACGACGAGGCCGACGGCTGGGCCTGGGGGCAGTGCGCCGCCGACGGGTACGTCGGCTATACCGCCGCCGACGGCCTGACTGCCACGGTCGTCGACCCGACCCACGCGATCGGCGTGCTGCGCACCGTTGCCTTTTTGCGTCCGGACTTGCGCAGCCGGCCGGTAGCCATGCTGCACATGAACAGCCCGGTCGCGGTTGGAGCGAGGGAAGGGGGGTACTCGGCCATCGCCGGCAGTGGCTGGGTCCCGGACCGGCACCTTGTTCCCGTGGGCAGTCCTGCCGACGATCACGTCGCCGTCGCCCGCATGTTCCTCGGTGCGCCCTACCTGTGGGGCGGGCGATCCAGCCTCGGCGTCGACTGTTCCGGGCTGGTCCAGCTGGCGCTTGCCCGCACCGGAATCCGGGCGCCACGCGACTCCGACCAGCAGGAGGCCGCACTGGGCGGGACGGTCGTCGAGGCCGGGACCGGGGACCTGGTGTTTACCACCGGACATGTCGCCCTGGTGTCCGGTGCCGACCGGGTGCTGCATGCGAATGCCCACCACATGGCGGTGCGCGAGGAACCGCTTGCGGATTTCCTCGCCCGTCTCGACGCCACCGGCCTGGCGGTCAGCTCGATCCGGCGTCTTCCCGCGGCGCCGCACCGGCCGGAATGAAGCACTCGCGCCGCTCCGAATCCAGTCGATAGAACCCGTCCTGCGGTTCGTCGAGCGCCAGGCTGGCCAGGCCGTCGAGACCACGCCACAACCCACGCAGGATCCGGTTGAACGACCCGTGCGCCACGATGACCAGCGGGCGTTGATCCGGCATCGCGGCGAGAAACCTGCCCGCCCGTTCCGCAACCTCGGCGTGGCTTTCGCCACCCGGCGGCGCCCGGTGCCAGCGGTCAGCCCGGCGCTCTGCCCACTCGTGCGGATACTGCTCGAGGATTTCCTCCATGTTGAGCCCGTCCCAGGCTCCAAACGAAGTCTCGATCACGAGGTGCTCCAGCACAATCCGATCCGGATCGACACCGATTTCGTCGGCAACCAGCGCGGCGGTCTGGTACGCCCGGCCGAGCGGGCTCGAGAGCATTGCCCCGGGACGGCGTCCGCCGAGGACGCGGGCAAGCCTTTGTCCCATCGCTACGGCCTGGTGCGTTCCGCGCAGGGTCAGTGGCGTATCCCGCTGGCCCTGCAGACGACGGTCACGGTTCCAGATGGTCTCACCGTGACGCAGCAGGTAGATCGTCATCGCCCCGACCTCTCGACGCGGATGATGTCGATGCCGTCGCGGTGCAGGCGATGGACCGCATCCTGCGGCCGGTCGAGGGCGTAGGTCTGCATCCGGTCGAGCCCGAGATGCAGCCCGCGGAGGATCTTGCTGACCACGCCGTGGGTCACCACCACATGGTGTCCGCCTTCCGCGGACCAGCTCTCGAGCAGTGGTCGGACCCGGTCCTGGACCATCTGGCTGCTTTCGCCGTTGGGATGCCTGAAGTTCCAGGGATCGCGCCGACGCTGCTCCGCTTCCTGCGGGTAGTCTCTCGCCAGTTCCCGCCAGCCGGCATAGCCGTCACGATCGCCAAGGGTGATCTCCACGAGCCGGTCGTCGAACCGCACCGCGTGGTACGGGTACCCGATGGTATCGCACAGGATCGCGACCGTCTGCCGAGTTCGCCCGATGGGACTGGCCCAGACCTGATGGTCGGTTGACCCCAGGACAACACGGAGCGCCGTGCCCATCGCCTGCGCCTGGCGGACTCCGCGCACGGTCAGCGGGGAATCGGACCGTCCCTGCAGCCGCCCGGCGCGATTCCATGTCGTCTCGCCATGGCGCGCAAGATAGATCGTAGTTGACATGGCGCCGCCGGAAGTGGACGAAAGCGCCTGCATAGCACCGTCGGCCCACCCCACCAAGACCGTGGGCCGGACAGGAACGAGGAGCAGGCCGATGGCGCAGGACTACACGTTCCCGGACCTTGCCCGAACCGTCAACGAGCTTGAGGAAACGGACATCCTCGAGATTGCGATCTACGGTTGGGGCAGGCAGGGCCTGATCCCGCTGTGGTTCGGGGAAGGGGACGTTCCGACACCCGCGCACATCTGCGAGGCAGCGGCGGACTCGATGCGCCGCGGCGAGACCTTCTACACCGACCAGAACGGGATCGAGGACCTGAGGCTGGCGCTGGTCGACTACCATCGCCGCGCCTTCGAGGTTGCTGTCGCGCCCGAGCGGATCACCATCACCAATTCCGGCATGATGGCCCTGTCGCTGGTCATCGGCATGCTGCTCGATCCGCAGGACGAGGTGATCGTCGTCGGTCCGGTCTGGCCCAACATCTACTCGACGATCAAAGTCAATGACGGCGTGGCCCGTCACGCAACCATCCGGCACACTCCGGACGGCTGGCAGCTTGATCTCGAGGAGGTGTTTGCGGCGGCAACCGACAGGACCAAGGCGGTGTTCGTCAACTCCCCCAGCAATCCGACCGGTTGGATCATGCCGGAGGAAGACCAGGCCCGATTGCTGGAATGGGCCCGCGAGCGCGACATCTGGGTCATCGCCGACGAGGTCTATCACTCCCTGACCTTCGGCCGCGACGTCAGTCCGTCGCTGCTGCGGCACGCCGAACCCGATGACAAGGTGCTCGTCGTGAATTCCTTTTCGAAGTCATGGCTGATGACCGGCTGGCGGCTCGGTTGGATCGTCCATCCACCGGCACTGGCGCCAACCCTCGCCAAGGTGATCCAGATCCAGACTTCGGGGGTCCCGGTCTTCGTCCAGCGTGCCGGGATCGCGGCGCTGACCGGCGGCGACGAGGTGATCGAGGACCTGCGCGCCCGCTGCCTGGCCGGCCGCGACCTGGTCTGCGACCGGCTGGAGAAGTGGCCGCGCGTCCGCTTTGCCCGGCCGCAGGGCGCGTTCTATGCCTTCTTCAGCGTCGACGGGGTCACGGACTCGCTCGCGCTGAGCAAGGAGTTGGTCGACCGGTGCAACGTCGGCCTCGCACCGGGCAGCGCCTTCGGACCCGGCGGCCAGGGTTTCCTGCGGTTGTGCTATGCCTCGACGCCGGAGAAACTGGACCGCGCAATGAACGCACTGGCCACGGTGCTTGGAGACGCCTGAACCGGGAGCGCCATCGGCAAGTTCGGGATAACGGGACATGTTCGAGAAGATCCTCATTGCCAACCGCGGCGAGATCGCATGCCGGGTGATCCGGACCGCGCGCCGGATGGGAATTTCCACCGTTGCCGTCTATTCGGACGCGGATGCCGGCGCCCTGCATGTCCAGAGCGCCGACGAGGCGGTTCACATCGGTGCGGCGGCTTCGACCGACAGCTACCTAAGGGTCGACCGTATCCTCGACGCGGTTCGCCGGACCGGTGCCGGTGCCGTGCACCCCGGCTACGGTTTCCTGTCGGAAAACCCCGAGCTCGCCCGCGGACTCGAGACCATGGACGTCGCCTTCATCGGCCCGGGAACGGATGCGATCTCGAAGATGGGCGACAAGATCGAATCCAAGCGGATCGCCATCGATGCCGGGGTCGCCACCATCCCGGGTCACGTCCAGACTCTCGCCGACGAGGATGAAGCGGTACAGGTTGCTGACGAGGTCGGCTACCCGGTCATGCTCAAGGCATCGGCCGGAGGCGGCGGCAAGGGAATGCGCATCGCCCGGACGCGCGACGAGGTCCGCGAAGGGTTCCGCTCGGCGACAAGCGAGGCCCGGTCCAGTTTCGGTGACGACCGGGTCTTTGTCGAACGCTACATTGAGGATCCGCGCCACATCGAGATCCAGATCATTGCCGATCATCACGGAACCATCCTGTATCTGGGCGAGCGGGAGTGCTCGATCCAGCGCCGTCACCAGAAGGTCCTCGAGGAGGCCCCGAGCCCGTTTCTCGACGAGGATACCCGTGCCCGGATGGGAGCCCAGGCGGTCGCGCTTGCCCGGGCCGTTGACTACCGCTCGGCGGGCACCGTGGAATTCGTCGTCGACCGCGACCGCAACTTCTACTTCCTCGAGATGAACACCCGCCTGCAGGTTGAGCATCCGGTTACCGAACTCGTCACTGGCCTCGACCTTGTTGAACTGATGATCCGCATCGCCTGTGACGAGCCGCTGCCTTTCTCCCAGGCTGACGTGCGGTTGGAAGGGTGGGCAATCGAGGCCCGGATCTACGCCGAGGATCCCTTCCGAGGGTTCCTGCCGTCGACCGGACGCCTTGCCCGATTCCGGCCACCCGAGGCCGGCACCGGGGTCCGCATCGACACCGGGGTCGCCGAGGGGGCCGAGATCTCGATGTTCTACGATCCGATGATCGCGAAGCTGATCACGAGCGGCAGCGACCGGTCCGAGGCCGCCCGGCGCATGGCGGATGCGCTCGAGCGCATCGACATCCGCGGCGTCTCCCACAACGTGCCGTTTCTCGCCGCCCTGGTCACCCACCCGGAGTTCATGGCCGGGCAAATGACGACCGGGTTCATCGACGAGGCCTTTCCCGACGGATTTGCTGGCGCCGGGCTCGACGATGACCGGGTGGCGGCGCTGCATGCCATTGCCGTGGCACGTCAGCATGCCCGGTCCCGTCGGGAACGACGAATCAGCGGTCAGACCGACCTGGTCCCCCGCACGTCGGTCACCGGGCCTGAACGGTTGCTGGTGATCGATGGCGGGACCAGGATCGGCGCGACGGTCACCGCGGTCGAGGGCGGTTTCGACGTCGAGCTGGAGGGACGGGGAACCGTGGCGGTCCGGGGAGATTGCGAACCGGAACGCGAACTCTTCACAGGAACCGTTGACGGCACCCGGATCGTGGCCCGAACCGGCTTTGGCCAAGACGGCCATCTGCTGCAGCACGCCGGAGCGATCCGCACGCTGCGGGTCGTTGCGGAACGGATATGGCACTACCTCGACATGATGCCGGTCAAGGAAGCGCCGGACATGTCCCGTTTCCTGCTTTCGCCGATGCCGGGACTGCTGGTGTCGGTAGCAGTCGAACCGGGAGAACAGGTGAAGTCAGGCCAGGAACTGGCAGTGGTCGAGGCGATGAAGATGGAGAACGTGCTGCGGGCGGAACGCGACGCGGTGGTTGCGAAGGTGCTGGCCAGTCCTGGCTCGAGCCTTGCCGTCGACGAGGCGATCCTCGAGTTTGCCTGACGTCTTTGCCCTTGCCCGCCTTGCCGCGAGCGAGTATTGACCGCTGTTTCGCAGGCCCCCTGCCAGACTGGAGAAACCGCATCATGGCCGTTCCGAAGCGGAAGACCACACCGTCCAAGCGCGGCATGCGCAGGTCCCACCACGCGCTCGCGGAGCCGACCTACGTCGAGGACGCCGACACCGGGGAAATGCGCCGCCCACATCACATCGACCTGAAGACCGGGGTGTATCGCGGCCGCCAGGTCCTGAAGGTGAAGGACCGGTTCTGACCGCGAGGGACGGGGCGTGACCAGGGTCCCGGACACAAGTGACGTCGTCATCGTCGGTGGCGGGATCATCGGGACCGCAGCTGCCTACTACTTGGCCCGCGGCGGCATCGACGTCACCCTGTGCGAAAAGGGCAGGGTGGCCGGGGAACAGTCATCACGCAACTGGGGATTTGTGCGCCAGCAGGGACGCGATCCGGCCGAGATCCCGACCATCATCGAGAGTCTTCGCCTGTGGAACGGTCTTGCCGGGGAGATCGGTGAAGACGTCGGTTTCGCGCGTGCCGGCTCGCTCTACCTCGCCAGCACCGAGCGCCAGCTTTCGCGCTACGAGGCCTGGCTCGAGCATGCCCGGCAGTACCAGCTGGATACCCGGTTGCTGTCGCGTGAAGAGGTCCGCAAGGCCCTGCCCGGGTCCAGCGGTGAGTGGATCGGGGGGCTGCACACGCCGAGTGACGGGCGGGCCGAACCTGCCCTCGCCACCCCGGCACTGGCCCGGGCAGCGCGCCGGCAGGGCGCCATCATCGTCGAACAGTGTGCCGTGCGCGGTCTCGACATCCAGGCAGGTCGGGTGTCAGGAGTGGTGACCGAGCATGGCCGCATCGCCACCTCTGCCGTCCTGTGTGCTGGCGGGGCATGGTCCTCGCTGTTCTGCGCCCGGCATGGCATCGTGCTGCCACAGCTCAAGGTGCGTTCCTCGGTGTTCCGCACCGCCCCGGCACCCCTGGTCAGCGAAACTGCCATCTGGAGCCAGGATGTTGCGTTCCGCCGTCGCCAGGACGGCGGCTACACCGTGGCGCACGGTTCGGCAACCGAAGTGCCGATCGTCCCGGATACGCTGCGTTGGGCCCGTTCATTCATGCCGTCGTACCGCGACGAACGCTCGCGGCTGCGGCTGCGTCTGGACAGCCGGTTCCTGACCGAGCTGCGCACGCCGCGTCGCTGGCGTCTCGATGGTCCCTCACCGTTCGAGGCGACACGGGTCAATGATCCGGCACCGAGCCAGCGCATCCTGGGCGAGGCGGCACGCAACCTCGCGAGGCTGTTCCCGGCCCTGGCCCCGGTTCCGGTGGTCGAGAGCTGGGCCGGCCTGATTGACGTGACCCCCGACGCCGTTCCGGTCATCGCACCGGTCGACGCACTGCCGGGGTTTCACCTGGCAACCGGATTCAGCGGCCACGGGTTCGGTATCGGTCCCGCAGCGGGCCGGCTCGCGGCCGAAATGGTCAGCGGCGCAGCGACATCGATCGATCGCGCACCGTTCCGCCTGGAACGCTTCTTCAACTGAGGCCGCGTCACTCCGCCGCCTGGCGGGCTGCGGCATCCCAGTCGTAAAGCGGCGGTTCCTTGGCCGCGAAACGGCGAATCGCCTCTTTGTGGAACTGCCCGTCCCGGGCGATCGACTGCGCCATCGCCTCGAGTTCGAGCATGGTGCGGTGATCGAGGTTGAACGACTGGTTCAGGATGTTCTTGGCAAGACCGATCGCACTGGTCGGCGCGTCGACGAACCGTGCCGCGAGTTCGCGCGCCTCCGCCATCGCGGTGTCCTGTCCGACGACCTGGTGGACGAGGCCGATCTCGCGTGCTTCCTGCGCGTGGACCCTGCGCCCGGTAAACACCAGTTCCTTGGCGCGCTGCAGCCCCACCAGCCGGGGCAGGATGAACATGCCTCCCCAGTCGGGAACAAGGCCAATGCGCACGAAGGCCTGCAGGAAGAACGCCCGCGGTGTGGCGAGCACGAAATCTGCCGCCAGCGCAATGTTCGCCCCGGCGCCCGCCGCGGCTCCGTCGACCAGACTGATGACCGGCAATTCCAGATTCATCAGGCTGAACATGGTGTCGTGGCTGCGGCGAAGACTGTCGCGTGTCAGCCGCGCCGAGCCAAGCCTGGACCCCATCGACTTCACGTCTCCCCCGGCACAGAACGCACCGCCGGCGCCGGTCAGGATGACGGCACTGATATCGTCGGATGCGCGCTCCCGGATCTCCGCCATTGCCCTGTCCAGCTCGACCCGCATCGCGGCAGAAAGCGCGTTGCGCGCTTCGGGCCGGTTGAGCGTGATGGTCGCAATCCCTGCTTCGACCTCGAACAGGATGGCGCTGTAAGACATGTGCCGGTCTCCCCTGGTACGGAACTGCCCGACTATACGCGAACCCGGGTTGCGAGAGCACCCTTCGGACAGCCGAGCGCATCATCGTGGTTTCCGACCACGCTCGCAGCACCTATGGTTTACCGGCAGCACATGGGCGGGAGATCACAGTCATGACACGACGGTTTGATGGCAAGGTCGCACTGATCACGGGCGGAGCCTTCGGGATGGGAGCCGCAACAGCGCGGCTCATGGCCGAGCAGGGCGCAAGGGTGGCGATCGGGGACCTGCTTGAAGCCGAAGGGCAGGGTGTCGCGTCGGATATCCGGGCCGCAGGCGGAGACGCGCTGTTCATCCACCTTGACGTTACCAGCGAGGCCGGCTGGAAGTCGGCGATGAGCGCCATCACCGATGCCTTCGGCCGGCTCGACATCCTGGTCAACAACGCCGGCATCAGCGGCAGCGCCTACGATGACCAGGGCGATGTGGATGCCTGGGACACGCTGATGCGCGTCAACGCGACCGGTCCCTATCTCGGCACCCAGTACGCCTCGGCCGAAATGATCAGGAGCGGCGGTGGGGCGATCGTCAACATCTCCTCGATCTCGGGCATCGTGGGCCAATGGTACATCCATCCCGGCTACAATGCGTCGAAGGGAGCGTTGCGCGCCATGACCAAGCAGTCGGCCGACCGTCTGGCGCGCCACGGCATTCGGGTCAACTCGGTTCACCCCGGCATCATGCCGCCGATGCGCACCTCCGGCGTCACCGCGGATCCCGAGCAGCGCCGGAAGATCCTCGAGCGGCACGTCCCGATGCGCCGGGCCGGCGAGGTCATCGAGGTGGCAATGGCGGTCGCGTTCCTGGCTTCCGACGAGGCTTCCTACATCACCGGTGCGGAACTGCCGGTCGACGGGGGTTATCTCGCCATCTGAGCTCCGTCGACACGAAACCGCGGGCCGGGGAGTGAACAGCAGGAGTGAAGGCCCATGTACACCGTCATTCGCAACGCGCGCCTGCTCGATATCGACCGCCACCGCGCCGATCCCGCGGACATTCTCGTCGATGGCGACGTCGTTTACTCGATCGGTCCGCCGGGCATGCCGGCACCTGCCGAAGCCGTGGTGCGCGACGCACGCGGCCGGATGATGATGCCGGGTCTGGTCAACGCGCATACCCACGGCCACAACAATCTTGCCAAGAGCCTGGGAGACCGCTGGAACCTCGAACTGCTGCTTAATGCCGCGCCCTGGATCACGGGAGGCCGCACGCTCGAGGACAAGTACCTCTCGACGCTGATCGGCGCCGTGGAGATGGTGCGCAAGGGATGCACCGCTGCCTACGACCTCACCTTCGAGTTCCCTGTGCCCACCCCGGACGGACTCGACGCGGTCGGCCGTGCATACAGCGATGTCGGGATGCGCGCCGTCATCGCACCGATGATGGCCGACCGAACCTTCTACCAGGCGGTTCCCGGCCTGCTGGATGCGCTTCCGGACCCGGTTCGTCGCGATGCCGAGGCGGTGGCGATCGAACCGTTTGCAACCAGCCTTGCCGCGTGGAAGCGCGCGCTCGCCGCCTGGTCGTTCAGTCGCGACCGGGTCCGGTTGGCGCTGGCCCCAACCATCCCGCATCACTGCAGCACCGAGTTCCTGCGTGCGGCACGGGCGGTCGCCGAGGAAAATGGGGTCGGGTTTCACACCCATCTGGCGGAGTCGAAGGTGCAGGCCCATGCGGGCATGCAGCTTTACGGGATGACCCAGACCGCGTGGCTCGATCACCTCGGCATCCTCGGGCCGGATTTCGTGGCCGCGCACGCGGTGTGGCTCGACCGCGACGACATGCGCCGAATCGCCGATGCCGGCGGCGCCGTCGCCCACAATCCCGGCTCGAACGCCCGGCTTGGCAACGGCCTCGCCGCATCCCGGGCGTTGCTCGACGCCGGGGTCAGGGTCGGAATCGGCACCGATGCCTGTACCTGCTCCGACAACCTGAACATGTTCGAGGCGATGCGGGTCGCATCCATGGTCTCGCGGGTGCAGGAACTCGATCCGGAACGCTGGCTCGCCACCGACGAGATCCTTGCGCTGGCGACCCGGGGCAGTGCCGACGTACTCGGATTCGGCGAGGAGATCGGCAGCATTGCTCCGGGTCGGAAGGCCGACATCGTCTTCCTCGACCTCGACCGGATCAACTACGTCCCGCTCAACGACGCGGTCAACCAGGTCGTGCACGGGGAGGACGGTACCGGGGTCGAGTCCGTGATGATCGGCGGGCGCATGGTGCTCGAGAACGGGCGGATGGTCACGGTGAACGAAGCGAAACTCGCCCGTGACGCCGAAGTCGCGGCCGAACGTCTTGCCGCAGTCAATGCCGACGCCCGGGCCGCCGCCGAACGCCTGCAGGAACCCGTGCGCCGGTTCTCGGTCGAACTCGCCCGGCGTGACTACCACGTCGAACGGCACGCCCGGTGCACCCACTGATACCGCGCTCCCGAGCCCTGCGGATGTGGCCTGCGACGCGCGAACATTGACATTTCGGGAACGTCGACCCGATCATGGGGTTGCCGCGCCGGAATGGCAGGCAACGGCCCGTGCATCCCGGCACGACGACAATCCGGACCGGAGCGTCGACAACACCCGCGGACAGGGCAGCACTATTCAGGAGGCAACGTGATGAAGCGTACACTTCTCGTGGCGGGACTTGCCGGTCTCGTCGGATTCGGAATGTCCGGCGTGGCCGGCGCACAGATGAAGCTGGACATGGCCACACCGTGGGCCGGTGGCGTCATGCTCGAATATGCCGCGCGTGGCGCGGCGGCAAACATGGAAATGACCTCGAACAACACCATCGACATCGAGGTCTATCCCGCCGGCACGCTCGGCAAGGCGCTAAAGGTGACGGACGCGGTCTCGAAGGGCGTTGCCCAGACCAGCCACAACTGGCCCGGCTACGACTGGGGTGTCGACAAGACCTCGATCCTGTTCGGAGGTTTTGCAGGCACGATGGCCTGGGACAAGATGATGCACTGGATCTTCAAGGGCGGCGGCCAGGAAATGATGATGGACTGGCGCATGGAGAAGTTCAACGTCGCCGCGGTCCCGTGCGGTTCCGCGCCGCGTGAGCTGTTCCTGCACAGCCACAAGGCAGTCCGCAGCCTCGAGGACTATGTCGGCATGAAGGTTCGCACCGCCGGTGCCTGGGCCGAGATCGCTCAGAAGCTCGGTGCCTCCACGGTCATCCTGGCCGGCGCCGAGGTCTATCCGGCTCTCGAACGCAAGGTCGTCGACGGGATCGAGTGGGGCACACCGACCCACAACATCGCGGCCGGTTTCGAAAAGGTCGCCAAGTACATCATCGTTCCCGGCGTCCATCAGCCGGTCGCCATGCACGAGTGCGAGTTCAACAAGGAAGTCTGGGACGGCATGACCGACCTGCAGAAGAGCCAGATGAAGGCTGCCGGTCAGCTCATCACCTGGGACCTGTACCTGCATCTCGGACACTCCGACGCACCGAACTGGATGAAGTACGCCACCAGCGAGAAGAACGAGGTCATCGACCTGCCGCAGGAATTCAAGGACGCGGCACGCAAGGCGACCGAGGAATGGGTTACCGAGCAGGGCACGGAAAACGAGTGGTTCACCAAGGTCTGGGCGGCGCAGCAGGATTACGCGTCTGTCTGGTCTCAGGCACATCGCTATCGCTGATCCCGACCCTACATACGCCTATCACTGGCGCCGGCCCCTGGGCCGGCGCCTTTTTTCGTCCCTTCTCGGCGTGGAGTCAGCTGTCGTGTCGGCGTGCCGCATTGCGACCGGTAAGCCGGCCGGACTTCGTGGCCGCACACGCGGTGTGGCTCGACCGCGACGACATGCGCCGGATCGCCGTTGCCCACAGCCCGGGCTCGAACGCGCGTCCTGGCAACGACCTCGCCACATTCCGGGCGCTGCTCGACGCCGGGGTCAGCGTCGGTATCGGCACTGATGCCTGCACCTGTTCCGACACCCTCAACATGCTCGAGGCGATGCGGATTGCATCCATGGTCTCGCGGGTGCGGAAGCCCGATCCGGAAAACCGGCTCGCCACCGACGGGATCCTTGCCCTGGCAACCCGGGGCAGTTCCGGGGTGCCCGGTGCACCCACTGATACCACGCTCCCGACCCCCCGGGGGGCTACCGCATGCACACATCTCGTTTGGTTGTTTGTGCCGGTTATGGGTTTGCCTTTGGGGTGTTTTCCGATTCATAGCGTTTTGGAGCGTTAGGGCCGTTGCGAGGAGGGTTGGGGCATGGTCAGGGCTGTGGCGGATTTTGGGGATCGTCGAGTGGACCGGTCGGGGCGGTTTTTGCATGACCGTCTTGTCAGGCACGGCCCCCGGGGCCTTTCGGTCCGCCGTCTGGGCGGCAGCCGTGCGGGCGAGGTTCGGATCGGTCGGTTTCTGCGGAACGACAAGGTGACGGTGGAGAAGAGTGTCGCCCGGGCAGCATCGGGGGCACGGCGTCGCGCGTTGAGGGTCTGCATGTTCTGGCGATCCAGGACACGACGAGTTTCCGCGACGACGGCCTGGGCAACAGTCTTGTCGGCCATGCCACGATTGCGGTTGAGGGCGAGCATGGCGCGCTGCT